>JBEKGK010000232.1:0-4391 GCA_050012835.1 Solirubrobacteraceae bacterium | reverse complement strand
GCGCGTCCCGCCTGGAGGCTACGAGTGGGTCGATGCCTTCGACCTCTCTGGCCTCGGCGCGGGCTTCGATGGCGTGCCGCTGCCCGAGCACGCCTTCGACGGGCCACGCGACCGCCGCTTCGTGGTCGGCGAGCACGGCTTCATCGAGCACGCGGCATCTGCGCCGCACGCCTGAGCGCTCGTCCGAGGCCGCCGCGATCATGCCTGCATGTCCGACTCGACTCGCATCGCGGACCTGCGCGTCTCGCGGCTGACCATCTTCTTCGTCCGCTACGTCTATCCGCTCGTCGGCGCCTGGGCGCTCGTCCAGCACCGCCGCAACCAGCGCGTCGTGGAGAGGACTGCCCACGAGCTTGGCGCCGACGCGGCGCGCGTGGTCGTCGCGGCGCAGCGCAGCTCGCAGACGGTGCGCCGGCTGACCTACCTGATAGCCGTCGCCACGATCGTGAACACCGGCTTCGTCATCTACTCGGCGCTGAGGTAGCGCGCTCGGCTCGCCGCGATGGCGGACGACCTCCCTGACTTCTTCGTGGCGGGCGGCTGGCAGGGCACAGACGACGAGCATCCGCCTGAGACGGGCATCCCGGCGTACCGAGCCGTCTACAAGACCCTCAAGACCTTCCTGCCAGAGGTCAACATGACCTGGCCCAACCTCATCATGCGAGCCGGGCAAGGGAGCGTCGCTCGCGGCGGCTTCAAGCGCCCGGACGCGCTCCCCCTGCGACGGGAGGGCCATTGGCTGCTGCCCCAGCCTGGGACGACGGTCATCGAGGGCACGACGATGGCCTTCCACCCATCGGAGGTGAGGGACTTCGAGTTCGCGGCCTGGGAGGAGACGCTGGAGGGGCTGTTCTTCGTGGAGTTCATCCTGCACACGACACAGGAGCGCCCCGACCGGCGGCTGGCGGAGGGCCGTAGCACGCTCGCCTCCCTCAAGACGCTCATCGAGCTGTCGTTCGGGCCGCGCGTGCTGGGCGCGCTCGTCACCGAGGGCCTTGGCGAGGTCTTCCCGGACGGCCACTTCAACCGGAGCCTCGCGTCCGAGGCCATCGGCAACGAGTGGCAGATGGGATTGGCCGCCGTGACGCTGGGGCAGTTCGAGGACTGGACCAAGACGACGCTGGCGAGCAACCTTGAGCGATCGAGGGAGGACAAGGAGCGCACCGGCCTGGCCTGCGACTGGTACTGGCGCTCGACCCAGGCCTCCGACCTCGTGACCGAGTACCTGGAGCTCTGGTTCGTCGTTGAGGCCATCGCCATGCCGGACACCACCGATGTCCGGCCTTGCGCGAACGGCTTGCAGCCGCCTTTGGGCCATCCGAGGATGCCTGGCAGGAGTTCGTGGGCAGGCACTACGGGCGACGAAGCAAGCTCGTCCACGGCTCGGCCAAGCGCGAGGTGGAGGAGCAGGAGGTCGAGGGCCTGCGCGATCTCGTGCAGGCCTTGCTTGAGCTGGAGTTCGGCATCGCCAACCCCGAGCGCGGGCGCAGCCTGCGGCTCCGTGCTGGCATCGACCCCGGCCAGTGAGCGGGGCCCCGCAGAGGCGCCAACTCATCACTTGCCACTCATCGCTTCCACGCAATGCGCGACGATAGGAAGCAGCGCTCGCAGTCGCCGGATGAGCGCGTCTTGATGCAAGGCATTCGCAATCTCCTCGTCGGTGAGTCCTTCGAAGACGGGCTTCGCTGCCGTCGGCAGCCCATCGCGCAGGGCCTCGCCTAGCATGGCCTCGTCTGAGAAGGCCTCATCTACGTCGCGCTCCCAGGCAGCCACCCTGGAGGCACCTTGCTCCGCGTCGAGAAGCCCTTCGGACAACTCTACGCGCAGGTGCATCCCCTCGATCACGACGGGTTGGAGCCTCTTTAGGAATGCCCTCATCCTCTCGGCGTAGGCATCCCAGGACTCGCTCACCTTGAGGATGACGGGCGGGTGCCGTTTTATCTCACGCAGGCATGTGAGCCAGTGTTCGATCTCATCAGATTGCGTCAGGGTGCTGGCTCGATGCTCCCCGGCACTCTCCTTGACCATGGCTTTGGCCTCCTCTCGCCAATCCAGGCCGAGCGGCCCGTCCGCGACGCCGGCCTCACGCAGGACCATGCCACTCTTGATGGTCGCAACGAGCTGACGCCGAGCGTGTGCTTCATGCTCGCGTCCTATGTCTTTGACGCGCCGGAAAAGTTCCTCTTCTTTCTTCTTTTCGAGATCGGGGGGTTTCCGACGTTTGGGGGCTCGGCGCTTAGGTGCCGTGCGTCGAGCATCAAAGCCGAAGACGATCTGCACCGGCGCGCTTCTGCGCACAGGTCGGGGCGGTGCAGGTCGCTGCTTCTCCTCGCGCTCGCGGAGCGTTGCTGGCAACGGAAGGCGCCACACGAACGCGCCGGCCAGCGCGTAGGTGCCAAGCCCTCCGAGCAGACAGGAGAAGGCGAGTCCGGTCAGGAAGAAGCTGTTCTCCCATAGATGCTCGCCATAGCCGGCGGGAAGTAGAGCGCCTACGCCTGTGACGCCGACGCCAAACAGGACTGTGCCGATGGTCCCCCATTCCTGCGCTCGACGCTCTGAGGTCTGCGGGTCTGGCATCGGCACGGCACCCTAACCCCAACGGTTCCCTGGACAACGCCTGCGCTTTCGCGCGTCTGGCTTTGTCCGCCACGGACGCGATCCTTGGAACATGTCCTCCTACGTGACCGGGGCCGCCGTGAGCGCGACCTCCATAGCCCTCGGCTATGGCGCCAACGCCCTGCGCGAGCGCGGCTCACGCCGGGAAGCGGCGAAGGCAGCCCGGAGCACGGAGCTCCACCAGGCCCTGCGCGAGTACATGGCGGCGCTCGACGCCGTGATGCTGGAGGTGGAGGACTTCCCCGCACCCCTGCGCGAGAACGCGCTCGACCGCTGGGTGGAGCGCCGGCTGGAGGGCACTCCTGTCGATGTCTTCGGCCACCTCTTCGGTCGCTGGGTCAAGCGCCGCGCATATGGGCGTCGGCATGACGACCTCTCTGACCGCCTCGTCGCGGCAGCGGCGCGGCTGCGCCTCGTGGCCCCGCCGCAGGTCGAAGCGCTCATGCGCGAGGTCGAGTCCTTGGCGCGCGAGCACCGCGCCGGCGGCCCGCAGCTCATGGAGCGCTGGAGGCCGCTGCGCGAACGCCTGCGACAGGAGTTCAAGGGCGCGCTCGACGGCCAGGGCGCGTAGGGCGCTGACATGGAGGCGTTCGAGTCGTTCGTCGCGCTCGCGCTGGAGGACGAGGGGCTGGTGGTCTCCGAGTCGGTCAAGTTCCCTGTGCGCCTGCCTACCCGCCGCCGCGACTATGCGCAGGACCAGACGCACGGTTACGAGGTGGATCTCGTGGGCGCCTGCGCCGAGCGGCTGGTGCTGGCCTCGGTGAAGTCCTTCCTCGGCTCGGACGGGGTCGCCGCTGCCCACGTCATGGCCGAGACCGCGAACGAGACGCTGCGCAGGCGCTACTCGCTGCTCAACAGGCCCGAGGTCAGAGGGCCGGTCGTGCGGGCGGCGGCCAGGCGCTACGGCTACCGCACCTCGCAGGTGGAGCTGCGGCTCTACGTCGGCAGGTTCGCCACCAGCGCGGACGAGGAGAAGGTCCGCGCGTGGGCCAGAAGCCAGCGCGTCGGCGCCGGCTCCATAGCCGTGCACGGGCTCGCTGACGTGGTGGGCGTCGTGCGGCGGATGGCCGCCTCGCGCACCTACCGGGACAACCCGGTGCTCGTCACCATGAAGGTGCTGGAGGCGGCGGGGATGCTATGTGAGCCCAGGGGAGCGTAGTCCCTTCAAGCGCCCACGCATTGGCTCGCATCCTACGTCCCTGCCCGTACGAGTGGGAGGAGTCGAGCGACGACGCGGCAGACATCGAAGGTGACCGCCACTGGGGGCGCCTCAACGTCTCCCTCTGACGCTACGGGAGGCGCGGGAGACAGCTGAGGCGAGCACGCTCACACGCAGACCTGGCCCGACGCCGCCGCCTCTATGCCCCAGGCTGCTCCCGCCCGCATTGCGGGCAATACCTCACGTTGGCCGGAATCGGTTCCCCGCACTCCGCCCAGACGCATTTAGGGCGGCGTTTTCCCGTAAGTCTTTCGACAACGGTCTGAGCCAGGACATCAACGCCGACGGCCTTGCCGAGTTCGACTACCGCCTTGGGAATGAGATGCCAAAAAGCCTGCGGCGTTGAGCGAGGCTCGGGCGCCTGCTCCTGCTCAACGCGTGTGTCGGGCGGCTCATCGTCAACGCGAACCATTCTCTGATCATCGCAGGTGCGACTGACCGGACCCCGTTTGTCGGTCCACCACGAGTGAGAGGGTGGTGGATATGACGAGGAGGAAGGTAGCGCTGTGCTCGGACGGACAGCAGGCGTGGGGTTTCCCGCGGCTGTCGTCGCGAA
>JBEKGK010000231.1:0-4432 GCA_050012835.1 Solirubrobacteraceae bacterium | reverse complement strand
CAGGTCGGTGAGATCTGCGCCGGTGTAGCCCTCGGGCATGATCTCGCCCTTGTTGACCCAGCACTTCACGCCGATGCGCCCGAAGGTCGTGCGCGCCTCGTAGAAGCCGTAGTCGATGTCCGCGCGCATCGTGTGCAGCGGCACGCGCCCGTCTGAGTAGCTTTCGGTGCGGGCCATCTCCGCGCCACCGAGGCGCCCCGAGACCTGGACCTTGACGCCCTTGGCGCCCGAGCGCATGGCGCTGGTCAGCGCGCGCTTCATCGCGCGGCGGAACGCCACGCGATTCTGCAGCTGCTCGGCGATCGACTGCGCGACCAGCTTGGCGTCGAGCTCGGGACGCTTGATCTCGAGGATGTTGACCTTGATCTGCTTTTTGGTCATGCGGTGCAGGTCGCGGCGCAGCGCGTCCACTTCGGTGCCCGACTTGCCGATCACGATGCCCGGTCGCGCGGTGTGGATGTTGACCTCGAGCTCGTTGGCGTCCTTGCGGATGGTGATGTCCGACAGGCCGGCGTGCGCGAGCTTGCCGATGATGTGCTCGCGCACACGCACGTCCTCGGCGAGGTACTCAGCGAAGTTTTTCTCGTTGAACCAGTTCGACTTCCAGTCGTGGATGTAGCCCACGCGCATTGCCTCTGGATGAACCTTTTGTCCCATTTCTCAGTCTCTCAGCCGTGTCTTTTGTTGGTCCCGGGCTCAGGGCGCGGGGTCAGCGTGATCGTCAGGTGGCTCGTGCGCTTGCGGATCGGCGTCGCGCGTCCCATTGCGCGCGGCCGGAAGCGCTTGATCGTCGGCCCTTCGTCGGCGTACGCCTCACGGACGATCAGATCGTCCTCGAGCAGTTCGTGGTTGCTCTCGGCGTTTGCCACTGCCGACTCGAGCAACTTGCTCCAGTCGCGCGCCACCTCACGAGGGGTGAACGCGAGGATAGCGCGTGCCTCCTGCACGGACTTCCCGCGCAGATGCCCGCATACCATGCGAGCCTTGCGCGCTGAGGTGCGCACGTAGCGCGCATGCGCTGCGACCACCCGCCGGCGGGTGGCTTTGGCGGCGGCGCCCTTGGCAGCGCGCGGCGTGGCTGCGGCTTTCTCGGCCGGCTCTTTGCTCGAAGCTGGCTTCTTCTCAGCAGCCGGTTTTTTCTCAGCAGCCGGTTTTTTCTCGGCGGCCGGTTTCTTGGCGGTCGCGGGCTTCTCCTGGACGGGCTTCTTCTCCGCGGGGGGCGTTTTCTCAGCAGCCGGCTTTTTCTCAGCAGCGGGCTTTTTCTCAGCAGCGGGCTCTTTCTCAGCAGCGGGCTCTTTCTCAGCAGCGGGCTTCTTGTCCTCCGCGGGTTTCTTCTCAGCGGCCCCTTTTTTCCCGGCAGCCGGTTTGCTCTCGGCGGCAGGTTTCTTCACGGCGGCAGCCTTTTTCGCGGCCGGCGCTTTCGCGTCGTCCGGCTCGGCCGGTGTGTCGCCCTTCTCCTGCTCGGCGCTCATCTACCTGACCTTCCCCGAGCCAGCGTGGCCACGAAAGACGCGCGTGGGCGCGAACTCGCCGAGCTTGTGGCCGACCATCGACTCGCTGATGTACACGGGCACGTGTTTCTTGCCGTCGTGCACGGCGATCGTGTGACCGACCATCTCCGGGAAGATCGTCGACGCGCGCGACCACGTCCTCAGCATTTTTTTGTTGTTGGCGGCATTCAGCGCTTCGACGCGCTGCATCAGCCGCTCTTCCACCCACGGGCCCTTCTTGCTCGAGCGGCTCATCTTTGCTTGCCCTTCCCGCGCCTTCTACCGCGCACGATGTACCTGCTGGAGGTCTTGTTCTTTTTGCGCGTGCGATAGCCGAGCGTGGGCACGCCCCACGGCGTCACCGGATGGCGCCCGGCGGTGGTCGAGCCCTCGCCGCCGCCGTGCGGGTGGTCGACGGGGTTCATGGCGACGCCGCGCGTCTGCGGGCGCACGCCCATGTGGCGCTTGCGCCCGGCCTTTCCGACCTTCACGTTCTGATGCTCGGCGTTGCCGATCGTGCCAACCGTCGCGCGGCACTCGGCGCGCACCAAGCGCATCTCACCCGAGGGCAGGCGCAGGGTCGCCATCTCGCCGTCCTTGGCCATCAGCTGCGCGGACGCTCCCGCCGAGCGCGCCATCTGGCCACCGCGACCGGGCTGCAGCTCGATGTTGTGCACGACCGTGCCCACGGGCAGGCGCGCGAGCTCCATACAGTTGCCGACCGCGATGTCAGCGGTCTCACCCGAGGACACCATCATCCCCACGGTCAGCCGCTGGGGCGCGAGGATGTAGCGCTTCTCGCCGTCCACGTAGTGCAGTAGCGCGATGTAGGCGGAGCGGTTGGGGTCGTACTCGATCGCCGCGACGCGCGCCTGCACGCCGTCCTTGCGGCGCTTGAAGTCCACGCGCCGGTACGCGCGCTTGGCGCCGCCGCCGCGATGGCGGGCGGTCTTGCGCCCGGCCACGTTGCGTCCGCCGCTCTTCTTGAGTCCTTCGACGAGCGTCTTCTCGGGCTTGGACTTGGTGATCTCGGCGAAGTCCGGGTAGGACACGAAGCGCATCCCCGGGCTGGTTGGTCTTGGCTTGCGTACGGGCATCGATCAGCTCTCCAGCGCGGCTAGACCTTGGAATATCGGGATCGACTCCCCGGAGCGGATCTGCACGATCGCCTTCTTCCACTCGCGCGTTCCGCCCTTCGGCGTGCTGCCGCGGCGCTTGGGCTTGGACTTGACGCTCATCGTGCGCACCTCCACGACGTGCACGTCGAACAGCGCCTCCACGGCCTGGCGTATCTGCGTCTTGTGCGCGTCGCGGTGGACGCGGAAGGTGTAGCGGTCGGCGGCCGAGAGCACGTAGCTCTTCTCCGATACGACCGGCCGGATGATCACCTGCGTGTGCTCCATCAGGCTTTCGCCTCCCCGTTCGCACGCGAGCGCGGCGGGCCGGTGCGCGCGGTCAGCGCCCGCAGCGCGGGCTCGGAGATGACGAGGCTGGCGGCGCCCAGCAGATCGGCCACGCCGACGCTCTCGGCGGTCAGCACGGCCACGCGCGCGAGATTGCGGAAGGACAGCGCCGCCGAGGACTCCTCGGGGGCGAGCACGACCAGCGTCGGGCTGACCTGGCCCGTGGGGATCTCCCAATCATCGAGCAGGTCGAACGCCTGGCTGGTCTTGGGCGCGGTGAAGATGCTCGCGTCGAGGATCGCGATCGAGCCGCGCTCTGCGTGCAGCGACAGCGCGCTGCGCAGCGCAGCGCGCTGCTCCTTGCGGTTGACCTTGAACGTGTACGAGCGTGGCTGCGGCCCGAACACGGTGCCGCCGCCCGTCCAGATGGGAGAGCGGCTCGAGCCCGCGCGCGCGCGGCCGGTGCCCTTCTGGCGCCACGGCTTGGCGCCACCGCCGGAGACCTTGCCGCGTGTTTTCGTGGCGGCGGTCCCGCGCCGGCGCGCGGCCTGCTCGGCACGCACGCTCTGGTGGACCAGCGGACCGGAGAAGCGCGCGCCGAACGCGGACTCGTCGAGCTTGACCTTCTTGATAGCGCCACCTGTGCCCTTCACGGTAAGCATAGGAGCGTCAGGCATCGGTCCTCACCTCCACCAGCGAGCCCGTCGGACCGGGCACCGAGCCGCGCACCATCAGCAGGTTCTCCTTGGCGTCCACGCGGATCACCTCGAGGCCCTTCTGCGTGACGCGCTTGTTGCCCATCTGGCCGGGCCCGCGAATGCCCTTGAGCACGCGTGAGGGCGTCGCCGAGGCTCCGATCGACCCGGGCGCGCGGACGTTGTGCGAGCCGTGGGACTTGGGACCGCTGGCGAAGTTGTGGCGCTTGATCGTCCCCTGGAAGCCCTTGCCCTTGGAGGTTCCTGAGATCTTCACGCGGGCGCCCACCTCGAAGGAGTCGACCGTCACCGCCTCGCCGAGCGTCAGCTCGCCGGCCTCGCCGCGGAACTCCGCGAGCGTGCGCATCGGCGGCGCGTCGGCCTTCTTGAGGTGGCCGAGCTCGGGCTTTGAGATGTGCTTCTCCTTGGCCTGGCCATAGGCCAGCTGCACCGCGCTATAGCCATCGCGCTCGGGCGTGCGGATCGCGGTCACGGGACACGGACCGGCCTGCAGCACGGTCACGCGCGCGACGCTTCCGTCCTCCTGGAAGAGCTGGGTCATGCCGAGCTTCTTGGCGAGAATCGCGGCCATCGGTTCAGGTCGCCAGGCGGATCTCGATGTCGACGCCCGCCGGGAGGTGGTCCAGGCGCTGGAGCGAGTCGACCGTCTTGGGCGTCGGCTGGTGGATGTCGATCAGGCGCTTGTGCGTGCGGATCTCGAAGTGCTCGCGCGAGTCCTTGTCCTTGAACGGCGAACGGATCACGCAGTAGACGTTCTTCTCGGTCGGCAGCGGAACGGGGCCGGAGAAGCGCGCGCCGGTGCGCGTCGCAGTCTCGACGATCT
>JBEKGK010000230.1:0-8422 GCA_050012835.1 Solirubrobacteraceae bacterium | reverse complement strand
TGATCACTTCGTCCGGCTCGGCGTCGTCGAGGATGCGCGGCAGATCGCCTTCGGTGTTGCCGCGCACGCGCAGGCCTTCGATGCGCAGCCGCCGCTTGGCGGGGTCGTCGTCGACGAAGCCCACCGGCGCGAGGCCGAGGTCGCGATTGCGCATGATCTCGCGGGCCACCAGCCGGCCGCCGTCGCCGGCGCCGGCGATCAGCACCGTGCGCTGGTCGCGCCGCACGCTGCGGAACGCGGCCAGTGGCCTGCGCTCGTATAGCGAGCGCGCCACCGCGCGCACGCCCACGAGGAAGGCGAGCGACAGCAGTGCGAACTGCACGATCACGGTGTTCGGGAGCACGAGCGGGACCGCCGTCGCATGGCCGGGTGGATGCCTTGTTTCGATGTAGTGATACACCGGGCGCAGGATCTCGACGGCAGCGACCGTCAACAGCACGATCAGCAGCACCGCGAGCACCACCGCCTCGTAGTCGCGCTGACCCGCATAGCGCCAGCTGCGCTGGTACACGCGCGCCAGCACCAGCACCGGCATGCTCCCCACGAGCACCCACCAGATCGTGTCGGAGCGCAGGTCGGAGTAGTGCGACGGCAGCCGGGTGGTGAAGCGCAGCTGGAAGGCGAGGTAGTACGCGAGCGCGACCAGCGCCCCGTCCACTGCAAGCTGCGGCAGCGAGTGACGGTGGAGCGGTAGGGCCGCCGAGCGGATCCGTCGGCGCATTGTGGAGATTGTAAGCGCCAGCAACGATTGCAGCGTCCCAGCCCGCGCGGGCGCCGATCAGTCGCAGACGGGCGAGAGCAGCAACTCGACGAGCACCCGGGGGTCGCGGCGCACGCGTGGCGTCGCGTTCGCGGGCGCGCGCTTGCCCAGGTCGAGGTCCTCGGCGGCGGTGAGCATGCGCAGGCGCCGTTCCTCGATCAGTCGTTCGTCGACCGCGCCCAAGCGCCCCTGGAAGGTCGTGTAGACGGGCGTGCCCAGCGCGACCGCCTCGCGGTTCATCGTGCCTCCCGCCGAGATCACGAGGTCCGCGTGGGCGATCAGCGACTGCGCGTCCACGGCATGCTCGGGGACCACGAAGCCGGGGATGCGCGCGAGCTCCTCGCGCTGGGAGGCCACACGCGGCAGCACCACAGGCTGGGTCCCGTGCTCGGCCGCGGCCGCGCTCAGGCGTCGCAGCACGCGCGCGAACAGGTCGTTCTCGAAGCGGTGGTACAGCGAGACCACCGGTGGCGTGCGCACGACCACGATCGCGCGCTCCGGGTCGAGGCCGAGCTCGCCCAGCACCGCATCGTCGGGCTCGAAGTCGGCCAGGTAGTACTCCTCCTTGAGACCCGCATATGCGCGTACCTTGCCCTTCGCGCCGTAGCGCTCCAGGCGCTGCGGTGGGATCGCGTCGGGCACGACCACCGCTCGCGCGAGCCGGCAGTTGACGTTGTGCTGGACCGTCGCCCACTCGTAGTCGAACATCGTCGCGCTCGGGATGCGCAGCACGGCGGCCGCGACCGAGACGTCGTTGGAGCCATGGCCGAGCGCGATGTCGAAGGTTGGGTGACCCTCCGATCCACGCTGCTCGGCGTGCGCCCAGCGCACGAGCGCCGCCGAGCGCGACACGAGGCCCGCGGCCTTGGCGCCGAGGCGCCCGCCGCGGTGGCGCCCGATCGCGGTGTGCGCGACGCCGAGGCGCTCGCACAGCTCGATCGTCTGCGCGAAGTCGCGTGCCGTCACGCGCACCTCGTGGCCGTCCGCGCGCAGGCGCTCGATCACCGGGCGCATGACCAGCACGTGCGGGCTGTTGGTGAGGTCGATCCAGACGCGCATCCGCAGGGGACGCTAACGCTCCGGCGGCGATCGGCCCCGGATCGCCGCTATCGTTGGCCGGCCCTTGCTCGTCCTCGCCTCGATATCCGAAACGCTCGTCAACGAAACCTCGCACTTCGTCCGCGACGCCGGGCTGCCGGGGATCTTCGCGCTGATGGCGATCTCGAGCGCCTGCATCCCGATCCCATCCGAGGTCGTGATGCTGTTCGCCGGCTTCGCCGTCGCCGATCCCGGCCAGAGCGCCTCCCACCACCATCTGACGATCGTCGGGATCGTGCTCGCGGGGCTGCTGGGCACGATGGCCGGCTCGTGGGTCGCCTACGCGGTCGGGCGCGGCGGGCGCCTGGAGCTGTTCGAACGCCACGGCGCGAAGCTGCACATGGGACCGAAACAGATAGAACGCGGCGACCAGTGGTTCCAGCGCCACGGCGAGGCCGCCGTGCTGTTCGGACGCGTGATCCCGGTGGTGCGCGCGTTCGTGTCGCTGCCCGCCGGCGTCGCCAGGATGCCGCTCGGGCGCTTCACGCTGTTCTCGCTGCTCGGCACCGTCCCGTGGGTGCTCGGCCTGGCGCTCGCCGGCCACGCGCTCGGCGGCGACTGGACGAGCGTGCGCAAGGGCTTTGAGTACGTCGACTACGCGGTCCTCGCGCTGGTCGTCGCGGGCATCGTCTATGCGCTCGTGCGCCGGCGGCGCTCACGCCGCGAGGCGGCGGCCGATGCCGTCGGCTGACGGCGCGCTGCCGCTTCGCCACGCCGCGATGTTGGGTCTGCTGCAGGGCCCCACCGAGCTGCTGCCGGTCTCCTCCTCAGCACACACCACGCTGATTCCGTGGCTCGCCGGCTGGCAGTACGCACGGCTGGACGGCGAGCGGCGCAAGTCCTTCGAGGTCGCCCTGCACGCCGGCGCGGGCGCCGCGCTCGCGATCCACATGCGCAGCGAGCTGCTGCGCGACGCCGCGCGCCTGGACCGGCGGCGTGCGGGCGTGATCGCGCTCGCGCTGGCGCCGCCCGCGCTCGCCGGCTACGCGCTCGGCCCAGCGATCGAGCGAGCGCTCGGCGGACCGCGCTCGATCGCCGCCGGACTCGCCGGCGGGGCCGTGGCGATGGCGATCGCCGACCGCCGCGCGCCCGGAGCAGGCCACGGGAGCCGCGCCCAAGAGCAGGCGAGCGCGCGAGACGGGCTCGCGCTCGGGCTCGCGCAGGCGGCCGCGCTGATCCCAGGAGTCTCTCGCAACGGCGCCACGCTGACCGCCGCACGAGCGCGCGGATTTGACCGTCGCGCAGCGCAGGCTCTCTCCTGGCACGCGGGGCTGCCCGTCATCTTCGGCGCGAGCGTGCTCAAGGGCGCGCGCATGCGCCGCACGGGCGTCCCGCGCGGGCAGCGCGCGGCGCTCGCGGTCGGGGGCGCAGCCGCATTCCTGTCCACGCTGGCAAGCGCGCGGCTGCTGGATCGCCGTCTGCGCGACGACCAACCGCTCTGGTCCTACTCGCTCTACCGCTGTCTGCTCGCCGCGCTGGTCGTCTCACGTCTGCGTGATCGCGACACTGCGAACGCCGACTGATCCATGGACAAAACGCGCCCGTACCCGCGCGGCGCCTGGGGCGATATGCGCGCGCCGCCTAGCTTGCGCGCACAATAGAGGCCGATGACTCAGCTCGGGACCGTGATCGGCGGGCGCTATCGACTCGACGCCGAGATCGGGCGGGGCGGCATGTCCACCGTCTACCGCGCCTTCGACACGGTGCTCGAACGGCCGGTCGCGATCAAGCTGATGCACCGCGAGATCGCCGCCGACTCCGACCAGCTCGAGCGCTTCCGCCGCGAGGCGCGCTCGGTGGCGCAGCTCAACCACCCGCACGTGGTCACCGTGATCGACGCCGGCGAGGAGGCCTCGCCCGACGGCGGGGGATCGAATCCCACCCACCCGAACGGCGCCGTCGGCACGCCGTACATCGTGCTCGAGTACGTCGACGGCGAGACGCTCAAGGACATCATCCGGCGCGAGGGCCCGCTCGACATCCCGCAGGCGATCGCCTACGCGATCGAGATCGCGCGCGCGCTCGGCGCCGCCCATGAGCGCCAGATCGTGCACCGCGACGTCAAGCCGCACAACGTGCTCATCAGCGAGGAAGGCGGCGCGAAGATCACCGACTTCGGGATCGCGCGGCACCACCGACTACGTCTCACCCGAGCAGGCGCTCGGGCAGGCCGTCACCGGTCAGTCGGACCTGTACTCGCTGGGCGTGGTGCTGTTCGAGATGCTCACCGGCGAGGTTCCCTTCCGCGGCAGCTCGCCCGTGGCGGTGGCGATGAAGCATGTGCGCGAGGACGTCCCCGACGTGCAGCGGCTGCGCCCTGAGCTCTCCGCCGCCACCGCCGCCGTGGTCGAACGCGCGGTCTCCAAGGACCTCACGCGCCGCTACCCCGACGCCGCCAGCATGGTCGCCGACCTCGAGGAGGTGCTCGCCGTCGAGGCTGCCCGCGCCGGTCAGGCCACCGGCGAGGTGACCAGCGTGCTGCGCACGCTCCCCGGACCGGCCCAGCGGCGGCTGCCGTGGCGCATGCGCCACCCTGCGCGCTGGGTGCTCTCGCTCGCGCTGCTCGTCGCAGCCGTCGCGGTCGCGCTCGTGATCGCCGCCGGCAGAGCGCACCGAGGCGCAGGACAGGCGCCCGGCATCACCGCCCACGCGGGCCTGGAACCGGTGCAGCTGGGGCAGGCGGCGGCCCACGACTACAACCCCTTCGGCACCGGCCCGGAAAACCGCGACCTGATCGACAACGTCGTCGACGGCGACCCCAACACCACCTGGAGCACCGAGCAGTACTACGACGGCACCCTCAAGAAGGCCGGCGGCGTCGGACTCGGCATATACCTGGACGCCGCGCCGCAGGTGCTCGCCAAGGCGCTCGAGATCCAGACGCCCACCCCCGGCTTCGCCGTGCAGGTCTACGCCGCCGACCACGTCGAGCTCGAACTGCCCTACGGCAGCTCCACGCCGCTGAGCGCGCGCGGCTGGCAGGGCCCCGTGGGCGCGAGCACGGACGTCCACGACAGCGAACGCATCCCGCTCGCGCTGGGCGGGCATCCGCACCGCTACTACCTCGTGTGGCTGACCACGCTGCCGCCGGGCATGCAGTCTGCGACGATCGCCGAGCTGGCGCTGTTCAAGTAGCGTCGCCGCAGGTGCGGGCCGCGGACCACCGCGGGCGCGCCGGGTTCTCGCGCGACTCAGTAGCTGTAGGCGCGCCGGCGCGCGTGGCGCTCTAGCGCCAGCCGGCAGAGGCGGTCGACGAGGCGCGGGTAGGGGACACCAGAGGCCGCGAGCAGCTTGGCGTAGACGCTCGTCGGCGTGAAGCCCGGCATCGTGTTCAGCTCGTTCACCAGCACGCGCTCACCGTCCACGAAGAAGTCCACCCGCGCCAGGCCCTCGCAGCCGGCGGCGAGAAACGTCCTCACCGCCAGCGCCCTGACCTGCTCGCTCGCGCTCGCGGAGATTCCGGCGGGGATCCTCAGCTCCATGCCGCCGGGTGTGTACTTCGCGCCGAAATCGTAGAACTCCCCGGAGAACACGATCTCCCCGGGTGCCGATGCGACCGCCTGCTCGCCCGCGTCGCGCTGCTCCTCGAGCACGCCGAGCACACCGCACTCCACCTCCGTTCCCACGGCCATCGCCTCGACGATCACGAGGCCGTCATGAGCGAACGCCTGCCGCAGGGCGTCCTCGACGCCGTCCGCCGCACTCACCTTGACGATGCCCACCGACGAGCCCAGGTGCGCCGGCTTGACGAACACCGGCAGGCCGAGCAACGCGATCTCGGCGAGCACCTGCCGGCGTTCGTCGGCGAAGCGCTCCGCGCGTACGCCCACATAGTCCACCTGAGGTAGGTCCAGGGCGGACATCAGCTCCTTGAACAGCACCTTGTCCAGGCACACCGCCGAGGCGGCCACGCCGGCTCCCACGTAGGCCACGTCGAGCGTCTCCAACAGCCCCTGAACCGTCCCGTCCTCGCCGAACGGGCCGTGCAGCACCGGGAAGACCACGTCCACGCCGAGCAGCCCGCCCCCCGGCGTGACGCTCAGCGGCTGCCCGTCGTGACGCCACGCGCCGTCGCGACCGATCTCCACCCACATGACCTCGTGCCCGGCGCTGCTCAACCCCTCGCGCACGGCCGCGCCCGACGACAACGACACGTCGTGCTCGGACGAGCGCCCACCGGCAAGCACCGCCACGGCGAGCGACTCGCCGGTCATCCGGCCGGCGGCGCCGCTGGTGGCGTGGTCGTCGTCGTGGTCGTCGGCGTGGCGGTCGTGGTCGTCGGCGTGGTTGTCGTGGTGGTGGAGCTGAGCATGCCCACCACGATCGTCACCGTCGCGCCCTTGCGCGCCTTCGCTCCCGCCGCCGGGCTCTGTTCCAGCACCACGCCCACCTGCGACTGTTCGGTGGTCGCGCGGGTTTCCACCTTGGACTTGAAGCCAGCGCGCTTGAGCGCGGCCTCAGCAGCCACTTCGGCCGCGCCTTCGACCTTCGGGACTTCGACTTCCTTGGGCGCCTGCGCGACCGTCAGGTTCACCTTCGCGCCCGCGCGCACAGCGCTGCCGGTGGTCGGGGATTGCGCGAGCACGGTGCCCGCGACCTGCGTGCTCGAGACCCGCTTGGTGACCGTGCCCACGCCCAGTTCGTCGTTGGTGAGCGTCGCTTCCGCCGCTTCCAGCGTCTGGCCGGTCACGTCGGGTACGTGCACCGGCGCGGGGCCGCTGGAGACGAGCAGGGTGATGAGGCGGCCTTCCTGGACATCCGTTTCCGCGGGCGGCTCGGTGCCGATCACGCGTCCCGCTTCGACCGTCTTGCTGGCTTCGGTCGTCGTCTTCGTCTTGAAGTGCGCCCTGCGCAACTCGGCTGCGGCCTTGGCCGCGGTGAGCCCGGTGACGTCCACCAGCGGCACGTTCGCCGGGCCCTCCGAGACGACGATGCTCACGCGCGCGCCCTTCTTCGCCACGGAGCCCGCGGCCGGCGTCTGCCTGATCACCAGGCCGCTGTGGACGGTCGCACTCGGCGCCAGCGAGGGCTGGGCGTTCAGCCCGGCACCGCGCAGCGTGGCTTCCGCGGCCCGTTCGGTCTGTCCGGTGACGCTCGGCACGGTCACCGACTTGGTTGACTGCGTCAGCAGCACCACCAGCACCGCCAGGCCGGCTACGAGCGCGAACGCCAGCGCCCACAAGAGGCCCCGCCGCCGCCGCCGCCGGCGTTCCTCCTCCGGCGGCGGGCCGCCCTCCAGCTCGTACTGCCCGGTCCCCGGCTGCGCGAGCAGCAAGGAGCCAGCGCCCGCTCGCGGGGGCGGCGGTTGCTGAGCGTGGTGGACGTGGCCGTCGGGGATCGCCGCGGCCCTCGCGCCCGAGAGCGCCGGCAGCATCTGGCGCTCGTGTTCGAGCGCCGCGATCAGCTCGTCGGCGTCCGCGTAGCGGTGCGCGGGGTCCTTCGCCAGCGCGCGCAGCACGACCGCGTCCAGGGAGTGTGGAAGGGCCGGGTTGAGCGCGCTCGGCGGGTAGGGCTCGGCCGACACCTGCTTGAAGGCGACCGCCACCGCCGTCTCGCCCTCGAACGGCACCACGCCGGTGAGCAGCTCGTACAGGATCACGCCGATCGAGTACAGATCCGAGGACGCGCTCACCGCGAGCCCCTGCGCCTGCTCGGGGGACAGGTACTGGGCGGTGCCCATGATCGAGCCCGTGAGCGTCATGTCCGACGCGCCCGCCCGCGCGATCCCGAAGTCGGTCACGCGCGCGCGGCCCTCTTCGTCGAGGATCACGTTGTGGGGCTTCAGGTCGCGGTGGATGACGCCGCGCCTGTGCGCGAAGCGCGCCGCGCGCAGGATCTGCACGACGATCTCGATCGCCGCCGCCGGGTCGAGCGCGCCCTGTTCGCGCACGATCGCCTTGAGCGGGCGGCCCGCCACGTACTCCATCGCGATGTAGTAGGTGCCGTTCCACTCGCCACGATCGAAGATCCCCACGATGTTCGGGTGTGACAGCGCCGCCGCGCTCGAGGCCTCGCGCCGGAAGCGCTCGACGAACTCCTGGTCTTCGGCGAAGTGGTGATGCAGCACCTTCACCGCGACGTCCCTGCCCAGCAACTGGTCCTGCGCGAGGTAGACGTCGGCCATGCCCCCCGAGCCCAGGCGCGAGATCACCCTGTAGCGACCGTCGATGATCGTCTCGGGGTCGATCATGACTGCGACCTGAGCAGGCTTTCGATCACTTGCCGGGCCACCGGCGCGGCGAACGTGGCGCCTTCGCCGGGGACGGCCTTCAGCGTCACCGCGACCGCCACCTTGGGATCGGCGGCGGGAGCGAAGGCGATGAACCAGACGTTGTTGATCGCGTTGCCGAACTGCGTCTCCGCGGTGCCCGTCTTGCCCGCCACCTGGATCCCCGGTATCTGCGCCGCCGTGCCCGTGCCTTCCTTGACAACCGCTTCCATCATCGAGGTCACCGCCGCGGCCGTGGACGGCTTCATCACGACCGACTGCACGCGCGGTGAGATCCTCTGCACGGTGCGCCCTTCCGCGTCGACGATTCGCTGCGTCAGATGGGGCACCATCAG
>JBEKGK010000229.1:0-4471 GCA_050012835.1 Solirubrobacteraceae bacterium | reverse complement strand
CCCCGACTCCGACTGGCAGCGCGAGTTCGAGGAGCGCTTCCCGTTCACCGAGACGCCCGACCAGCGCGACGCGATCGAGCTGGTCAAGTCCGACATGGAAGCGCCGCGGCCGATGGACAGGCTGATCTGCGGCGACGTCGGCTACGGCAAGACCGAGGTGGCGCTGCGCGCTGCGTTCAAGTCCGCCGAGGAGGGCAAGCAGGTGCTGATGCTGGTGCCCACCACGATCCTCGCGCAGCAGCACTACGGCACGTTCGCCGAGCGTCTGGCCGACTATCCGTTCACGCTCGAGCACGTCTCGCGGTTTCGCACCGCCGCGGAGCAGAAAGCCGCGATCAAGGGCTTCGCGGAGGGCCGCGTGGACATCCTGATCGGCACCCACCGCGTGCTCTCGCGCGACGTGCGCGCCAAGGACCTCGGCCTGTTGATCGTGGACGAGGAGCAGCGCTTCGGCGTCAAGCAGAAGGAGCTGCTGCGCCAGCTCAAGCTGAAGGTCGACGTGATCGCGATGTCCGCCACGCCGATCCCGCGCACGCTGCAGATGTCGCTGGCGGGGCTGCGCGACATCTCCGTGATCGAGACGCCGCCGGAGGGGCGCAGGCCGGTGCGCACGTACGTCGGCGAGTACGAGGAGGAGCTGGTCAAGCGCGCGATCGTGCGCGAGCACGAGCGCGGCGGGCAGGCGTTCTTCATGCACAACCGCGTCGAGTCAATCGACGAGACCGCCGAGCGGCTGCGCGCGCTGTGCCCCGGTGTGCGCTTCGCTGTGGCCCACGGCCAGATGGGCGAGGGCGAGCTGGAGAGCGTGATGATGGACTACCTGCGCGGCGGCGCGGACGTGCTCGTGTGCACGTCGATCATCGAGTCCGGCATCGACATCCCGCAGGCGAACACGCTGATCGTGGAGCACGCCGACACGTTCGGCCTGGCGCAGCTCTACCAGATCCGCGGGCGCGTGGGACGCAGCCGCGAGCGCGCGTACGCGTACCTGCTGTACGACTCCGCCGCCGCGCTCACGCCCGAGGCCGCGCAGCGGCTGTCCGCGCTGTCCGACTACACCGAGCTGGGCGCCGGCTTCAAGATCGCAATGCGCGACCTGGAGATTCGCGGCGCGGGCAACCTGCTGGGCGACGAGCAGTCCGGGCACGTGGCGGCGCTCGGCTTCGAGCTGTACATGCAGATGCTCGACGAAGCTGTGGCGGCTGCCGAGCCAGAGCTCGAGGGCGAGGCGCTGCCGGAGCCGGTGCGGCTGGACGTGAACGTGGACGCGTACGTGCCCGCCGACTACGTGCCCTACGAGCAGGCCAAGATCGAGGTGCACCGCCGCGTGGCGGGCGCGCTGGAGGTGGCGGACGTGGAGCGCCTGCGCGAGGAGCTCGAGGATCGCTTCGGGCCGGTGCCCGAACCGGTGGAGAACCTGCTGGCGCTGCAGCGCGCGCGCATCAAGTTCGGCCAGGCGGGCGCGCGCACGGTGAGCTTCCGCGGCGACCGTCTGGCGGTCGTGCCGATCGAGCTCGACTCCGCGCGCGCGCGGCGCCTGCGCGAGGAGCTGCCCGACGCGCTGTACGAATCGGGTCGCTCGCAGGTCTCCGTGCGCGTTCCAAAGGACGGGACCGAGCGGTTCCCCAGCGTGGTGCGCGCGGCGGATGCGCTGCTGGCGATCGTGCGCGAGGCCGCTTAGGAACTCGTTAGCGACTCCTTAGGGACAACATACGAGCTTTCCGCTAGAGTGCCCGCGTCGTGTCCAAGACTCTCAGGTCCACCTCGGCGCTAGGCGCCGTTTTGTTTGCCCTCGTGGGGATCTCCGCGTGCGGCGGCATACCCGGCGACGCCGTCGTGCAGGTCAACGGCACATCGATCAGCAAAACGGCGTTCGACCACTGGATGGGCGTTGCCGCTGCTTCGAGCGCGACCGGCACCACGGAAAAGCCAGCGGTGCCGGAACCGCCGAACTACACCACGTGCATCGCGCACCTCGCCAAGACCGCGCCCAAACCGGCCAAGGGCCAGCCCGCGCTGACCACCAAGCAGTTCAAGTCCGAGTGCGAAACTCAGTACAAATCGTTGCAGAGCGAGGTGCTGGGCTTCCTGATCTCCTCACAGTGGGTGCTCGGCGAAGCGTCCTCGCTGGGCGTGAAGCTGAGCGACGCAGAAGTCAAGAAGGAATTCACGAAAATCAAGTCGACGCAGTTCCCGAAAGCGTCTGAATTCGAAAAATTCCTGGCCACCTCCGGACAGAGCGTCTCGGACCTGCTGCTGCGCGTGAAGCTGAACCTGCTCTCGCAGAAAATCCAGAAGACGATCGTCAAGAAGAAGAGCACCGTCACCGAAGCGCAGATCTCCAAGTACTACAACGAAAACAAGTCGAAGTACGGCACGCCGGAAAAGCGCAGCGTGAGGATCATCCTCACCAAGACCGAAGCCGCTGCCGCGAGCGCCAAGAAGGAAGTGGAATCGGGCAAGAGCTTCGCGAGCGTCGCAAGCAAGGTCTCGATCGACCCGACGAGCAAGGCCAGCGGCGGCCTGCTGAAGGAAGTGGTCAAAGGCGAGGAGGAGAAGGCGCTCGACACCGCGATCTTCTCGGCCAAGGCGAAAGTGCTCGGCGGTCCCGTCAAGACGCCGTTTGGCTACTACGTCTACGAAGTCCTGAGTGCGACGCCCGGCAGCCAGCAGTCGCTGTCGCAGGTGAAGTCGACGATCAAGCAGCAGCTGGTCGCCACCGGGGAGCAGTCGGCGCTCAGCAAGTTCGTGAAAGAATTCAAAACGAAGTGGATGGGCAAAACGGAATGCCGCTCCGGCTACGCGGTCGCGGACTGCAAGGGCTACAAGGCGCCCAAGACCAGCGGCACCGCCAAATCGGTCGAATAGCCGGCCCGCGTGAGCTGGCCGCCAGCGCCGCGAGTGCCCGCCGCGATCGAGTGAGCGCATGAGCGAGATCGACCGAATCCACGCGCGCCAGATCCTCGACAGTCGCGGCAACCCGACGGTCGAGGTGGACGTTGAGCTGCGCTCCGGCGCGCACGGCCGCGCCGCGGTGCCCTCGGGCGCATCCACCGGCGAGTTCGAGGCGACGGAGCTGCGCGACGGCGGCGAGCCGTACGGCGGCAAGGGCGTCTCGCGTGCGGTGGCGAACGTGGACGGCGAGATCGCGCACGCGCTCACCGGCATGGACGCCGCCGGCCAGGAGGCGCTCGACAGGGCGCTGATCGAGCTCGACGGCACGCCCAACAAGTCGCGCCTGGGCGCCAACGCGATCCTGGGCGTGTCGCTCGCCGCCGCGCACGCGCAGGCGGCCGAGCAGGGATTGCCGCTGTGGCGCTACCTCGGCGGCGCCGACGCGGCCTTGCTGCCGGTGCCGATGATGAACGTGCTCAACGGTGGCGTGCACGCGGACAACAAGGTCGACTTCCAGGAGTTCATGATCGTGCCGTGCGGCGCGCACACGTTCTCGCAGTGCCTGCGCATGGGCGCCGAGGTGTACCACGCGCTCAAAGGCACGTTGCACGAGCGCGGTCTGGCGACGGCGGTCGGCGACGAGGGCGGCTTCGCACCCGATCTCGGCTCCAACGAGGACGCGCTGAAGATGCTCGTGGCGGGCATCCAGGCGGCCGGATACCGTCCCGGCGAGGATCTCGCGATCGCGCTTGACCCGGCCGCCAGCGAGATCTACCGGGATGGCGGCTACGTGCTCGAGAGCGAGGGCCGCACGCTGAGCGCGGCCGAGCTGGTGGACTACTGGAGCGACCTCGTGGCGCGCTATCCGATCGTGTCGCTCGAGGACGGCATGGACGAGGAGGACTGGGACGGCTGGCGGCTGCTGACCGAGCGCTTGGGCTCGAGCGTGCAGCTCGTGGGCGACGACATCTTCGTGACCAACACCGAGCGGCTGCGTCGCGGCATCGAGGCGGGCGTCGCGAACTCGATCCTGATCAAGGTCAACCAGATAGGAACGCTGACGGAGACACTGCAGGCGATAGCCATGGCCCGCGAGGCGGGCTACACGGCGGTCATCAGCCACCGCTCCGGCGAGACCGAGGACGTGACCATCGCCGACCTGGCGGTCGCCACCGGCTGCGGGCAGATCAAGACAGGTGCGCCATCGCGCTCAGAGCGGGTCGCCAAGTACAACCAGCTGCTGCGCATCGAGGAGCAGCTGGGCGCCGACGCGCGCTTCGCCGGACGCAGCGCCTTCCGCGGCGCGTAGCCGTCGCCGCGCGCTGCGACGGGCTGCCCTGTGCTGCGCCGCGCTGCCCTGCGCTGCGCCGGGCTGCCCTGCGCAGCGCTCGACCTGCGCTGCGCCGCATCCTATGACTCTCTTCGCGAGTGCTGTATAGCTATGGTTATACAGCACTCGTAACGAGACACATTCCGTCGACTGACGGGCACGCTGGCCCCACCGGTTGGCTCCATTCCGTCACCGGCAGGATGTTCGCGGGCAGCCGCGAATCCGGGTAGTCGTGCCCGCGATCTC
>JBEKGK010000228.1:0-4504 GCA_050012835.1 Solirubrobacteraceae bacterium | reverse complement strand
CTCGACGAGCTGCGCCGCCACGACTGGGCGCCGCGCTCGCTGCGCCGTGACGAGCGCACGATCAACAACGCCCGCGAGAGCTTCATCTCCAGCCACGAACGCCAGCCCAGCCGCAACGAGCTCGCGGCCGTCCTCGGCATGAGCCCGATCGAGCTGACCGACCGGCTCGATCAGGTGCAGCTCGCGGAGGTCGGCTCGCTGAACCGGGCCGTGCGCTCCGAGGAGGGCACCACGACCGAGCAGATCGACACGCTGGAGAGCAGCGACAGGGACTGCGATCCGGTCGCGCATGCTGAGCTGGGCGAAGCCAAGGCGCGCTTCCGCAAGGCGTTTGCGCAGCTCTCCAAGCAGGAGCGGGAAGTGGCGGTGATGCTGTACGTCGAGGAGCGCACGCTGCGCGAGGCCGGCGAGCGGCTCGGAGTCACCGAGAGCCGCATCTCGCAGATCCACACGCAGCTGCGCCGCCGCCTCTACGAACAGCTGTCCGGCGAGCTCGCGCTGTTCACAGAGCTGGGCTGAGCACAGGTCGATCGCGCGACGCCCCCACGCCTGGGCGTACACCCGTGCGCTCCCGCAGCACGACCGTCGCCTGACCGGCGGGACTGAGGGTGATGCTGCGCCTGCGGGTGCGCTCGGGCGCAGGGTCCACGGCGGCGATCTCACACGTCCTGAGCACCGCGCTCAGCACCACCTGCATCTCCAGCAGCGCGAAGCTCGCCCCCAGGCAGCGGGTGCGTCCCCCGCCGAACGGGATCCAGGTATACGTGCCCGGCCCTTTCTCCACGAATCGCTCGGGACGAAACGCCAGCGGCTCTGGGTAGACATCGGGATCGCGGTGCACCAGAAAGGCGCTGGCTACAAGCGCCACTCCCGGCGGGTACTCCAAGCCACCGATCTCGATCGCGCGCTTGACCACGCGCGGCTCCGCTTCGGCGAGCACGGGCCGCAACCGCAGGATCTCCTGGATGCTCGCCGTCAGATACGCCTCGCTCTCACCCTCGTCGAGCTCCTCGGTCAGGCGGCGCGTCACCGCCGGCTCGCGCGCCAGGCGCTCGAACGCCCACGCCAGCTGCGAGGCCGTGGTCTCGTGACCGGCCACGAGCGCCGTCACCAGCTCGTCGCGCAGCTCCTGCGCGCTCATCGGCGAGCCGTCCTCGTGACGCGCGCCGAGCAGCATGTCGAGCACGTCGTCGCGGCCTTCGCCGCGCTCGCGCCGGCGTTGCTCGATCAGCTCGAACAGCTGCCGATCGACCGCCTCGTGCAACCGCGGGAAGCGCGCCCAGCGCCCGTGCCCGGAGAGCACGCGCTGCGCGAACGGAAGCAGCGACAGCGGGCTCTCACTGAAGGCGAGCAGCTCGGTGAGCGTCTCGCGCAGCTCGTCCAGCTGCGCGCCCTGCTGCAGCCCGAAGACGACCCGCAGGATGATCTCGAGCGTCACGCGCTGCAGTCGCGGGTGCAGCGCGATCGGCTGCTCCCGGGGCCAGCGCGCGAGCTCGCGCTCGGCCAGCTCCTCCATCACGCCCGCCAGCCGCTGCATGCGCTCGCCGTGGAACGCCGGCAGCATCAGCTTGCGCTGCTCCATGTGCGCGTCCTCGTCCAGCAGGATCACGGAATTGCGGCCCACGATCGATTCGATCACGCGCACGCCCTCGCCCGGGTGCAGGACGTCGGGCGGCGCCATGAACACCTGCTTGATCTCCTCGGGGTCCGATAGCACGACGAACGGGGGTTGGCCGAGCACGCGCAGCGTGAAGCGGCGTCCGTAGCGCGCCCGGCAGCGCTCGAGCAAAGCGGTGGGGCGCCTCCAGGCTAGGATCGTCTGCCAGGCTGCAGGGGCGCGCGGTCCGGGCGGCAGCTGCGTGATGCGCGGGCTCATCATGGCTCCTTCTCGGTATCAACTACAATGAACTCGTGAGTATATCTACTAAACAGTATCTGTCAAGCTGATGCCGCGCGGGCAGTTCGACCGCAGCGAGCGCAAGGCCGCCACGCGCGCGCGGCTGCTCGACGCCGCCGCCCGCGTGTACGCGCGGCGCGGCTTCGCCGGCGCGACGCTCGACGAGGTCGCCGCCGAGGCGGGCTTCACCAAGGGCGCCGTGTACGCGCACTTCGGCAGCAAGGAGAACCTGCTGCTGGCGCTCCTGCAGGAGCATCTGACGGGGCAGATCGCAGAGCAGCTGGAGCTGTTCGATCGCGAGCGCTCCGATCGCGATCGCCCGACCTGGGAGCGCCCGCTCGCTGGCAGCGACAGCTGGATGCGGCGCCTCGGCGAGGATCCCGACCCTTTCCGCCTGTTCGTCGAGCTTTGGAGCTATGCGCAGCGCGACGAGAAGCTGCGCATGCGCCTGGCGAGCGGCCTGGACGCGCTGCGCACGACGTTCGTCCGCTTCGGCGCCGACAGCGCCGCCGACGCCGGCGTGGAGACTCCCCACGCGGCGCACGAGCAGTTCGCCAGCGCGCTGATCGGCCTGATCCTCGGGCTGGGACTGCTCAAGCTGGCCGAGCCCGACGCCGTTCCCGAGCGGCTGCTCGGCGTCGTCTCATCGATCCTGATCCGCGCGCTCGAATCGAGCCCCGAGGCGCGCGAGCTGCTCGCGGGCGCGGCTGACCCGACGCCCGCGTCAACGTGATCGACCTGCACTGCCACATCCTGCCGGCGCTCGACGACGGCGCGCTCGACCTCGCGGACAGCGTCGCGATGGCGCGCGTAGCCGAGCTCGACGGCATCTCCGCGGTGTGCGCGACGCCCCACATCCGCGATGACCACGACGTGCGCATCGAGGAGCTGCCCACGCGGATCGAGGAGCTGCAGCGCGAGCTGGGCCGCCAGGCGGTGCGCGTGCGGATCGCGCGGGGCGGCGAGGTAGCGCAGCTCGCAGCCGACGAGCTCAGCGACGAGCATCTGCGCGAGGTCTCGCTCGACGGCGGGGGCTGGATCCTGCTCGAGCCCGCCCCCGGCCCGCTGTCCGACGAGCTGCCCGCGCTCGCCGAGCGCCTGGCCGGCCGCGGAGCGCGCACGATCATCGCGCACCCCGAGCGTCACGCGGGCGCGGGCTTCGAGCAGCGCCTGCGCGTGCTCGCTGCGCAGGGCTGCCTGATCCAGTGGACCGCCGACTTCCTCGCGCAGACCGATCCCGGCGACCCCGACGCCCTGATGGCGCGTCTCGCGCGCGAGGGCCTCGTGCACCTGCTGGCGAGCGACGCGCACTCCTCGCATGGCGGCCGGCCCCTGCGCCTCAGCCCCGGCTTCGATCGCCTGCGCGAGATCTGTCCGCCCGAGCAGGTCGCCTGGATCGTCGAGCAGGCGCCCGCGGCGATCCTGCGCGGCGAGCCCGTCGCGCCCCCCTGGTGAGGCTCAGGCCGCCTGCGGCCCCGCCCCGGCCTCCGCTCCCGCCTCAACCCCCGCCCCCGCCTCAACCTGCGCCTGCGCCCACGGCTCGAGCGTGACCGCGTCGGCGAGCTGCTCGACGACCTCGCGCGAGGCGTGTCCGAGACCGCGCCGCAGGAAGTTGGCGGCGCCCGCCGCCGCTCCGAGCACGAGCGCCCGCTCGAAGCTCTCGCCGCGCGCCCACACGGCGGCGAGCGCGCCCATCATCGCGTCGCCGCAGCCCTCGCGGAAGCCGTGCTCGAACCTGGGCGGGGTGAGCTGCCAGGCATCCTCCCCGTGCAGCACGAGCGCGGGCAGCTCGCCGCGGGTTACGATCACGCTGCGCGCGCCCGCGTCGCGCAGGCGGTGCGCGCCCGCGAGCAGCAGCTCCGGCGTGGACACGGGGCCGCGAACGAACTCGGCGAGCTCCCAGTCGTTGATCTTCACCAGATCGGGCTCGCTCGCGAGCGCGCTGTCAAGGCGCGGCGAGGACAGGTCCACGAGCGTGCGGCAGTCACTCCCGCGGGCGTCGGCGACGAGGTCGCCGTAGATCTCAAGCGGAAGCGACTCGCCCGGAAGCGGATTGGTGATGACCAGCCAGCCACACGCCAGCGCCTGTACGCAGGTCACCGAGAACAGCTCGTCGAGCTCGTGCCGCGAGGGCGGATCGCTGAGGCTCATCGCGAGCAGCTCCCGTTTGCCGGAGCGGCGGTCGGTGACGTAGCAGCCGCTCGCGCTCGCGGTCTCGACGAAATGCGAGCGCCCGCCCACGGCGTGGTCGATCAGCGGGCGCAGGAGCTGCCCGGGCTCGCCGCCGATCAGTCCGCACAGCATGGGCGTGGCGCCCATGCGCCCGACCATGCCGGCCACCCACACACCCTGGCCGCCGGCGTGGAAGTGGACGCTCTGGCGCTCGCCGCCCTCCACCTCCAGCGTGACCGTCAGCAGCGGGTTGGGCGCGAACAGCGCAACGGAGGGCGCGCTCACGCGACCCGGCCCTCGATCGCCGGCGCGAGCCTGGCCAGCGCCGAGAGCTCACGCTGCAGGCGCTCGACGATCGCGTCGGGGTCGGGCACGAGCTGCGCGTGTACGAGCAGGCCGACGGTGATCGTGCCGTCGTAGCTGAGGATGCTGACG
>JBEKGK010000227.1:0-4533 GCA_050012835.1 Solirubrobacteraceae bacterium | reverse complement strand
GGATCGACGGTGGCCGTTTCCGCGGATTCGGCGATCGCCGGTGCCACGATCTGGATCTCCGTGCCGCTGATGAAGGCGATTTCCTGGTCCAGCGACCCCAGTTCCATCGACGATTCGAGGCCGGGCCCATCGAAGTCGGCGTAGTCGAGCGTGAAGCGGCCCAGGCCTCGGCCGTGGACCGTGACCAGCGTTCCCCCGGTCTCGCTGGCGAGGCTGCCCGGCCCTGCCGAGGTCGAGACCGAGGCGATCGTCGGCGCGGGGGCGTAGTCGAACTCGGTGGGAGCGGGATACACCTCGCAGCCGCAGCCCGCGGGCGCCTGCAGCGCTCCGTCCTGTTCGAACGCGGGAGCGCCCTCGAACGGCGCCAGGATCCGGCCAGTCGCGCTGGCCCCCGCGACGTCGTGCACCACCACTTGGACCTGGCAGACGTCGTTGGTGGCGTTCTCGCCCGCGTACACCCCCGTGTCCGGCAGCGGCGCGCAGGCCGTGTGCGAGGAATAGGGGGGAGGGGCGACGAGGATCCGCGAGTCGCTGAGCACCTTGAAGCTCGAGGCCTTCACGCCGCCGAAGCTCACTTCGGTCGCGCCCGTGAGACCTGAGCCGAGGATCGTCACCGGTGCCGGCGCGCCCTCACCGCCGCCGTAGGGCGTGACGCCGGCGACGCTCGGGAGCGCGCCCGTCTTGCTCGTGTCGACGTACTCGAACGTGGACGCGGGACCCGGGGAGCTTGACCGGTCGTTCGTGAGCGTCACGATCACGTCGGCCGGCCCCGCCCCGTCCTGGGCCGCCGGCGCCCCAGCCGGCAGCGTGTCGCGAGCGGGCGGCAGCGTGACCGCGAGCGATGTCGCGCCGAGCACGTGGATGGCGTCCGCCGGGACGTGCCACACGCCGATCTGCACGCCCGCCACCTCCGACGCGCCGCCGCTCTCGAAGCCCGCGCCGGTGACCGTCACGGTCTCGCCCCCCGCCGTCGTCCCCGAGCTCGGAGACAGCCCGGTCACTGCTGGACCCTCCCCACGGGCGGCGTAGCTGCACAGGTAGTAGGCGAGCCCCGAGGAGCCTCCGGGACCCGTCATGCGCGGCGAGCCGAGCCCCGAGGCGAGGTCGTAGCCCGGCCTGGCCGGGAACACCTGCCCGTCGTCGAGGCCGTATTGGTCGTTGTTGCCTTCGGTGATGTCGTTGAACGAGGCCGCGTACGCGGTCGGGTTCGACGCGATCGCGTACAGCAGCGGGCTCACGAAGCCGACGCCAGCGGAGGTGGACGGGTTCTCTCGGCAGGTCGACGAGGCGTCGGCGAGGGCGAGCATCCCCGCCCAGATCGGCGTCGCCGAGGAGGTTCCGCCGGAGGTGACCCAGCCGTCCGGAGCCATTTCTTCCCCTTCGCCCCTGTACTCCTCGCTGTAGACGGTGATCGCGCCCGTGTACTCGTCCGCCTGCGCCGAGACGTCCGGCTCCAGCCGGCACGGCGTGCTCGCTTGCGCTCCCACAAGCGTGCCGTCGCAGAACCCCGTCGGGTAGCCGAAGCGCCGCTCGATGCCCGCGGCGCTCGTGTAGTCGGCGCCGCCCGGGAGCGCGATGCCCGGCACCGTGGCCTCGCGCTGCCAGCTGGGCATCGCAAACGACTGCGAGATCCCGCCGCCCCCCGCGCCGCCTTCGCCGCCGTCGTTCCAGACGTGCTCCTGCACCGGCTGGCCGGCATCGGTGATCGTCGTCCCGCCCACGCCCAGCACGTAGGGCTGGCTGGCGATTTCACCGGCGGATATGGGGTTCTGGCCCGGCTGCGGGGCGGCTTCGCGGTGGACTTCTTCGCAGCTGTCGCTGCCGTTGTCCCCGGCGGCGCCGAGGAACGTCTGCCCCTGAGCGGCAGCCTGCTGGAAGAGGTAGTCCAGGGCCTGCTGGGTACCCGGCTGGCCGACCTGCTCCTCCTGCTCGCACGGCTGCCCGTAGCTGGAGGTGATGATCTGGTCGCGGTCCTCGTCGACCATCGACGCGATCTCGGCGACTTCCCCTCCGGGCGTTTCCGGGTTCTCGTAGACGTCGATGCTCGCGCCGGGCGCCATCGCGGAGACGTCCTCGACGTCGAGCAGCGCCTCGCCATCCGAGCCTGGCCCCTGCGGGATCCCGCCTTCCAACGGGATCACACTGAGACGCGAGAGCATGGTGGCGGCCGCCACCGCGCCGAAGTAGCAGGTGTCGAAATGCCCGATGTCGGCCGTCAGAAACGGTTCCTGCTCGAAGACGCCGATGTGCACCCCGGAGCCGGTGTCGCCCGCGCCGTAGAGGCCGAACGCGCCGTACGTGTAAGCGATCTGATCGTCCGTCAGGCCGCCGTTCTCGCTGGCGCCGACCCTTGCGGCACGGCAGGCGTGGGGCGATCCGGGGGGATGCGCGAACGCCGCTGCCTTCGCGTTCGGGAAGCGGCCCTTCCCGGACGCTGTGTGGTGGACCCTGAGCGGGTACGGACGCTCGAGATCGTCGAGCCCCACCACGGTCGCGACGGATGCTGCGATCGAGCTCGGCAATGCCGGCGCGGACGTGCTGGCGCGCGTGAGCCTGCCGTCCGCCAGCCGGTAGGAGTCCAGACTGGTCGCGAACGCGCTCGCCACCTGTGACGCGGAGCCGGAGAAGCGGACGAGCAGTCCGTCGCCGGTGATGCCGTTGACGCGCAGCCCGTCGGTCTCCAGCTGTGCCTTCACAGCGGCGATCGTCGTTGCCGCCGGCCCGAAGCGGGCGGCGAACTGGCCCTTGAGGAGGTAGCGCCCGAACAGCGCCGAGCTCCTGCTCGTGACCTCGCCGACGAAGCTTTCGAGCGCCTGCGCATTCCGCGGGCGCAGCACCACCGCGCCGGAGACCGTGGCGGTCGCCGGCGCAGGCCCGAGCTTGACCGCGCCCGGTGGCAGCCGCGGAGCGGCGCCGATGCGGACCAGGCTGCCCTGACCGGCCGCCGTGGACGCCTCGATCACGATCGGCACGGCCACGACGAGCAGCAGCAGCACCACGCCCGTAGCGCGGCGATGAGCTGTCCAGCGACGAGTGCTCGACCGCCAGCGGGCGCGCCCCCGCGCGCCATCTGCCCTCTCATGCTCGCTGCGTCCATCCTCCATGACGACCTCCAGGCCGCGCGCCGCTGCTCGTCAACGGGCACTGCCGCCCGTAGGGATAACAGACGGCCATCCAGCCCGCCACGCGGTGCTCGTCGGGGAGCGGCTCCGCGATGTGACTTGCCCTCGAGATATGCGAACATATGTTCGCATGCAGTCGACCGGATCGATAGGCGTTGCGCACAAGGGTCTGCCACTCAAGAAGCTGGCAGATGGGCGTCGGCCGGTCAGCCAAGTGGCGGATGAGCAGCCGGCACTCAGCCGAGTGGCGGACGGACATCTGTCGCATTCCTCTCTCTCGCAAGGAAGAGTGGAGCGATGAGCACGATGGAGACCTACAAGGTGGAGCTCGCCAGATTCCTCGAAGGCTTTGGCGCCAACGTTCGCCGTGTGCGGATGGCAAAGCGCCCTCCCTGCTCCCAGGAACGCCTGTCCCACGCCACCGGACTACATCGCACAGAGATCGGCAAAATCGAGCAGGGGGCGGTGGAGCCGCGGCTGACCACCCTCTTCATCCTCGCCGACGGTCTCAGCGTGACCGTCGACGAGCTGCTCGCGGGGCTGTGGGTTCCGACTGAGCGCAGACCCTCGCCGCGGGCCGGGCAGTGGTCCTAGACCCCGGCGGGCTTACCGCATGACCCGACCCTCGACTCCCGACCCAGCGCTGGCAGCCACGCTGCGCCGAATGCGCGCAGAACGCGGGATCACCCGCGAAGCGCTGGCATTCCGCTCTGGAATCACCGCCGGCTCGCTGGCGCGAATCGAGCTGGCCCAAGCGACGCCTGGATGGGACACCGTGCGCCTGCTCGCCAAGGGTCTGGACATCAGCATGGTCGAACTGAGCGCAGCCGTCGAAGGCAGGTGCCTGTCGGCGATCTCCTTCCAGTATTGACTGGCGTTGCGTCAGGTCGCCGTGAACCCCAGAATCAGTTGCGCGGTCTCGAGCGGGATGTCGAGCTGGGGGCAGTGGCCGATGCCGTCGAGCTCGACCCAGTCCGCGCCAGGCAGCCAATCGCCGCGGAATCGCGCGGCGGTGGACGGCCACGGCAGGATCCTGTCGTCGGTGCCCCACACGACGCGCACCGGACACGCGATCTTCTCTGCATCGAGCTCATAGCCCTCGCGCATCGCGCTCTCGATCAGCGGCGCTGCGTCGCAGCTCGCCGCGCCGCGTATCAGGTGGGCGATCAGCTCCGCGGGAATGTGCTCGAAGCTCGTGGTGATGAACTGCGTCGCGGCGCGCCGGCCGTCGGTCGAGGCCGCGATCGCCTCGGCGTGCGGAGCGGCCGTCTGGAGCTGCTCGTGCGTCGTCGTGAAGAAGGCGAGCGTCTCCTTGAACGATTCATCGCCCCGCGCCCAACCGCCGGCGGGCGCCAGCGCAACCACCGACAGCGCGCGCCCGCGCGCGGCGAGCTGCAGCGCGATGAAGCCG
>JBEKGK010000226.1:0-4596 GCA_050012835.1 Solirubrobacteraceae bacterium | reverse complement strand
AGCCCCCCGCTGAGCGTGACGTGCGGCCCCCGAGACGGCTCTGGGAGTACCGACGGCAGGACATGCGAGCCATTCTGTGCGAATCGCTCGCTCGCGTCATCGGGTTGGTGGCTGTCGCGATGATCCGTCATTCGGCTCATGTTAGGACGCTATCGCCAGCACCGAGTAGAGGATCGTGAACAACAGCACGGTGAGTCCAAGGACAAGCCGTTCCGTCTTGAGGCTCAGCGGTTGTGCGTTGTGCCGTTGACTTGCGAGCAGATCTGAGAGCAGCCGCACCAGGGCCTCGTCGTGCGGAGTCGTCGCATGCCGGGCGTAGAAGGAACTTGGTGAGGGGCCGATGTCGAAGCGCGTGACCGCCATGACTGAAGAACCAATGACAATCGACATCGCGAGACCCGGAAGCGGTATCCACCACAGGTGACCGAGCAGCTGCTGGGCAGCCACGTCTGTGGCCAAGAGCGCCGCATCAAAGCCGACAAGGCCCAGCGCCTGGGCATCGATGTTTGCTGCCCTTGCGATGACCGTTGCGATCTGGGCCTCTGTGAGATCGATCAGCGCCTCAAGCATCACGAGTCTCCGACGGCTACGTCAGTCATGGGGGTCACCTGGGTGCTCGAGCGGTGTTGATCGAACATGATCCGTGCAGGCTACGGTCGGATGGGGAGAGAACTCTCTGGCCGGCGGACAGACAGGAGTTGGCACCCGCCGCGAGGATCGCGTTCAGCGGGCGGGACTGCTCGCGGGTCGTTGGCTCTACGCCGCGGCCTGCGAGGCCCAGTCGCGATACAGCTCGAAGTAGCGGCCTTGGGCGGCGATCAGCTCGTCGTGCGTGCCCTGCTCGGCGATGCGCCCGTGCTCGAGCACGACGATGCGACCCGCCTGGCGGATCGTGGAGAGGCGGTGGGCGATCACGATCGAGGTGCGCCCGGCGAGCAGGCGGCGCATCGCCGCTTCGATGCGGCCCTCGGTGTGCAGGTCGACGTTGGAGGTGGCCTCGTCGAGGATCAGGATCCGCGGGTCGGCGATCAGCGCGCGCGCGAAGGCGATCAGCTGGCGCTGGCCGGCCGAGAGCTGCGCGCCGCGCTCGCCGACTTCCGTGTCGTAGCCGCGGGGCAGCTCGGAGATGAACTCGTCGGCGCCGACAGCCGCGGCGGCGGCGCGGACCTGCGCGTCCTCGGCGTCGGGGCGCCCGAAGGCGATGTTGTCCTTCACCGTGCCTGAGAACAGGAACGCCTCCTGCGGCACGATGCCCATCTGCGAGCGCAGCGAGTGGCTCGAGATCTCGCGCAGGTCGTGCCCGTCGACGAGCACGCGTCCGCGGGTCGGGTCGTAGAAGCGCGCCGCGAGCTTGGCCATCGTCGACTTGCCCGCACCGGTGGCGCCCACCAGCGCGATCGTCTGGCCCGCCGGCACGCTCAGGTCGATGTGCTCGAGCGCGAGCACCTCGACGGCGCCGTTGGCGCTCTGGGTCGGCTGTGCGGTCGCGTCCTCGCGCCGCTTCGAGCGGGGGCGATACGCAAAGGACACGTCCTCGAAGCGCACCTCGCCGCGGATCGGCCCGATCGCGGGCGCGTTCGCAGCGTCTTCGAGCGTGGGACGGACATCGAGCAGCTGGAAGATCTTCTCCAGCGCGGCCATGCCTGACTGGTAGGTGGTGTACAGCTGGGAGAGCTGCTGGATCGGTTCGAACAGGAATGACAGCGTCGCCACGAACGCGACGACGGTGCCGACCGTGATGTGGCCGTCGATCGCCTGGTAGCCGCCGTAGAGCACGATCAGCGCGAGCGCGACCCCGGAGAGCATTTCGACTGCGGGGAAGTACGCGGCGTTGAGGCGCACGGTGACCATGTTGGCCTCGCGGTTGTCCTCGTTGAGCTCCCCGAAGCGCGTCTCGTGGGCGGGCTCCTGCCCGAAGCTGCGCACCACGCGGATGCCCGACAGCGTCTCCTGCAGATAGCCTGTGATCGAGCCGATCGTCTCACGCGTGCGCCTGAACGCACCAGCGGAGATCAGCCGGAACCAGATGCTCGCGCCGGCGACGAACGGCACGACGCAGAACGTCAGCAGCGCCAGCCTGACGTCCAGGTAGAGCAGCACGCCGATCGCGCCGATCAGCGTGAGGCCCGACTGGAACAGCGTCACCACCGAGTCGGTCACGAGGCTTTCCAGCGCCTCCACGTCGTTGGTCATGCGCGAGATCAGCACACCCGCGGGCCGGCTCTCGTAGAAGCCGATCGGCTGGCTCTGCAGGTGCTTGAAGATGCGGATGCGCAGGTCTGCCAGCGCGCGCTGACCGACCCAGCCGACCAGGTACGTCTGCGCGTAGGTGGCCACCCACACGAGCAGCGCCGAGAGCAGGAACGCGAGCACGATGAGCACCAGCGTGTGGATGTCGTGCTTCTTGATGCCCGAGTCGATCGCGAGCTTGGCCAGCAGCGGTGGCGCGAGCGATGCGGCGGTGCCGAGGATCAGCGCGATCAGCATCCCGGCCGTACGCAGCCGGTAGGGACGCAGCAGCTCGAGCAGGCCGCGCAGGTTGCGACCGCGGCTGCCCGGGCTGGGACGCTCGCCCGCCCAGCGCTGTCCCCCACGTCCACCGCCCGGGCCCAGGCCGGGGCCGAAGCCCGCGCGCGCGCCGCCGCGACCGCCGCCGCCTGCGCCCATGCCCGCCGGAGTGCTCACAGCCGACCTCCGGCGTTGGGCTGGGCGCTCGCGTTGCCCGCGAGCATCCGCTCGGGCGTGAGCGCGTCAGCATCCGCAACGGACGACGTGCCCGCCACGATCTCGCGGTAGAGCTCGGACTGGCTCAGCAGCTCGTCGTGGCTTCCCTGCGCGACGATGCGACCGTGGTCGAGCACCACGATCTGGTCGGCCAGTTCGATCGTCGAGAGCCGGTGGGCGATCACGAAGGTCGTGCGTCCGGCCATCGCCTCGGCGAGCGCCAGCTTGATGCTCTGCTCGGTGGAGGCGTCGACCGAGGAGGTGGCGTCGTCGAGGATCAGCACGCGCGGGTTGGCCACGAGCGCGCGCGCGATCGCCAGGCGCTGGCGCTGTCCGCCGGAGAGCGTGACGCCGCGCTCGCCGACCTGCGTGTCATATCCCTGCGGCAGGCGCGAGATGAACTCGTGCGCCTGCGAGTGGCGTGCCGCCTGTTCGATCTCCGCGAGTGGCGCGTCGGGACGGGCGTAGGCGATGTTCTCGGCAACGCTCGCCGAGAACAGGAACGGATCGTCGCTGACCACGGCCACGGCGCCGCGCACGTAGCGCACGGCGACCTCGCGCACGTCCGCGCCGTCGAGCAGCACCGCCCCGGCGACCGGGTCATACAGCCGTGAGATCAGCGCCACCAGGCTGGTCTTGCCGGAGCCCGTCGGCCCCACGAGCGCCACGGTGCGCCCGGCGGGGACGTCGAGATCGATGTCGCGCAACACCGCGCGTCCGCTCTGCGGCGCGGTGTGCACCGTCTCCACGAGCGCGCTTGCGCCGAGCTCGTCGTGCGGATCCTCGTAGCGCAGCGTCACGCCCCGTAGCTGCACATGCCCGCTGCCGGAGGGTAGCGCCGGCGCGTGCGGAGCATCGTTTAGATGCGGCTCGCGGTCGAGCAGCTGGAAGATGCGTGCCCCGGACGCGGTGGCGCGCTGGGCGAGGTTGAGGGTCACGCCGAGCGAGCGCATCGGCGTGATCAGCATGTTCACGTATAGATAGAACGCGGTGAACTGGCCGAGCGTGAGGTGCGCGTGGATCACCGACTCGCCGCCCAGCAGCAGCACCGCCGCGAGGCCGAGCTGGGGGAGGAAGCCGATCACGGGGTTGTACGTCGCTTCCAGGCGCGTGGCGACCATCGCCTGGTTGAACACGCGCCCGACGGTGTCCTGAAAGCGCGTCAGCTGCCGGCTCTCGCGGGCGAACGCCTTCACGACGCGGACCCCTGAGATGTTCTCCTCGGCGTCCGCGGTCAGCTCGGCGATGCGCTGCTGGGTCTCCTGGATCGCCGGGCGCGCGCGACGGCCGTAGCGGTAGGAGATCACGACCACGAACGGCACCGGTATCAGCGCGACCAGGCCGAGCCCCGGGTTGATCGCGAGCATGACCGCGCCGGCTAGCGCGATCGTGAGGATCGATTGCAGGATGAACACGAGCCCGTAGCCCAGGAAGAAACGCACCGCGGCGAGATCGACGGTCGCTCGCGACATCAGCTGCCCGGTCTGCTGGTGGTCGAAGAAGCCCAGCTCGAGGCGCTGCAGCTGGCCGTACATCCGCTCGCGCAGGTCGTATTCGACCGCGAGCGACACGCGTCCCGCAACGATACGACGCCAGTACATGAACCCCCAGCGCGCGAGCACGGCCGTGAGGATCACCAGCGAGAGCACCAGCAGCGTGTGGCGATCGTGGGCGTGCGCGCCCACCACGTGTCCGTTCCCGCGCACGGCCCCCCTCGTGATCGCTTCGACCGCCCGCCCGGTCAGCTCCGGCAGCGCCACGGTCATCACCATCGCAAGGCTCGCCAGCGCCCAGGAGATGCCGAGTCCACGCTTGTAGGGCTTCAGGAATCCAAGTAGTCGGTAGAAGGTACTCATAGTTGTATGGGCAACC
>JBEKGK010000225.1:0-4631 GCA_050012835.1 Solirubrobacteraceae bacterium | reverse complement strand
CTCGACACGGCGTTCGCGCTGCAGCTGCGCGCCGCCGGCGAGGTGATCGTCGCGGGCGCTCGCGCGCTCGTGGCGGCGCTCGCCGCGCGCGCGCGCGAGCACGCGGACACGCTGTGCGTGGGCCGCACCCACGGCGTGCACGCAGAGCCGACGAGCTTTGGCATCAAGCTCGCGGGCTTCGCGTTCGAGGCCGAGCGCAACGCAGCGCGCCTGCAGCGCGCGTTCGCGCAGGTCGCCGTCGGCGCGGTATCGGGTGCGGTCGGCACGTACGCCGCCACCAGCCCCGAGTTCGAGGCGCGCGTGCTCGCCCGCCTGGGGCTGGCGCGTGAGGCCGTCTCCACGCAGGTCGTCCCCCGCGACCGCCACGCCGAGCTGCTGAGCGCGATCGCGCTCGCCGGCGCCGGCCTCGAGCGCTTCGCCACCGAGGTCCGCCACCTGCAGCGCACCGAGGTGCGCGAGGTGCAGGAGCCGTTTCGCGCAGGCCAGAAGGGCTCCTCGGCGATGCCGCACAAGCGCAACCCGATCAAGAGCGAGCAGATCTCCGGCCTCGCGCGCGTGCTGCGCGGCAACGCCCAGGCGGCGCTCGAGAACGTGGCGCTGTGGCACGAGCGCGACATCTCGCACTCCTCCGTCGAGCGTGTGATCCTGCCGGACTCGACGATCCTGCTCGACTACCTGCAGCACCGCACGATCGCGCTCGTCGAGGGCATGACCGTTGACGCCGAGCGCATGCGCGCAAACCTCGAGCTCACCCACGGCGCGCTCTTCTCCCAGCGGGTGCTGCTCGCGCTGGTCGAGGCGGGATCCTCGCGCGACGACGCCTACCGCGTCGTGCAGCAGCTGGCGCAGCGCGCCTGGGACGAGGGCACCCCGCTGCGCGAGCTGCTCGCCGCGGATGAGCGCGCGCGCGGGCTCGACCTCGACGCGATCTTCGACTACTCCCACTACCTGCGTCACGCCGAGGAGATCCTCGCGCGGCTCGACGCGATCGAGTGAGGAGACTGACGACCGGAGGGCAAGCGATGCAAGGACGCAGCGAGCGAAGTGTGCTCTGCACATGAGCGAGCGAGGACGCAGCAGCGCGCAGCCATCCGGTCGTCAGGCGCTGGTAGCATCGCGCCACGTGACCGCAACGCTCGACGAGCTGCCCCTCATCGCCCGCGGAAAGGTCCGCGAGATGTACGACATGGAGGGGATTGAGGGCATCCCCGGCATGCCGCCCCCGCTGCTGATGGTCGCCAGCGACAGGATCTCCACCTACGACGCCGTGCACCCCACGCCGATCCCCGACAAGGGCAAGGTGCTCACGGGGCTGTCGGTGTTCTGGTTCGAGAAGACCGCCGGGATCGTCGCCAACCACTTGATCTCGGCCACCGACGGCGTGCCCGACCAGGTGCGCGGGCGCGCGCTGGTGGTGCGCCGGCTGAGAATGCTGCCGATCGAGTGCGTCGTCCGCGGCTACATCACGGGCTCCGGCTGGAAGGACTACCAGGCCAGCGGCTCTGTTTCAGGGATCGCGCTGCCCGCCGGCCTGCGCGAGTCGCAGCGCCTGCCAGAGCCGATCTTCACGCCGACCACCAAGGCGGAGCAGGGCCATGACGAGGCGATCGACTTCGACGGCGCGGCCTCGCTCGTCGGCGACCGCGCGCTTACGGAACACGTCAGGGACGTATCGATCGAGCTGTACTCGTTCGCCGCCGAGCACGCCCTCGCCAACGGCGTGATCCTCGCCGACACCAAGTTCGAGTTCGGCCTCGATGCCGGCGCTCCCGCCGACGCCGCGTGGACCCTGGTCCTCGGTGACGAGGTGCTGACGCCCGACTCCTCCCGCTACTGGCCCGCCGACGGCTACAAGGTCGGCCGTGCGCAGCCGAGCTTCGACAAGCAGTACGTGCGCGACTGGGCCGCCGCCGGCGGCTGGGACAAGCTGCCGCCTGCGCCGCCGATCCCGCAGGACGTGGTCGCGGGCACGCGCGCGCGCTACGTGGAGGCTTACGAGCGCATCACCGGCGAGCCGTTCCAGGCGTGGCTCGATCGCACAGGCGCGAGCAGCGAGGCCGCCGGCCCGGATGAGACCTCCGGTGCAGCGGCGTGAACGCGCGGGCGGCGAGCGCGTGAGGGCGCGCGTGCTGATTCGCCCGAAGGCGGGCATCCTCGACCCCCAGGGCGAGGCCGTCGAGCGCGCGCTGCCGGCGCTCGGGTTCGCCGGCGTCGGCAACGTCCACGTCGGGCGCCTGATCGAGCTCGACGTCGAGGATCCCGAGCAGCTGCAGCCGATGTGCGAGAAGCTGCTCGCGAACCCGCTCGTCGAGGACTACGAGATCGAGCTCCTCGACGGCAGCGCCTGACGCGACGTGAAGTTCGGCGTCCTCCAGTTCCCCGGCTCCTGCGACGAGGTCGACGCGCTCGAAGCCGCCAGGCGCGTGGGCGACGCGGAGCTGATCTGGCACGCCGAGCGCGACCTGGGGGGCGCCGACGCGATCGTCGTCCCGGGCGGCTTCTCCTACGGTGACTACCTGCGCGCGGGCGCGATCGCGCGCTTCTCGCCGGCGATGGAGTCCGTGATCGCGTTCGCCCGCGACGGCGGCCTCGTGCTGGGGATCTGCAACGGCTTCCAGGTGCTGTGCGAGGCGCATCTACTCCCCGGGGCGCTGCTTCCGAACGCAAACTTGCGCTTCACCTTCCGCCAGCTCGAGCTCGAGGTGCTCTACGGCGGCGGGCCGTTCACGAAGGCGTGCGCCCTCGGCGAACGACTGAGCATCCCCGCCAAGCACGCATGGGGTCGCTATTACGCCGACTCCGACACGCTCGCCGTGATGGACCGCTCGGGCCAGATCGTGCTGCGCTACGCCCCCGGCCAGAACTTCAACGGCTCACTGCACGACATCGCCGGCGTCTGCAACGAGGCGGGCAACGTGTTCGGCATGATGCCCCACCCCGAGCACGCCGTCGACGAGCTGATCGGCGGCTCCGCCGACGGGCTCAAGATCTTCGAGTCGATGCGCTTGACGATCGAGGGCGCCGTCGTATGAGTGCGATTGGATCGCCTGTATAACGATGGCTATACAGGGCTCGCAAGGCGACACAGACATGCCGGTCGACGCTGCCCCGCGTGCGGGAGTTGGCACGACGCCGACCGTCGATGACGCGCTCGCGCTCGGGCTCACGCGCGCGGAGTACGAGCTCGTGTGCGAGAAGCAGGGCGGCCCGCCCAACCAGGTGGAGCTCGCGATGTACTCGCTGCTGTGGAGCGAGCACTGCGCCTACAAGCACTCCAAGAAGCTGCTGCGCACGCTGCCCACCGAGGGCGAGCACGTGGTCATGGGACCCGGCGAGAACGCCGGCGCCGTGGACGTCGGCGGCGGCCTCGTGTGCGCGTTCAAGGTCGAGTCCCACAACCACCCCAGCGCCGTCGAGCCCTTCCAGGGCGCCGCCACCGGCGTCGGCGGCATCCTGCGCGACATCTTCGCCATCGGCGCGCGCCCGATCGCGGTGCTCGACTCGCTGCGCTTCGGCGAGCCGGCCGCTGGTCCCGCGGGTGCTCGCGCTCGTTATCTGCTCGATGGCGCGGTGTCGGGGATCGGCCACTACGGCAACTCGATCGGCGTGCCAACCGTCGGCGGCGAGGTGTACTTCGAGGGGCCCTACGAGCACAACTGCCTGGTCAACGCCATGGCCCTCGGCCTCGCCGCGCGCGAGCGGCTCGTGCGCAGCGCCGCCGCCGGCCCCGGCAACCTCTTGATCCTGTTCGGCGCGTCCACCGGGCGCGACGGCATCGGCGGCGCCTCCGTGCTGGCCTCCGCGGAGCTCGGCGCCGGAGGCGACGGGGACCTGGACAAGCGCCCGACCGTCCAGGTCGGCGACCCGTTCGAGGAGAAGAAGCTGCTCGAGTGCTCGCTGGAGCTGCTCGAGCGCGGGCTGATCGTCTCGCTGCAGGACCTCGGTGCCGCCGGCCTCACCTCCTCAGCGTCCGAGATGGCCTCCAAGGGCGGCGTCGGGATCGACGTGGACGTCGCCAAGGTGCCGCTGCGCGAGCCCGGCATGGAGCCGTTCGAGGTGATGGTCAGCGAGTCCCAGGAGCGGATGCTGTGCGTGGTGGAGCCCGCCAACGCCGACGCCGTGATGGAGCTGTGCGCCAAGTGGGAGGTGAACGGGTCGGCGATCGGCACGGTCACCGACACCGGGCGCATGCGCGTGCTTCGCGACGGCGAGCTCGTCGGCGACATGCCCGTGGCCGCGCTCGTGGACGACTGCCCGCTGTACGACCTGCAGCCGCAAAAGCCCAGCGAGCCGATCTACGGCGCGCCGCCCGCCACGGCCGGCCTCACGCTCGCATCAACGCCACGGGACATCCTGCTCGCGATCCTCTCCTCTCCAAATCTGTCCTCGCGCAGGCCACTGTTCGAGCAGTACGACTCGATCGTGCAGTCGCGCACCGTGCGCCGCCCCGAGCAGGCCGACGCCGCCGTGCTCGCGCTCCCCGACGGCGGCGCGCTGGCGGTGAGCATCGACTGCAACGGCCGGCGCGTCGCCGCCGACCCCTACACCGGGACCGTGGAGGCGGTGCTCGAGTGCGCGGCCAACCTCGCGTGCGTGGGCGCCGAGCCATTGGGGACGACCAACAACCTCAA
>JBEKGK010000224.1:0-4639 GCA_050012835.1 Solirubrobacteraceae bacterium | reverse complement strand
CGGCGCGCGAGATGTGACGAGCGGCGAGCGAGGTGTGACGGGCGGCGAGCGAGGTGTGACGGGCGGCGAGCGAGGCGGAGTGTTCGGAACACCGATACAATCCGCCGCGCGATGCAATCGCCGATGGCGCAAACGCCGATCCCGCGGGTGTCGGTGGCCGATCATGTCTTCGCTCGCCTGCGCGAGGCGATCCTCTCCGGCCACTACCGACCGGGCGAGCGGCTGCCGCCGCAGCGGGCGCTGGCGGCCGATCTCGGCGTGAACATGGCCTCCGTGCGTGCCGCGCTGGGGCGGCTCGAGCAGCTGCGCCTCGTGGAGGTCCGCCACGGTGACGCGACCCGCGTGCTGGACTGGCGGCGCTCGGGCGGGCTCGAGGCGCTCGTGTTGCACGGCGGCGTCGAGGGGTCGGTCGTACGCGACCTGTTCGAGGCCCGCCGCGTGCTGCTCGTCGAGGCCGCACGGATGGCGGCCGCGCGGCGATCGCAGGAGCAGGCGGCGTCGCTGCTCGAGCTGGCCCACGCCGTGGCGCTGGCCGGCGATGACGGCGCCGCGCTGCTCGCCGACTGGGCGTTCATGGCCGCGCTCGTCGAGGCGGCCGGCAACCTCGTGTTCCAGCTGATCATGAACTCCGTGCGCGAGCTGTACCTGCCGCACGCCGACGCGTTCGCCGCACTGGTCGCGCACAGAGCCGAGCTGGCGCCGCTGTACGCGCGCGTCGCTGCGGCCGTGGGCGCCGGCGACGGGGACGGCGCGGCGGCGGCGATCGACGAGCTGGCAGGCGCGCAGGGAGCGGGGATGCTCGGATGAGCGCGCCGAGCGTGGGAGGGGGCATCGAGAGCTTCCTCGCCGCCGCGCCGTGGCCGCAGCGGCTCGGCCTGCGCGTGCTGCTGGCGCTCGTGCGGCGCCCGCGCGGCGCCGCGCTGCTGTCGCGCGCGCCGCTCGCCGAGCAGGCCGCCTGGTCGGTGCTCGCGCTCGGTCGCTACGACGATCCGCAGCTCGGCCGCGCGCTCGGCTGGGACGCGGCGGCCGTAGCGTCGCGCGGGCTCGCTCTGCGCCGCGCCGAGGGGCGAACATGATGGACACGCTCGACGCGGACGTCTGCGTGGTGGGGGCCGGCGCCGGCGGGGCAGTCGTGGCGGCCGAGCTGGCCGAGGGCGGCGCGCGGGTGGTCGTGCTCGAGCAGGGCCCGCAGCACGATCCCGACGGCTTCACCGCCCGCCCGCCCGAGATGCTCGCGCGCCTCTACCGAGACTCCTGCCAGACGGCAACGGTGGGAGCGCCGCCGATCCTGCTGCCGCTCGGTCGCGGGCTGGGCGGCACCACGCTGGTCAACTCCGGCACCTGCTTCCGGACCCCGCCGCACGTGCTCGAACGCTGGGCCGCCGACTTCGGGCTGGAGATCGACGAGGCGACGCTGCGGCCGTGCTTCGAGCGCGTCGAGCAGGCACTGTCGGTGGCAGAGGTCACGCCCGAGCTGGCCGGCGCCAACGCGGCGGTGGCACGGCGCGGAGCCGAGCGGCTGGGCTGGTCGCACGGATATCTGCGGCGCAACGCGCGCGGCTGCGTCGGCTCGGGAGTGTGCGTCTTCGGCTGCCCCACCTCCGCCAAGCAGCACACGGGCATCACCTACATCCCCCGTGCCGCAGCCGCGGGCGCGCGCATCGTCACGGGCGCCGACGTGCAGGAGATCCTCGTCGAGGGTGGCCGCGCTCGCGGTGTGAGCGCGCGACTCGCCGACGGGCGCCGCCTGGACGTGCGCGCCCCCGAGGTGGTGGTCGCCTGCGGCACCATCTACACCCCGTTGCTGCTGGCGCGCAGCGGGCTGGAGGACCCCTCGGGTCAGCGCGGGTGTAACCTCGCGCTGCATCCCGCGACATCCGCGTTCGCGCTCATGGACGAGGAGGTCGACATGGCGCGCGGCGTGCCGCAGAGCTTCTATATCGACGAGTTCGCCTCCGAGGGCTTCATGTTCGAGGGCGCCGCCGGGCCGCCTGCATATGCGGCGATGGTGCTCCCCCTGACCGGCGCTCGCCATGCGCGGGCGATGGCCGACTATCGCCGGCTCGCCCAGTTCGGGCTGATGGTCAGCGACGAGTCGCGCGGGCACGTCCGCGCCGTCGCCGGGCGGCCCTTCATCCGCTACGACCTCGGCGCACGGGACCTGCACAAGTTCCGCGCCGGTCTTGCGCGCATGGAGGAGCTGTTCCTCGCTGCGGGCGCGCGCGAGGTGTACCTGCCGTTGGCGCCTGGCGTGCGGCCGGAGCACGCCCGCGTGCGGGATCTCAAGCTGATGGCCTTCCATCCGCTCGGCACCGCCAGGGCCGATGCGCGTGCCACGCATGGGGTGACCGACGGCGATCTCGCGCTCCATGTAGCCGCCGGCGTGCACGTCGTGGACGGCTCGGTGGTGCCGAGCGCGCTCGGCGTGAACCCGCAGCTGACGATCATGGCGCTCGCCACCCGCCTGGCCTTCCACCTGCTCGGGAGCGCTGTGCCCGACCGAGAGGAGAGCGCATGTCCTTCCTGATCGACCCGCCGTGGCTGTACGCGACCGGTCGCGTATACGGCCGCCTGATGCCCGAGCGCACGCCCGTGGCGCGCGCCGTGCACACTGCCACCGCCGGCGCGTTCCTGGCGACGAGCGTCTCGCTGTATCTCGACCGTCCGTGGACGCGGCCGATCTGGGAGGCCTGCCGCGCCGAGGACGGCCGCGACTGGATGCTCAACTCGGGCGTCTTTCGCTTCGACCGCCGGCGCGCCGGCTGGCGCACGCACGTCGTCTCGGCGCTGCTGTTCGCCACGTATCCCTGGTGGCTGTGGCTGGGCGAACGGGCGGCGCGCAGGGAGTAGGGAGGCGCCCGGCGTCAGCGCCGCAGGATCGCGCCGGCGAAGTCCACCAGGCTCGTCGCCTGTCGCAGCGCGGCCTTGAGATCCTGGCCGCCGACGTCGAACAGCCCATAGTGCGCCTCATCCTTGAGATTCAGGAGGCGGCCCAAGGTGTTGGCTGCGGGCTTTCCGCCGGGCGCAACCTGCTCCAGCAGCGACGCTGCTTGGCGATGATCCTGCGTGCGCGAGCGCCGGCCGAGCGCCTTGCAGCACGCCGCGTCCGACGCGGCGATCCCAGCCAGCACGGCCAACGCTGCCGCCGGGCTGGCGTACTCGATGTCGTCGCCTTCCTCGGCGACGAGCTCTGCGACCTCGAGGAACTTCCGCGCGTGGCGCAGACGGGTGGCGGCGTCCGCACTGGAGCACGGCTGTGTTCGTCCGGAGCCGGCTGGGCTCATGCTGCTGCCAGCAGCGTGGGGATGTCCGACCCGCTCAGAACGATCGCATCGGAGCGAAGCTCAGCGAGAATCGGCAGTTCGTCGGCGCTCAGCCGCGCGATCTGCGACTCGGTGCGCTCCACGATGCCGGCATAGTTGCCCGTCCATCGCCGGATCTGATCCGAGAGCTCGCTCATCTGCGTGCGCCACGACGGCTCATCCTTGTCGACGTCACTCGGTCGTATCACCAACAGGTCGATGTCGCTTCGCGTATCGCCGTCGGCGCGCGCTGTCGATCCGAACAGAGAGACGTGGAGGGGAACGATCTGCCAGGCGTCGAGCGCGACTCGAATGCGGTTGATGAGCTCCTCGCGCATACCCATGAGGATCTCGACCGCGGGCGCGGCGAGGTGCTCGCGGTTCAAAGCGAACAGATAAGCCCTGTTGAGCTCCACCCGGTCCACGAGCCCCTGGTCTGTGAGCCTGTTGAGTACCTGCAGAACCCCGCTGTGGGAGCTCCTGCCGGCCAGTAGCGCAACCTGACGACCGGTCAGGCCCATGTTTGTGCCCGCGAGGACCTGCAGCACGTCGCCATCGAGTGAGGGGCAGACCGCCGTGTATGGGTGGGCGACGTCCATGGTGGATATTATATCGTCCATATGGACGTTTTTCAAAACAAGTGGACGATATTTAGTCCATAGTGGCTGGATTTCAGCGCTGCCCCATCCTTCGGGCCGCCGCTGCACTCCCGGCTGGCGCTAAAGCGGGATGTTGCCGTGCTTGCGCTTGGGCCCGGGCTCGCGCTTGCTCTGCAGCGTGCGCAGCGCGACGATCAGACGCGGCCGCGTCTCGTGCGGGACGATCACGTCGTCGATGTAGCCGCGCTCGGCGGCGGTGTAGGGGTTGGCGAAGCGCGCCTTGTAGTCCTGCATCAGCTTCTTGCGCCGCTCCTCGGGGGTGGGGCTGGCGATGATGTCGCGCCGGTAGATGATGTTGACGGCACCCTCGGGCCCCATCACCGCGACCTCGGAGGTCGGCCACGCGAAGTTGAAGTCGGCGCCGAGGTGCTTTGAGGACATGACGTCGTAGGCGCCGCCGTAGGCCTTGCGCGTGATGATCGTGACCTTCGGCACGGTGGCCTCGGCGAACGCGTACAGCAGCTTGGCGCCGTGGCGGATGATGCCGTCCCACTCCTGCGCGGTGCCGGGCAGGAAGCCGGGCACGTCGCAGAACGTCAGCAGCGGGATGTTGAAGGCGTCGCACGTGCGCACGAAGCGCGCGGCCTTCTCGGAGGCGGCGATGTCGAGCACGCCGGCGAGCTGCGCGGGCTGGTTGCCGACGATGCCTACGGTGTAGCCGTCCAGGCGCGAGAAGCC
>JBEKGK010000223.1:0-4652 GCA_050012835.1 Solirubrobacteraceae bacterium | reverse complement strand
CGGTGGCCAGCGCCGCTAGCGCCCAGCCGGACCCCGAGCGCTCGCGCCCGCGCGCGGCGTCCAACGAGAGCCCGCCCGGCCCAGCCTCGACGAGCATCAGCACGGCGGCGATCAGCACCACGTTGTACTCGTAGCCGCCCTTGCTCAGCCAGGGCCCGTTCTTGCCGTGCACGGTCTCGATCGCGGTCATCATCGTCGCGCTCAGCACCGACGCCGCCAGCGGCGTCGCCAGCCCCAGCGCGAGCAGCGCGCCGCCGCCTGCCTCGGCCGCGCCGGCCGCGATCGCGTTGGCCTTGCCGGGGCGCAGCCCGAGCTTCTCGAAGCCCGCGGCCGTCGCCTGCAGGCCGTTTCCGCCAAACCATCCGAACAGCTTCTGCGTTCCGTGCCCGAAGAAGAACCCCCCTACCGAGAGACGCAACAGCAATCGTCCGATCTTCATTTCACAGCCTTTCTAGTTGGATCTCGTTTTTACGCCCGGCCCTACGGGGCTGCGGGGACCACCACGAGCGGGCCGTCGGTTGCCGGCAGCTCGCCCGTCTCGAATGAGCTGTGCGCGAGGCGCTCCACGTTGGCGGAGCGCTCCAGGAAGTCGTCGGCCGTCTCGAGGAAGCCGATGCGCGGCGTGCGGTAATGCATCGGCACTACCCAGCGTGGCGCGAGCCGCTCGACGATCGATGCGGCCTGCTCGCCGCCGATCGTCGGCCCGCCGCCGACGGGCACGATCAGCAGGTCGACCTCGCCGATCGCCGTCGCCTGCTCCTCGCGCAGCGCGCTCTGGCCGAAGTCGCCGAAGTGGCACACGCGCAGCCCGTCCAGCTCAAACACGAAGATCGTGTTGGGCCCGCGCGCCGTGCCCGCCTGCTCGTCGTGCTCGGAGGCGATCGCGGTGACCTCGCCGAGCGGCGACTCCAGGGTGCCAGCCGTCGAGCGCAGCGTCGTCGGATCGCCGCCGATCGCCTCCACGCCGTTGTGGTCCATGTGCTCGTGCGTCACCAGCAGCAGCTCCGCCTGCACGCCCTCGATCGGCGGGTAGTCGAACTGCATCCCGCGGCTCGCCGCCATCGCCGACATGTCCGCGAACGGGTCGATCACGATGGTGTGCTCCCCGGCGCTCAGGTGAAACGCCGACTGGCCGTACCACTCAACGCGCATGTTGCTCCTCTGCTGTCGTAGTTCGCGCGAGCTCGCTCGCGCCCTCATCGAAGGTCTCGGCGCCGGACTTGACGCCGTCCGCTAGCACGTCGTCCTCCAGCTCGCCGTCAAGGGCTGGCTGCGCGGCCGATTGCTCGACGTAGTGATAGCGGCCGCCGCGCATCAGCGACGCGCCCGCCGCGACCAGACAGGCGAGGATCGCGAACAGGAACGCCTCGTGCAAACCAGTGCGAAACGGCGCCGAGATCAGCTGCGGGAAGAACGAGCGGCCGGTGAGCGTCGCGTGGTTGGCGGCGGACAGCGACGCGAGCACGTGCGTTCCCACCAGGTGTTCGATCGGGTTGTAGCCGAGGAACGCCGCGAACAGCACGGATACCGGCGGCGTGTGCGCGGCGCGGCTCGCCGCGGCGGCCGAGACGCCGTGCGCCTGCAGCCCGAAGGACAGCGTGTGCGGCAGGTTCGAGGCCAGCCCGAGGATCATCAGTGTGAAGAACACGCCGATCGAGAGCACCTGCGCGGAGTTCTGGAAGGTCTGGTTCATGCCGCCGCCGGCGCCCCGGTGCTGCGGCGGCAGGCTGTTCATCACCGCGGCGCGGTTCGGCGAGGCGAACATGCCCATCGAGATGCCGATCATGGCGAGCACGAGCGCGAACAGTGGGAAGGGAAAGTCGATCGGCAGCAGCGTCAGCAGGAAGAAGCTCAGCGCGGAGCCGAGCATCCCCCCCGTTGCGAACCAGCGCGCTCCGAAGCGGTCTGAAAGGTATCCGGACGTCGGCCCGGCGACCAGCATGCCGAGCGTCAGCGGGAGCATGTAGATGCCCGCCCACAGAGGCGTTTCGGTGAAGTCATAGCCGTGCTGGGGCAGCCAGATGCCCTGCAGCCAGATGATCAGCATGAACATCAGCCCGCCCCGCGCGATTGCCGAGAGGAACGTCGAGAGCGTCCCGAATGTGAAGGCGCGGATGCGAAACAGGGGCAGACGGAACATCGGCTCGGCGACCCGGCTCTCGATCGCCGCGAAGGCGACCAGGAACGCCGCGCCGGCGCCCAGCAGACCGAGCACCCGCGGGCTGCCCCAGCCCGTGGCGTGGCTGCCGTAGGGCCGGATGCCGTAGGTGACAGACACCATGACCAGGATCAGCCCGAGCGCGAAGCTGATGTTGCCCCACCAGTCGACGCTCGCGCGTTTGGGCGTGCTGCGCTCCTCGAGCTTCAGGTACGCCCACACCGTGCCGAACAGCCCCACTGGCACGGAGATCAGGAACACCAGCCGCCAGTCGATCGGCCCGAGCAGCCCGCCGAGGATCAGCCCGACGAACATGCCGCTGACGCCCACGATGTTGTTGATGCCCAGCGCCATGCCCCGCTGGTTGGCCGGGAAGGCGTCGGTGATGATCGCCGCCGAGTTGGCGAGCAGGAACGCCGCGCCGATCCCCTGCACGATGCGAAACGCGATCAGATACGTGGCCCCCGCCCGCCCCGTCATCCAGTCCACGGTCAGCACCAGCGAGGCGAGCGTGTAGATGACGAAGCCGAGGTTGTACATCTTCACCCGCCCGTACATGTCGCCGAGGCGCCCGAGACTGACGATCAGCACGCTCGTCACGACCAGGAAGCCGAGGATCATCCACAGCAGGTAGAAGCTGTTGGCGGGCACGAGCGGGTTGAGGTGGATGCCCCGGAAGATGTCCGGCATCGCGATCAGCGTGATCGAGCCGTCCAACGTCGCCAGCAGCACACCCAGCGTGACGTTCGACAGCGCGATCCACTTGTAGCGATCCGAGTTGCCAGGATCGGGGCTGCGCGCGCTTCCGTTCGGATGCGTTTGGGTGCCCACGTCGCTCGCCACCCGATCATTTATACAGGAAGACTGAGCAGTTTCCCTGTCTTTCCCGAGATATAGTCTGCGAGCCGTGGCTCCGACCGTCGACACCACCCGCCTGGCGAGCGAGCTGCGCATGGTGCTCGGCCACCTGATGCGTCGGCTGCGCGCCGAGCATCGCTTCTCGCTGTCCCAGGGTGCGGTGTTGGGGCGCCTGGACCGCGAAGGGACGAAGTCGATCGGCGATCTTGCGCTAGCCGAGCGCGTACGCCCGCAGTCGATGACCCAGACGATCGGCGACCTCGAGGGCGACGGCCTGATCGCGCGCCGTGCCGACCCCGCCGACGGGCGGCGCATCCTCGTCGAGCTGACCGACCAGGGCCGCCAGACGCTGGAAGCCGACCGTCGTCAGCGCGAGGGCTGGCTGGCACGCGCGATCGCCGAGGACCTGTCCGCCGAGGAGCAGCGGGTGCTGATGCGGGCGGTCGCGCTGCTGCGGCGCCTGGCTGAGGACTGACCGCTCAGCACCGGCAGCCGGGCGCCGCATTCCACCTCAGTGCAGCAGGCGCAGCGTGTTGTCACCGTCGTCCACGTAGTACACGCCAGTGCCGCCCGGCGCGACGACGAGCCCGAACAGCGACCCGGCGCCGGTCTTCGTGTCCGCCGTCTGCGCGACCAGCTGCCTGCCGCCCGGCGTCGTCTCGACCATGTTGCCGTCGCCGGCGTTGGTCGTGATGATGTCGCCATTCGGCGCCAGCACGAGCCCGAGCGGTTCCTTGAGATGGCCGCCTTCGGTCACCGTCGTGCCGCCGGCGGGTGCGGGCGTGGTGCGCGTCAACGCCTGCGGGATCGCGGTGATGCGGTTGGCGAGCGTGTCGGCGAGGTACAGCGTGCCGTTGGCCGCGAGCGCCACGCCCGTCGGGCCGACGGCCAGCGCTGCCGGTGAATCGACCCAGGGAATCCCGTCGGCGATCACCTGCTGGCTCAGGACCTTCGGCGGCTGCCCGGGGCCGGATTCGAGATCGATGCGCAGCACCGTCGAGTTGTCGATCGTGTGGATCCCCTTCTTGGCGCCGCCGTTGAGCACGTTGCTCACGAACAGCGTCGTCATCGATCCGTGCGTGACGGCGGTCGAGTCCCACGGGCCCTGGATCTGACGGCCGGCGATCGTCTCCACCGCCTTGCCGCTGCTGTCGATCACGATCAGGCAGCCGTACTGCGCGGTCGCGGACTTGCCGTTGGTGGTGGGCAGGCTGCCGACGATCACATAGCCGCCGGGCAGCACGTTCAGCGCCGTCGTCAGGCCCACGCCTCCGGGGCAGCTGCCCGGGAGCGACTTCGCGTTCACGGTTGCGAACAGCGAGCTGTTGCCAGCGGTGGTGATCTCGTCGATCGTCGTGCCCGTGCCCTGGTTGTTCTGCTTGTCGTTGAAGTTGCTCACGAGCAGCTCGCCGGCGTGCAGCTTGCCGACGCTGCTCGGGATCAGCGCCAGGCCATAGGGGTTCACATCGCCGTTGGCGGGTTCGGTCGAGCCGAGCGTAGTCGTAGTGGTGAACGGCGCGATGAACGCCGCCGGCGTCGCGGAGGCGGTGCTCGTGCTTGGCGTTGTGACGGGGCTCGACGCGGTCGTCGAGCTCGAGGTGCTGCTCGAGCTGCCGCAGCCCGCGAGCGCGAGCGC
>JBEKGK010000222.1:0-4686 GCA_050012835.1 Solirubrobacteraceae bacterium | reverse complement strand
CTGGGCTCGTGCCAGCCCGCCCGTGAGATGTGTGGGTGGCTACGGCGCGCCGCTTCGATGACCGGCTCGGCGAGGTTCTCCAGGTCATAGGGACACAGCAGCCGCCAGCCCTCGCCGCCGTCGAAGGCCGTGTTGAGCAGGCTCTCGTGCAGCTGGCACTCCACGAGCTCGGCCTCGTCGCGCCCGGGCCAGATCGGCTCGCCGATCCCCCTGGCGCCGGCGCCGGGCCGTGTGCGCCCGTCGAGGAACTCGCGCCATGCCGGGATGATGCGCGCCGGATTGGCGCCGAGAACGCGCATGTCGGTGAAGCTGACCAGCTCGGTGTCGCCTCCGAGCGCTTCGCGGAGCATCGCGATACGCGGAGGTCCCACCGCCACGAGCGCGGGTTCCTCGCGCTCTATTCCCTCACGCAGGAACTCGAGGGCTCCCTGCAGGAACTCCCCCTCGCCCGCGTAGAACAGGGACTCGTGGTGGAAGTGCCCGTCACCTCCCAGGCCGTGTGCGCGGTGAGAAGCTACCCCCTGGTCGTGATCGGTGCGCTCCATTAGGACATTATGCGTGCCATTCAGGAGGTCCGACCCTGCGGCGCGCTGCCAGAGCTGCTCTCCGATGTGTCTCTCACGTCGAGCTAGATGCCCCGCCGAGCGGGTTGGGAAACCTCTGCGCTAACGCTGGTCAAGCAGGTGCAGCTTGAGCATCTCGTGGGAGCCCGCGCTGACCAGCTCGTGCCGGTCTGCGAGCTTCTGGAGTAGCAGGCCGAGCTCGTCGAGCTCGGCCTGGCGTATCAGCCCTGCGGCACGTCCGGGGATCAACGGGCCGACGCTCACCTCCAGGGCACGTGGCTCCACGGCGACGGTGAGACCGAGGTGGCTACCGCTGAGGGCTTCCGCGGCGTGCGCGACGATGGCGTCCCCCAGCAGTTGCGTATCGGAGATGCGATCCGTGGAGAAGTGCGCGCGGGCCGCCAGGACCGCAAGCAGGCGCGGCACGATCGCGCGGGCCAGGGGGGCCGGCGCGACGCTCACGGTGGCGGTCCCAGCGTTGCCGATCTCGGCGAAGGGGGCAAGCTCAAAGCCCTCGCCGGGCGCGGGTGCGAGCTCTCTCACCGACGGCGTCTCGAACTCCATACGGATCTCGCTGCCTCCCCCGGCCGTCTCGCCGAAGTCCACGCGATGGGCGAGAGCGGCGATCACCGGCAGGCCGATCCCGTTCTCACCGTTGGCGGATGAGAGGACGTCCTGCGCCATTCCTACTCCGCGGTCGCGCACCACCAGCCGCAGGCAGCCCTCACCGACGTCGATCTCGACCTCCAACGGGCCCTCCTCGCCGGAGTAGGCGTGCAGGACCACGTTGTTGCACGCCTCCGCCGCCGCGGTGCGCACGTCGCTCAGCTCTCCTGCGTCCAGGCCGACCGCTTCGGCGAGCCCCGTCAGCGTCTCTCGTACCAGCAGAACGTTCTCCGGCCTGTTGGAAAGATCGAGTCGGACGTTCGGTAGCCTGGCCATCTGGTTACGGCGCTCGAGCCGCGTGCCGGCGGGTCCTTCCGCAAAACACCGGCCGGCAGGAACAATATCGGGCCGCCGTAACGCCGCTAGCCCGCCTGCTCCTCGTCCTGGGTGAGCGAGCGCAGCTGGTCCAGGGACCTGCGCAGCAGACGAGACACCTGCATCTGGCTGACACCCACCCGGGAGGCGATCTGCGTCTGTGTGAGTTCCTCGACGAAGCGCATGCGAAGGATCTCCCGCTCCCGCTGGGGGAGACGGTCGAGAACCCCGACGATCGTGGCGTCCAGCTCGATCAGCTCGTAGCGGCCGTCCTCGTCGCCGACCGTGTCGCCGTATGTGATCGCGTCGTCCTCGCCGCCGGGGCGGGGTGCGTCCAGCGACAGCGACTCGTAGGCCTGGATCGCCAGGAGCGCGTCGATCACGGTCTCCGGATCGAGCTCCAGATACTGCGAAAGCTGGCTGACGGTGGGAGCATGGCCGTGTTCGTTGGCGAAGGTCTCCTGGGCGTCGCGGACCTTCAGGGCGCGCTCCTTGTCGCCGCGAGGAACATGCAGTGACCAGCCGGAGTCGCGGAAGTAACGGCGCATCTCGCCGAGGATCGTGGGGATCGCGAAGGAGGCGAAGGAGGGGCCACGGTCGGGGTCGAAGCGGTCCAGAGCTTTCAGCAGGCCGAGCGAGGCCACCTGCATGAGGTCTTCGTAGGGCTCGGAAGAACGGTCGTAGCGGCGGGCCAGGCTGCGCGCGAGCGGCATGAAGCGCTGTACGAGGGCAGCGCGTGCCGCCGTGTCTCCATGCTGCTGCCAGCGTGCAAAGAGCTCGACTGGATCGTCACTGGTCCGGGGCAGGGCGCTGGTCCTGGCCCTGGGCTTGGCTTCGACTGAAGCGATCATGATCTCCTCCGTCGTCGTCCGTGTACTTGCTCGTCTGAGGATAGGCGCTGTTCACTCGGGGGCTTACCCGGATCGGCAGACTTTATTCATTGTCTCTGGCTAAACCGTGGAAAGCGCCTTCAGGGGCCTCATGCGCGTGACCCTCCAAGCCGGGTAAATACCCCCCAGCACCCCGATCGCGACCCCGATCAGCAGGCCCTGGCCCAGCCCCCAGGCGGTCACCGAGGGCGAGACGTAGCTGTTGACTCCGAGGGCGTGGACCAGCAGGCCGCCGCCGATGACCCCGACGAGCAGCCCCATGGCGGCGCCCAGCATGCTCACCGCCACGCCTTCTCCGAGGACCAGCGATGCGACACGCAGCGGCGACCAGCCGACGGTGCTCAGCAGCCCCAGCTCGCCCTGGCGCTCCATGATCGACATGGCCATCGTGTTCGTCACGCTGATCCCCCCGACGATCAGAGCGATGACGACGATCACCAGGACGGCCTTGGAGATGAGGGTGCTGTCGGCACCGGCCCGCAGTGCCTGCTGAGGGTCGGTGATGACCTGCGTGCCGGGCAGGGCACGTTCGATCGCCGGCGCAGCGGTGCTCGCCCTCGATCCGGGCGCAAGCTGGACGACCACGTCGGTGACCTCTCCCGGGCGTCCTACGAGCATCTGTGCCACCGGCAGCGCCAGCACGGCGCCGGAGTCCTCGAAGAGGATCCCCGAGTGGTAGACGCCGGCGATGCGGAAGCTGTGGCCGTCGACCGGGATGACGCCGCCGGCGTGCACATGCCTCTCCGCCGCCAGCCGCTCCCCGATCAGGGCTTCCCCCGCGACGCCGCCGGGCCGCGTGCCTTCGGTGAGTACGAGGCTGCGCGCGAAGAAGCCGTTCCGTTCGGCGCCGAAGACGATCGCCGAGGCGTCGTGCGGGATCCCTTCGACGAGCAGCAGCAGCGGAGTGGCGCTCGAGACCTGCGGCTGCGCGCGCAGGCGCGCGACGGTCGAGATGGGTAGCTCCGAGGCCGTGGGATCGGAGACGTTGGCCTGGAAGACCCCGAGATCGGAGCCTCCCAGATGCACGAACCCCGCGGCTGTGTTTTCAAGCCCCTGCGTGAAGGCCAGCAGGGCGACGATCGTCGCCACGCCGAGGGCGATGCCCGAGGCCGTGAAGAGGGTTCGCGCCGGGCGGCGCATCAGGTTGGTGGCGATGATCGCGAGCATGGCCCTCCGCCGCTCCTAGGGCCCCACGGCCGCTGTCTCGCTCGCGGCGAGCAGCCGTCCGTCGGCGAGCGTCAGCGTCCTGTCGGTCCGCCTGCCCAGAGCGGGGTCGTAGCTGACGATGAGCATCGTCATGCCCAGCTCCTCGCGCAGCCGGAAGAGCAGGTCGAGGACGCGTTCGGAGGTGAGCGAGTCCAGCGCCCCGGTGGGCTCGTCGGCGAGCAGCAGCCGGGGTTCGTTGACAAGCGCGCGGGCGACGGCGACCCGTTGGCTCTCCCCGCCCGAGAGCTCGGAGGGCAGGTGCTCGGCACGGTCGCTGAGGCCGACCGCCTCGAGCAGTTCAAGCGCCCGACGCCGGCGCTCGGCGCGCCGCATGCCGGCGCCGATCAGGGCGACTTCGACGTTTGCGCGTGCGGATAGGGCGGGGAGCAGCAGGTGGCGCTGGAACACGAAGCCGACGACCTCGCGGCGGGCGCGGGCCGGGTGGGGCAGGCTCCAGAGCGGCCGCCCGTCGATCAGGACCTCTCCGCGGTCGGGCTGCTCAAGGCCTCCAATCAGGGCCAGCAGGGTGCTCTTGCCCGAGCCCGAGCGGCCGGTGATCGCAACCGCCTCGCCGCGCTCGACCCGCAGCGACAGTTCCTGCAGGGCGCTGATGCGCCCAAACCGCTTGTCAACCCCAGCGAGCTCGACCTTCGCGCCCGCCGGCTCGCTCACTGGCCGACCTGGACCGGGTAGTCGAGGTTGAACGTGTCGGCGCCCGAGACGATCTTCGCGCGGAAGCCCAGCGGATAGCCCACCGCGGAGGACGGCCACAGGATCACGTCCGAGAAGCGGCCGAGGAAGGCGAAGTGTGAGCGGTGGGCGACGACCTCGCTGCCGAACAGGAACTCGTATTCGCCGCTGGCCCTGACGGGCAGCCGGCCGCTGCTGAGGGTGATGTGGATCGGCCAGGGGACACCGACTCGCGGGCTATGCGTCCCCGCGGTCATGCTCGCCCGGATGCCCGCGAGGGTCGCGCTGACCGTGTGCGCCCCGGGCCCGGCCGTGGCGGTCACGCTCGAGCCGGCGGCGGCGGGAGTAGGGACGGC
>JBEKGK010000221.1:0-4690 GCA_050012835.1 Solirubrobacteraceae bacterium | reverse complement strand
GCGATGCGCGCGCCTTTGACCGGCAGCCCGGCGCGGTTGAGCGTCCGCTGCACCTTCGCGACGCAGTGGTAGGGCATCTGCTGGTTGACCTTGCCCGACAGCTCGACGAGCTCCAGCGACATGTCGAACTCGCGCGCACGCCAGGACAGATAGAACGGGTCCACGGGCAGGCAGTGCCCGCCCATCCCGGGCCCGGGCTCGAAGCGCATGAACCCGTAGGGCTTGGTCGACGCGGCGTCAACGACCTCCCAGATGTCGATGCCCATACGGTCGGTCAGCATCGCCAGCTCGTTGACGAGCGCGATGTTGACCGAGCGGAAGAGTGCAAGTCTTGAGGGGGACGGCTCCCGCCGTCCGGGATGCGTGCGCGCGGGTGAGCCGTGGAGGGTGGCCGGCGCGGCTGCGGGCCGCGCCGGAACAGTGTGCGAGCCGCCCGCCCAGCTGCCCCCCGCGGTGATCGCCTCCCGTCGCCGGCTTGTGTGTGCCCTTCGCCGCCCGTGGCAGCGTCGTGGCTCGTCTCGAACGAGGCTGTCGAGGAAGTCCCCGTGCGCGGCGTGGCACGCCTGGCGAGTCATTGCCGCCAGGCACCGTTCGCGATCTCGGCGCTGCTCGGCGCGTTCTTCAGGCGCGCTCCGAGGCGTTCCATCAGAAGGTCGGCGGCTGTGAGGATGTTGTAGTCACCGGGCGCTCCAACGATGAGTGTGTTGAGGTCGGTGAGGAAGTCGGGGTGCTCGAGCTTGGCGGCGAGGTTGGCTGCGAGCTCGCGGTAGGTGAAGATCTCGTCGCCCATGTAGTGCGCGAGGCCGTCAATCACGAGCTGCTCGTTGGGGCGAAGGTCGGTGAGTGCGTGCCAGAGGTCGAAGAGGTCGCGTCCCTTGCGCCGTTGGTAGAGGGCGCGGAGCTTGGTGGACATCAGCTCCTCGATCTCGAACGTGCTCACGCCGACTCGCCCGGACCACCAACGTGAGTCCACCGCGTAGAGACGGGTGGTGCGTGGGAGAAACGACTCGGTCTCGGCGATGTTGACCTCGATCTTGATGCGGATCTCGCCGCCGTCCTCGGCCGGGGAAGTGCAGATGAAGTGTGCCATCTGGCCGGTGAGCTCGCGGCTCTTCTCGATCAGCCCGGCGCGTTCGGTGATCTCTCGCAGCGCGTCGATGTACGGGCCGATGCTGCCCCGTGTACCGCGCACATAGTCGAGGTCCTCGGAGTAGCGCAGCGCCTGGGGCAGATGCAGCTTGTGCAGGCACGTGCCGCCGCGAAACGCGAACTCTTTGCCGAGCAGGGAGTCTCCGGCGATCTCGAGGATCAGACGCGAGAGGATCAGATCCTGCTCGATTTGCTGGCGCTGTGGCCAGGGGGCGCCCACGCTCCACTGTGTGATGTAGTCGCGCGCGATCACAGGTCGGACTGCACGTCGGTGTTCACGCGGATACCCCAGGTTCGATCGGTGTGGCCACGCCGGCCGGCGCCGGCGCGCAGGAGCGTTGGCTCGCCCTCGTCGGGAGCGGCCGCCTGTCGTAGGGGCTCGAGATCGTCACAGTGCCCGAAATGCTCGACGAGCCAGCTGACACGACGTGTGAGGCCTCGGCCACGCGGACGGGCGAGTGCGGCCAGCGAGGACCCGTCAAGGCCTCCGAGCTCTGCCAGGACGGTGGCGACGTTGCCATAGCCGCCGCTCTCGCCCGGCAGAGCCACCATGTCGATGACGGTCAGCTCCGGTGTGGCTACGCGCATCGTGCCCGTTGACACAGTGCGAGGTTCGGTCGGGGCGCCGGCTACGTGCCTGCCGCTGAAGAACCGCAGGCGCACACGAGCAACCGCCCGGTCGCGCAAGGGCGGAGCGCACATCACCTGGAAGACCTGGGGCGCCTGGTGTGCGGCGCCATGCAAAGACGCCGCTGAGAGCAACGCCACGTAGTAGACGCGACCCAACGCCCTCATCATCTCGTCGATGAAGCGCTCCGCCGGGACGACACCCCAGGAGCGGTACTCGGGAGGGATCACCACCCAGAAGCCCTGCGCCGGGGAGAATACTTGCCCGCTTGCCCGCAACCGCGACAGAGCCCTGTGTATCGCCGCGGGCGACGATCCGTCGAGGAGCTCTTGTGCGTCTGAAGTGGTGAACGTCGAGACGCCCTGAGAGAGCAGATGGTCAGGAAGTTGGCGGGGGGCGATCGACGTCATGGTATTAGAGCAACCGATCAGGACATTATGTGTCCGTTTCTGCGTTCAACGTACCATAGGCTGGACTTTGACTGGCCCGGCTTTGACATGGCGCAGTCCAGGAGACTCGCCGGCGTACTCGGTGAGCAGCTCGAGCGACTGCAGCCGGGGACTGTCGGTCTTGATGTCTCGGTCGCGCAAGTAGGGTGAGCGGCGAGCCTGGGCGGGGGCCCCGAACGGGAGACGTTCCCGGCGGCTGGTAGGCTGCTTTTGATCCCCCCAGTTGCCTCGGTGGCTGGGTGCGAGGCCCGCGATAGCGGGCCTCAGCGATTTAACCGAGGCGATCACATCGGCGCTACGGGCGGCCTACGACCAGCTTGCGCAGCGCCAGGAGGTCGTGGCGAGCGAGCGAGAGCCGGCGACCGCGACGTAGCCGTCAGACGCTCGAGTGGCGCGTCGCCCCCTACAGCCGCACGGCCCCGGCGACCCCGAGCGTGCGCGTGACCCCCCGCAGGTCGACGAGCAGGCGTGCGCGCTGGGCGACGAGCCGGTGGTCGACCTGGGGGTGGGCGGTGACGATCAGCGCGAGGTCGGCGTCCTCGAGCGCGTCGTCGAGCGAGACGCTCTGCAGGCCGTAGTCGCGCAGCGCGGGCACGTGCGGGTCGTGGTAGCGCAGCTCCGCGCCGAGGCCTTTCAAGAGGGTCAGGATCTTCAGGGCGGGGGACTCGCGGATGTCGCCGACGCCGGGCTTGTAGCTGACGCCGAGCACCGCGGCAGTGCCCGCCCATGCCGGGCCCGGGCTCGAAGCGCACGAACCCGTAGGGCTTGGTCGAGGCGGCGTCCACGACCTCCCAGATGTCTATGCCCATGCGGTCGGTGAGCATCGCCAGCTCGTTGACGAGCGCGATGTTGACCGAGCGGAAGATGTTCTCCAGGAGCTTGGTCAGCTCGGCGGCCTCGGGCGTTGAGACCCGCACGAGCCGCTCGCACACGAGCCCGTAGAGCGCTTCGGCACGCTCCGCGCACGCGTCGGTCAGGCCGCCGAGCGCCTTTGGGGTGTTGCGCAGCGTGAAGTCGGTGCGCCCCGGGTCCACGCGCTCGGGGCTGAACGCGAGGTGGAAGTCACGGCCGGCGGCGAGACCGGACTCTTGGTCGTTGCTCGCCACGGCGGTGGCGCGCGGTGGGACGAGACTGCAAGTCTTGAGGAGGACGGCTCCGCCGTCCGGGATGCGTGCGCGCGGGTGAGCCGTGGAGGATGGCCGGCGCGGCTGCGGGCCGCGCCGGAACAGGCGCCCGGCCGGGTCGGCCGTGGCTGACCTCTGACGGTCACATAGACAAAGCCCCGGGCGCATAACTCCCTCGCGGGAGACAGAGGCGGGTCCGGGGCGTCACCGACCATAATACCATCCCCCATGGACTCTCAGCAAGCCACCGCCTGGCTGTCCGGGCCCCGGTTCCGGCCGTTTCAGGATGCCACGAACGGGGATCACGAAGCGGCCGTCGCTCTGTACGTGTGGCATGCCGAACTGGCTGCGGCGGCCTTCGAAGTCATCCAGCACTTCGAGGTGATCCTGCGAAACGCGATCGACGCGACGCTTGGTGGCGGCCAGCCGCAGGAACCACTGAAGGACACTTGGCTGATGGACTTCGATACGCTCCAGCCCGGCGGGATCAAGCAGGTCATCACCGCCGTTGAACGCTTGGAGCGGGACACCAGGATCACCCGCGCGCGCGTCGTCGCGGGAGTGCCGTTCGGCTTCTGGTCAGGACTGTTCGGGCGGCCGTACGACGAGCTCTGGCGCGAACGTCTGCACAAGGCGTTCCCGCACGGACCGGGCCGGCGTAAGGATCTGCCTCCCCGGATGTTGCGGATCAGGCTGTTCCGCAATCGCCTTGCCCACCACGACTCCATCCTCGGTCAGGACGTCTCCGCTACCCACGAGGACATGCTGACGATCGCCGGCTGGATCGATCCCGCCGCTCGCGAGTGGCTTCAAGGCCGCTCAAGCGTCACCGCGGTCCTCGCGCGCAAGCCATGACAGACCTGTCCCCGCGGATGCCGACGAGGCACAAACGCGCGGCGCACGGATGCAGCCCGGGGGCGCTCGACCTCAGAGCGGGGGTCGCGGGGCCGCTCAAGCTCCGCCTGTGCGCCCTCCCTACAGCCGCACGGCCCCGGCCCCGGCCCCGGCGACCCCCAGCGTGCGCGTGACCCCGCGCAGGTCCACGAGCAGGCGTGCGCGCTGCGCGACGAGCCGGTGGTCGACCTCGGGGTGGGCGGTGACGATCAGCGCGAGGTCGGCGTCCTCGAGCGCATCGTCGAGCGACACGCTGCGCAGGCCGTGCTCGCACAGCGCGGGCACGTGCGGGTCGTGGTAGCGCAGCTCCGCGCCAAGGCCCTGCAACAGGGTCAGGATCTTCAGGGCGGGAGACTCGCGGATGTCGCCGACACCGGGCTTGTAGCTGACGCCGAGCACCGCGATGCGCGCGCCTTTGACCGGCAGCCCGGCATGGTTGAGCGTCC
>JBEKGK010000220.1:0-4693 GCA_050012835.1 Solirubrobacteraceae bacterium | reverse complement strand
AGGCACGCGTACAGCACGAGATTGTCGAACAGCCAGTATCCGACTGCCCCCAGCAGCCTCCAGTTGTGCTCGCGGATCAGCTGCAGGGCGTCGTGCACACCCCCGCTCACCGCCGTCAGCGCCACCGCCGCACGGCCATGCTGCAGACGCCTGCTGTCGGCCGCGCGCTGGGCCCAGGACGCCAGCGCGAGCGTGCCCGCGATCGTCGCGACTGCGGCCGCCGCGGGGACCAACGTGAGCAGCGCGTCCCGCGAGCCGGGGATCGCCCCCAGCCCCATCGGCACCCCGATCACCACCACTGCGCCCACGTTGACCGCGCTCGTGAGCACGAAGATCAGCACCGAGCGCTTGGCGATCCGCTCCACCGACAGGCCCTTCGAGCGCAGCACCCATGCCCCCAGCGCGATGCCCGCCAGGCCGCTCACGGACACGACCGAGTTGACGGCGAGCTCCGCGAGCGACAGCCGTGAGCTGAGGCTGCGCCCAAGCCTGCCGAAGACGAGCTCGAACAGGACGACGTAGCCCATGCACGAGAGCGCCTCGAGCGCGATCCCGGCGAGGACCCACGGCGTGTTCGCGTGGGCGATGCGATCCGCGGCTTCATCCAGGCCGGGCACGCCGATGAGCAGCGCCACCACCAGCGCAAAGAAGATCGCCAGGCTGATGATGCTGTTGCGCAGGGTGCGCGACTGAGCCGCAAACGCGTCGACGCCGTCCTGCAACCCGATCTGCTGCTCAGCGATGGCGCCTTCCCCTTCGCGATTCTTAGCGTTCTCTTCGCTTTTCCTTACCCGGATGTCCCGGCCTTGCATCACGCTAGCCTCATAACTGCGTTCTCCACGCCCAACCCGGCGCCGGCAGCGGCGCGGGCGACTCGCGGCGACGCTTCGATCATGGCCGAGCAAGCACGCATACTGGTCGTCGACGACGAGCCCGCCGTACAGAACGCGCTCTTCCGAGCGCTCACGCTCGAACACTATGACGTGACCAAGGCCGGCGACGGGCATGAGGCGCTCGAACAACTCGGCTCGGCGCCGTACGAGGCGATCATCCTCGACATCGCGATGCCGCGCATCGACGGCCTGGACGTCTGCAGGCGCCTGCGCGAAGGGGGCGACAGCACACCAGTGCTGATGCTCACCGCGCGCGGCGAGATCGATGACCGCGTCGCAGGCCTCGACGCCGGCGCTGATGACTATCTCGTCAAGCCCTTTGCGCTGCGCGAGCTGCTCGCGCGCGTCCGCGCGCTGCTGCGCCGCGCGGGCGAGGAGGATGGCAAGGAGGAGTCGCTCACGTTCGCGGATCTGCGCCTGGACCTGCGCGCCCACGAGGCCTGGCGGGGCGAGCGCATGCTGTCGCTCACGCGCACCGAGTTCCTGCTGCTCGAGCTGTTCCTGCGCCACCCGCGGCAGGTGCTCACACGCTCGACCATCTTCGAGAGCGTGTGGGGCTATGACTTCGGGTCGAGCTCCAACTCGCTGGGCGTGTACATGGGCTATCTACGCCGCAAGACCGAGGTCGGCGAGGAGCCGCGCCTGCTGCACACGGTGCGCGGCGTGGGCTACGTGCTGCGCAGCCCGCAATGAGCTTCCGCAGACGCATCACGATCGTGTCAGCCGCCGCAGTGGCGATCGCGGTGGTGCTCGCGTCGATCCTCACCTACGTGCTCACCTCCGGGCAGCTGCACAGCCTCCTCGACACGCAGCTGCGCGACCGTGCGCATGCGCGCAGCGGGCTCGTGCGCGCGCTCGACGCCAATGGCCTCGGAGGCAGTGCATTCGGGCGCCGCGCACAGCTGCGGATCGCCGCCGAACGGGTGCTCGGATCGCCTCCGACGGGAGCCACTGGCTCGTCCCCCGCCGGAGCGCTCAACGTCCCTCACCACAAGCCGACCGCCAGGCCTCGCGCGAGCACCGGCAACGTCTTCAGCGGCCTGCCGCCAGGTCCCGACCAGGTACGTGGCTACCAGCAGATGATCAACGCCAACGGCGCGATCCTCATACGCTCGGCGAAAGGAGTATCGCTGCCGGTGGACGCCGGCACGCGAGCGCTGGCAGCGCATGGCGGCAAGCCGTTCTTCCGCGACGCGAATGTCAACGGCATCCACCTGCGCGTGCTGGCCGAGTCGCTCGGCAACGGGCACGCCGTGCAGTTCGCCCAACCGCTCACCGAAGTCGACAGCCTGCTCGCCCGCCTGCGCCTGATCCTCGCGCTGCTCGTCGTCGGCGGCATCGCGCTCGCCGCCGTGCTCGGGCGCCTGGTGGCAGGCGCCGCGGTCCAGCCGCTGAAGCGTCTCACCAACGCCACCGAGCACGTCGCGCTGACCCGCGATCTCAGCGGACGCATCAAGCCCTCGGGAGACGACGAGCTCGGACGCCTGGCGAGCAGCTTCAACGAGATGCTCGACGCCCTCGAGCGCTCGATGAACGCGCTGGACGCGTCCGTGCACGCCCAGCGCCAGCTCGTGGCCGACGCGTCGCACGAGCTGCGCACTCCCGTGACCAGCCTGCGCACCAACATCGAGATCCTGCAGCAGCAGGGACAGGACATGGACCCGGAAGAGAGCCGCCGGCTGCTCGGCGACGTGGTCGAGCAGATCGAGGAGCTCACGCTGCTGATGAACGACCTCATCGATCTCGCCCGCGGCGAGGAACCGCGGTCCGACGCCGAGGAGCTGCGGCTGGACCTGCTGGTGACCGAGGTCGTGGAGCGCGCCCGCAGGCACGCGCCCGCAACCCCGCTGCAGGTGCAGCTCGAGCCGACGATCGTCACGGGCGTGCCCGCAAGGCTCGAGCGCGCGGTCGGGAACCTGATCGACAACGCCGTCAAGTACAGCCCGCCGAGCGAGCCCGTCGAGATCCGACTGCAGGCGGGAGAGCTGTCGGTGCGCGACCACGGGCCGGGAATCTCGACCGAAGACCTGCCCCACATCTTCGACCGCTTCTATCGCGGCGCCGAGGCGCGCGGCCGACCCGGCTCGGGACTTGGCCTTGCGATCGTGCAGCAGGTCGCCGCCCAGCAGGGCGGCAGCATTACCGCTGAGCCCGCCCCCGGGGGCGGGACGCTCATGTGCCTGCGCCTGCCCGGCGCCGAGGTGGTCGAAGGCGTCGACGACGACGGGCAGCGCGCGGCCGCGGACGGCGAGCTGGCAGCCGTCTATGACCGCTCCTCCGCCTGAAGCGCCGCCTCGCGAAAGCGCGCCGGGGACAGCCCGTAGCGGCGGCGAAACGCGCGCGCGAAGTGCGGAGCCTGGCTGTAGCCGACCAGGCGCGCCACGTGGTCGACCGGAATCGAGCGCTGCTCGACGAGCAGTTGTGCCCCCACCGTCATGCGTCGCGCGAGCAGGTCCTCGCGGAAGGTGGTCTCACCGAACTGCTCGAACGCGCGCTGCAGCTGTCGCGGTGAGCTGGCGAGGGCGCGCGCAACCACCGCCAGCGTCAGCTCACGGCGGTAGTGGCGGGCGATGACGACCCGCGCGAGCAGGTACAGCCGCCTGCGTTCGGAGACGGTGCGGGGGTGCACACCCCCCACTCCGACCCGATCGCGCCCGCGGGACGGTGAGCGTCAGCCGGCGTAGCGCAGCGCGACGCGCTCGGCCGCAGCCGCATAGGAGCCGCCGAACAGCAGCGCGTGCACGAGCAGGGGCAGCAGCTGGTAGAGCTCGACCCGCTCGTGCCAGCCGTCCGCGAGCGGCGCGAGCTCCTCATACGCCGCGAGCACACGCGCGGACGGCGTACCGAACAGCAGCAGCATCGCGAGGTCGATCTCGCGATGCCCGCCGTACACCGACGGGTCGATCAGCCACGGACGGCCGTCAGCGTCGGCCATCACGTTGCCCGACCACAGGTCACCGTGCAGGCGCGCGGGCGGCTCGGGCGGGCCCGTCAGCTCGGGCAGGCGCTCGCACACGCGCTCGACGGCCTCCACCCCCGCCCCTGACAGCGCGGCCCGCTCACGTGCGAGCCGCGCCAGCGGCAGCAGCCTGCGCTCGGAGTAGAAGCTCGGCCAGTCGCCCGCCGGCTCGTTGGGCAGCCGCAGCCAGCCGAACCCGCCGGACCCGCCGGACCCGCCCGCCCGGCCGAAGCACGGCGACCCCGCCTGGTGGGTCAAGGCGAGCCCTCGGCCAAGCTCCTCCGCGCCGGCGTCGTTCAGGCGGCCCGACGGCGCGGGCGCGATCCACTCGAGCGCCAGATAGCCCTCGTCGACGTCGAGCACCGCCGGCGTGCGCAGCGCGCCCGGCTCCGCCAGCCAGGCCAGGCCGGCGGCCTCGGCCGCGTACTCGCCGGGGGCGGCGTCGGGACGGGTCTTGACGAACGCGTCGCTGCCGTCCGCGAGCACCACGTGGAAGGCCTCGTTGATGTCCCCGCCGCCTACGCGCGTCACGTCGCGGGCGCCAGCGGGGAGCGTCACGGCGCGTACTCCATCGCGGCCGGCTCCGTCACGGCGCCGGGTCCGTCACGGCGCCGGCTCGGTCACGGCGCGCTGCCGGCGCGAACCTGCTCGAGCAGGCCCTCGCACGCCGCCTGCACGAGCTCGAACACCTCGTCGAAGCCGCCCGCCCGGCCGAAGTAAGGGTCCGGCACGTCGAGCTCCCGGGTGTCGGCGCCCGCGCTCGCGGGGTCGAACTCGCGCAGCAGCCTCACCTTCGCGCGCTCGGTCTCACCGGGCGCCAGCTGCCGCAGCTCGCGCAGGT
>JBEKGK010000219.1:0-4699 GCA_050012835.1 Solirubrobacteraceae bacterium | reverse complement strand
TCGGTTGGCGGGCTTGACGGCGCGGGTCGGCGCTCGCTGGGTGTCTACTCGAGGCTGCAGGACGTCACCGACGATGGCGCTCTGCCCGCGCAGGAGTGGACGCGTCACGCAAGCGGCGTGCTGGCCTGCGACGCGGATCGATCGAGCGGCGAGGGGGAGATGCTGGAGCAGCGCGCGGCGCTCGCCGGGGCCTCCTGGCCTCCGCCGGGTTCCGAGGTCGTGGACGTGGAGGATCTGTATGAGCGTCTCGCCGAGCGCGGTCTTGAATACGGGCCGGCGTTCCAGGGGCTGCGGGCCGCCTGGCGGAGCGGGGACGAGCTGTTCGCGGAGGTGTCGCTCTCTGAGCAGGAGCGCGAGCAGGCGTCGAGCTTCGGGGTGCACCCTGCGCTGCTGGATGCCGCGTTGCACACCGTCGCCCTGGCGTCGCTCGAGGACGCGCCGGCTGAGCCTCCCGAGCGGGGCGCCATGCGCCTGCCGTTCTCCTTCGGCGAGGTGCAGTTGCACGCCTCGGGTGCCTCCTCGTTGCGGGTCTGTCTGTCGCCGTCGCAGGCGGATGCGGTTCGCCTGGTGGTGGCCGACGAGGCCGGCGGGCTGGTGGCCTCGGTCGACTCGCTGCTGATGCGCGAAGTCTCGGCGGAGCAGCTCCGCGCCGCTGGTGGTGGGCGCAGCGGTCCGCTGCTCACGATCGACTGGAGCGCGCACCCTCTCTCTGAGGAGCACGCCATCGGAGGGCTGGCGGTATTGGGCGCCGAGGACTGCCCGCTGGCCGAGTCCCTCGCTCGGGCCGGGGCTTCCGCAGAGACTCATGCCGGCCTGCAGGCGCTGGCCGAGACCGTTGACGGCCGCGCTTCTGTGCCCGCGGTCGTGCTCGTGGACTGCGCGCCCGACAGCGCGAACGCCGCTCGGCAGAGCGTCGACGAGCTGCTCGACTCAGCGCACGAGCTCACCCACCGGGTGCTCGAGCTGGCGCAGGGCTGGCTCTCAGATGAGCGGTTCGCCGATTCGCGGCTGGCATTGATCACCAGCGGCGCGGTGGCTGCGCGTGCAGCCGAGGATGTGCCCGGCCTGGAGCAGTCCCCGCTGTGGGGCCTTGTGCGCTCGGCGCAGGCGGAGAACCCCGGGCGATTCGTGCTCATCGACGTCGATTCCGATGAGGCCTCCTGGCGTGCGTTGGCTGGGGCGCTCGCCTGTGGTGAGTCGCAGCTGGCGATCAGGGAGGGCGTGGTGCTCGTCCCGCGGCTGGCTCCGCGGTCCGGCGTGACTGCGCCAGAGCATGGCGAAGAGGTCTTCGATTCCTCTGCAACGGTGTTGATCACCGGTGGCACGGGCACGTTGGGCGCATTGCTCGCGCGTCATCTGGTGCTCGAGCATGGCGTTCGTCATCTGTTGCTCGCCAGCCGCAGGGGGCCTGATGCGCCGGGCGCTCTCGAGCTGCAGGCGGAGCTTGAATCGTTGGGGGCGGACATCACGTTGGCTGCGTGCGACGCGGCCGAGCGCGGGGAGCTCGTGGCGCTGCTCGGCATGGTGGCGCGGGAGCATCCACTGTCTGCCGTGGTGCATGCCGCCGGCGTGATCGACGACGGTGTGATCGGCTCCTTGACGGGAGAGCGTCTCGACCGGGTGCTGCGCGCGAAGGCGGATGCGGCCTGGTATCTGCATGAGCTCACAGAGCATCTGCAGCTGCGGGCGTTCGTGCTCTTCTCCTCCGCCGCGGGCGTTCTCGGCGGCCCCGGCCAGGGCAATTACGCGGCGGCCAACGCGTTCCTCGACGCGCTAGCGGCGCATCGACGTGCGCGCGGACTTGCGGGGACGTCGATCGCATGGGGGCTGTGGGAGGAGGTCAGCGAGTTGACGGGCGCCATGGATGAGATAGACCGCTCGCGGCTGGCGCGCTCCGGCATGGGCGCGCTCTCTTCCGAGCAGGGGCTCGAGCTCTTCGACGCTGCTCTCGACGCGAAAGAGGCGTCGGTGTTCGCGGCCCCACTGGACCTGGCGGCGCTGCGCGCGCAGGCGCGGGTGGGAGCGCTGCCGGCGGTCCTCGGTGCACTCCTTCCGGCGCCCAGGCGCCGCTCGAGCGAGCCGACGGGCTCGCTGGCGGGGCGTCTGGCAGCAACGCCAGAGGCCGAGCGTGAGGGAGTGATTCTCGAGCTGCTCCGCATCCAGATCGCCACGGTCCTGGGGCACGCGTCCGGCGAGGCGATCGACATGCAGCGCGACTTCACCGAGCTCGGCTTCGACTCGCTGACCGCCGTCGAGCTGCGCAACCGCTTGAACGCCGCCACCGGGCTGCGGCTGCCCACCACGCTGGTCTTCGACCACCCCACGCCCGTTGCGCTGGCCGGCTACCTGCTGGGGGAGTCGGCGCGCACACAGCCTCGAGCCTCCGGCGCCTCGCCCTCCGCGGTTGCGGTTGACACGCCGTCGGCGCTCGTCGGGACGGCGGTGCAGAGCTCTGACGTCGACGGCGTGCTGGAGTCCGCCGGGCGACTATCCGCTCCGGTACCGATGCCACCTGCCGACCTCAGGCTCCGCGTCAAGACCTCGCCGTTGCTGCGCGCCGTGCTGCCGACGCGCCTCGCCGTCAGCAAAGCGGAACGCAGCGGGCAGGCGATCTGGGAGCGGAGCGCCGGCGAGCGCGAGGATGCGGTTGCAGGCATGGAGGTGATCGTGGCCGGCACGCCGCGCGCCCACGAGCTGCGCGAGCTCGCCCGGCTCGCGTTCATCGAGAGCAAGATAGACAGCGCGCTGTTCTGGGCGTGGCCGTGGTCGGCGAAGGTGGACGCCCGCTCGGCGGCGCTCATCAACGAGGCGCTGTCGGGGAGTCGGGGAGTGCTGCTGAGCTCCTGCCACGTGGGGCCCTACTACCGCTCGCACTGCGCTCCCCCCTTCAACGGGCACGTCACCTACCTCGTCGCAGGATCCTGGTTCTTCGAGCAGCCCAGCTCCGACTACTGGGGACGGCGCCTCGCCCGCTGGCGCAAAGGCACGAACAGTCGCTCGCTGCCGGCCAACGGGTCGTTTGAGATCGTCGAGGCTCTGCTGCGGCAGGGAGAGCCGGTGTTCCTGTTCTTCGACATGCCCGGCCCGCACGAGACGAGCTTCCTGGGCAAGCCGGCGATGCTCGCGGACGGCACCGCACAGCTGGCTGTGCGGGCCGACGCGCTGATCCTGCCACTGCGTGCGCGACGCGTGGGCTGCCACGTATGGGTCGATGCCGGCGCACCGCTCGATCCCCGCGAGTTCTCGGGCCCCGACGAGCTGCACGACGCGCTCGCCGCGGTGCACGAGCGCTGGATCCTCGAGCGCCCCGAGGCGATGGAGGACCCCCGCCACACCGGGTGGGAGCACGGGGTGACCGCGCAGGCGTGGACCGTCGTCAGCCGGCGATGATGACGCCGAAGTCCTGCGTGTAGATGGCGCCGGCCTGGCCGTGGGCGAGCGACCTGGGAGGATGCGGCGAGACGCCGATGCCGGTTTGCTGATACCGGGGGTCGAGGATGTTCGCGCGGTGCGCAGGGGAGGCCATCCACGCGGCGACGATCGCGCGCGGCGTCGCCAGGCCGAGCGTCCCCCAGGCGATGTTCTCGCCTACTTCGTAGCCGACATGGCTGGAGATGTAGCCGGCGTCGCGCATCCGAGTCAGCGGCGTCTGGCCGTATGGGCCGACGTGTTCGAAGTAGTTGCCGAAGGCCATGCTCTCGGTGTGGGCCTGGGCGGCGCTCCTGAGTCGCCCATCCGGCCGCAGGGGGCGCTCGCCGCGCGCGACGCGTTCGCGGTTGACGAGGCACAGAGTTGCGCCGCGGATGAGGCTGATGTTCTGCTTGGTGGGCCTCAGCCGCGCGTGCGCGCATCCGCCATTACGCGTGGAGCTGTGAGCGCGGCTCTGCGCGCCGAGCGCTACGGAGCTTCCCGCGCAGACGGTCGCCGACACGGCGGCAGCCGCGGCGAAGCGAAGGAGGCGTAGAGGAAGGCCCACGTGCGACGCATCGGCCTGTCACCGCGGGTCCCTGAGCAATGCAAGGGAGGTTTGGACACATTTGCAAACGGCGCGCCAGCGTTCCGAGGCCGGTCCCCGCAGACTGCTGCCGGTAGGCCGCTACAGGCCGAGCACGCGCGCGAGGATTTCGCGCATGATCTCGTCGCTGCCGCCGCCGATCGGGCCCAGACGCGCGTCGCGGGCGGCGCGCTCGATGAAGTACTCGCGCATGTAGCCGGCGCCGCCATGGATCTGCAGGCACGCGTCCATCAGCTCGAAGCATGCGCGCTGGGTGAGCAGCTTGGCCATCGTCACCTCCTTGAGCGGATCCTCGCCGGCGACGAAGCGCCGCAGTGCGTCGTGGGTGACGCAGCGGCACGTGTACACCGAGGTGGCGAGGTCGGCGAGCTTGTGGCGGATCGCCTGGTGGCCGCTCAGCGGCCGCCCGAACGCCTGGCGCTCGCGCGCGAACTCGGCGGTGCGCTCCCACGCGAGTGCCATCGCGCCGACGGCGCCCAGCGCCATCGCCAGGCGCTCCCATTGGAAGTTGGCCATGATCAGCTTGAAGCCCTGGTTGAGCTCGCCGAGCAGGTTCTGCTCGGGCACGAACACGTCCTGGTAGCTGATCGTGGCGGTGTCGGACGCGTGCCAGCCGAGCTTGTCGAGCTTCGACGACTCGACGCCGTCGCCGCGGTCGACGATCAGGAACGAGATGCCGTGGTG
>JBEKGK010000218.1:0-4778 GCA_050012835.1 Solirubrobacteraceae bacterium | reverse complement strand
CGCTAGATCTCGAGGCCCCTGGGCGACGATGGTGTCCCTCGATCCCTTTGGGAGGTTTCAATGGAGACGGTCGTCGAGCGTCCTGGGGCGCTGGATGTTCATAAAGCGCAGGTGACCGCGTGTTGAACGCCACGTTGGATGAGCATCCGCGTTTGAGTTGACGACGCGCTGGGTGAGGATGGGTGGTGCTCGCCGGGGTGGCGGCGTGGTGGCGGTGATGTCGTCAGGCTGAGGGTTCCTGCACGTGCAGAAGCCCTCCCGTCGAGCTTTGAACCGGTTCCGTTGGGAGAGCCCCTGCGTGGTGCTTCGCCGATGCCCGAAAGGGGACATCCATGTTCATCGTAGGGGACGAGAGAGCCGTAGTCGAGGCTGAGTTGTGTGGCGGGCGGTTGGCCTGCCCGTTTTGTGGAGGGGTTTTGGGCCCGTGGGGGTTTGCGCGGCCTCGGGTTTTGCGCCTCCGCGCGGGGGTGGTGCGGTCGTTGCGTCCGCGGCGGGGAAGGTGCCGGGGATGCGCGTGCACGCACGTGCTGTTGCCCGATCTGTGCTTGTTGCGTCGCCGTGATGGGGTGGTGGTGATCGGCGCCGCGATCGAGGCGAAGGTGAGTGGTCTGGGGCACCGGGCGATCGCGGCCGGGTTGGGGGTGCCGAAGGACACGGTGCGTGGGTGGCTGCGGCGGTTTGAGGCGGGGGCGGAGAGGATCCGCGCGCACTTCACGGCGTGGGCGTTTGCGTTGGACGCGGAGCTTTCACCGATAACGCCGGCTGGCAGCGTGTTCGCTGATGCGCTTGGTGCGATCGGGGTGGCCGGCAGGGCGTGGGTGCTGCGCCTCGGTGTGGCGGGGGTATGGCCGCTGGCGGCGACGCTCTCGGGTGGCGTGTTGTTGTGCAACACGAGTTCCCCCTTCCCGGTGGTGCGCTGAGCGGCGATGCTCGTGTTTCTGTCACCGGATGTGGGGAGTGAGCCGTGGAGGAGGAGCGTTTCAGGGACGTCGGACTGTTCCGTTACTCATTGATCAGGCCGATGCTCGACCCCGCGTGCTCGCCGGTCGAGCGCGGCGCGCTGGTGCGCGCCGTCGCGGCGGAGGAGCACACCGGGCCCGGTGGCGAGCGTCTCACGGTGAGCCGCTCGACGGTCGACCGCTGGATCCGCAACTACCGCGCGGGCGGCTTCCAAGCGCTGGTGCCACGCCCGCGAGTGGCTCCCCCGGCCACGCCGGCGGGGGTGTTGGCGTTGGCGGTGACACTCAAGCGCGAGCTGCCGGCGCGCACCGCTGCGCAGGTCAGGGCCGTCATGCTCGCCGCCGCCGGTGAGGATGGGGGCGTGTGCTCGGAGCGCACGATCCAGCGTCACTTCTCCAGGCTGGGGTTGAAGGTCTCTCGGGGTGCTGGCCCGGTGAAGGTCTATGGCCGTTTCGAAGCGTCTGAGCGCAACGAGCTGTGGACCGGGGATGGTTTGCACGGTCCTCATGTCGGGGGGCGCAAGGCGATCTTGTTGGCGTTTATCGATGATTTCTCCCGGTCGCTGGTCGGCTACCGCTGGGGGACCGCGGAGGACGTGACGCGCCTGGAGGGGGCGCTGCGCGCTGGTCTCAGCGCGCGTGGGGTGCCACGCGCGATCCTGGTCGATCGCGGCTCGGCGTTCGTCAGCCGCCAGCTCGAGCGTGCCTGCGCGGTGCTGGGCATCAGGCTGATTCATGCCAGTCCCCGCGCGGCGACGACGAAAGGCAAGATCGAGCGGTTTTTCAGGACCGTCAGGGGCCAGTTCCTGGTCGAGCTCGGTTCGCGTGAGGTGGCGGACCTGACCGCGCTGAACCGTCTGTTCAGCGCGTGGGTGGAGGTCGTCTATCACCGCCGTTTGCACTCGGAGACGAAGATGACGCCGCTCGAGCGTTTCCAGGGAGTCTCGCCGCCGGAGCTGCCATCGCCGGAGCTTTTGCGGGAGGCGTTTTTGTGGTCAGAACTCCGCGGGGTCACAAAGACCGCGACGGTCAGCCTGCACGGCAACGAATACGAGGTCGACGCCGCGCTGGTTGGCCACCAGGTCGAGCTGATCTTCGACCCGTTCGACCTGGAGCGCATCGATGTGCGCTACGGCGGCCGCGGGATGGGCACCGCGGTGCCGGTGCGGATCACGCGCCAGGTTCACCCCAAAGTGAAAGCCGAGCCGGCCCCGCCACCCCCATCCAGCGGCATCGACTACCTCGGTTTGATCGCGCAGCGTCGCGCGGCGGAGCTGGCGGGCAAGCCGATCGACTACGCCGCGCTGGCCGAGCGCGACTGGGAGAGCACCAATATCGATATCGACGAGCAAGGGAGCAGACCATGAGCATCGACCGTCTCCGCTCGCATTACGGTTTCTCACGGATGCCGTTCGGGAAGGATCTAGCGCCGGGCATGCTGCACGCCCACGACGCTCACTCGCAGGCGGTCGCGAGGGTCTGCTGGTGCGTGGCTGAGCGCCAGATCGGGGTGATCAGCGGTGAATGTGGTTCCGGGAAGACGGTCGCCGCGCGCGCCGCGATGGCGACCCTCGACGCCTCAAGGCACACGGTTCTTTATCTCGGGACTCCGGGTGTCGGACTGCGTGGTCTCTACGCCACGATCGTTACGGGTCTGGGTGGCACCCCGCGTTTTCACTGCGCGTCGCTGATCCCGCAGACCCAGGAGCTGTTGGCCGCGGAGCACGCTGAGCGCGGCAAGCAGGTGGTCGTCGTGCTCGATGAGGCTCACCTTTTGGACGCTGAGAGCTTGGAAGGGGTGCGCTGTCTCTCAAACGCTGACATGGACCAGAGCATGCCGTTCTGCTTGTTGCTGCTGGGGCAGCCCACGCTGCGCCGCCGCCTGCGCCTGGGGGCCCTGGCGGCGCTGGATCAGCGCATCGGCTGCCGCTACACGATCGGCGGCCTGGACGAGAGCGAGACCGCTGGCTATATCTCTCACCATCTGGCGCTGGCTGGGCGGGATGACACGATCTTCTCCGATGACGCGATCGCGCTGATCCACCAAGTCTCCCGCGGGCTGCCCCGCCAAGTCAACAACCTCGCTCTCGCGTCGCTGATCGCGTGCTTCGCGGCGGAGAAGGCGATCGTCGATGAGTCCGCCGCCAGAGCAGCCGTCAGCGAGGTCTCAGGCGAGTGAGCAGCGCGGCGGCGCGCACCCTCTTCGACACCGCGGTGCCGGAGCCCGTGGCGGGCTGGGGGGAGCGGACATTGCCCGCCCCACCGGGGTGGCCAGAGCCGCCCGGCCCGGCCACCTACCACGGGCTCGCGGGGGAAATAGTCAGCGCGATCGCGCCGCACACCGAGGCGGACCCCGCAGCGATCCTCTCACAACTGTTGATCGCGTTCGGTGCGGCCGTCGGACGCGGCGCCTACTTTCAGATCGAGGCGACGCGCCATCACCCCAACGAGTTTCTCGTGCTCGTCGGTGACACAGCGAAGGCACGCAAGGGATCCTCCTGGGACCACGTCCGGCGCCTGATCTGCCGCGCGGACCCGACCCTCCCAGCTCGCATCGCCACTGGGTTGTCCTCGGGCGAGGGCTTGATCTGGGCGGTCCGCGACCCCACCGCCGCAGACCCCGCGACAGGAGACCGGCGGCTGCTGGTGATCGAGCCCGAGTTCGCCTCCCCGTTGAAGTCCGCTACCCGGGAAATCTCGACGCTGTCCCCGGTGCTGCGCTGCGCCTGGGACGGCCGCGCGCTCGCGCTGCTGACCCGCACCGCCCCCGCCACAGCGGCAGCGGCGCACATCGCGGTGATCGGGCACATCACCGCCTCAGAGCTAGCGCACCACACCACCACGATCGACATCTCAAACGGTTTCCTAAACCGCTTCCTCCTAGTCGCCTGCCGCCGCGTGCGTCTACTACCCGAAGGCGGAGAGCCCGACCCGCTCGCCCAGACCCACCTCCAAGCTCGGCTTCAGTCAAACCTGAAGAGCGCGCAGCACGCCGGGCAGCTGCGCCTGGATCCGCAAGCACGCGCGCTGTGGTGGGACGCCTACGCCCAACTCTCAGAACCAGCGAACAGCGGCCTCTCCGGCGCGCTCTGCGCCCGCGCGGAGGCACACACAATCCGCCTCGCGCTGATCTACGCCCTGATCGACGGCAAGCACTCGATCACCCCCAGCCACCTGCACTCAGCGCTCGCGCTCTGGGACTATGCCGCCGCCAGCGCCAGCTGGGCACTCGGACACGCAAGTGGCGACCCCCTCGCCGAGCAAATCCACACCGCACTACTGAACTCACAATCCGGGCTGACCCGCACACAGCTACGCGACCTATTCCAACGCAACCGCTCCGGCGCCCAAGTCGAACAAGCACTCGCCGTGCTCACACAAAGCGACCGCGCCCACTCCGAGCAGATCCAAACCGCCGGCAGACCCGCCGAGCTCTGGCACGCCCAACATTCTCCCCAAGCGCCCTGAACCCCGCCGGGTTGCGCCTATGCGCAACCCTAACCGCAAAAACAGTGAAGCGAAGCCGGCCAGTCAAGGGCGGCCCGACAGGGCCCGAGCACAACGAGCCGCGAAGCGGCGCCCTTTACTCGCCGGCGAAGCGGAACTACCACACCCGACCTTTGGTCGTTCGGTCGTCAACCACCCACATCCTCACCCACCACGTCACCACCATCCCCAACGAACGTGTCGGCTAACACTCCTGGAGAGGACGTTCGTGGAGGTCCGCCGCGGCGCACCAAGGTTATCGGCCGGTTCCCCGGAGAGACCCTCCGGGTTCTCGTGTCGGATGGCTGCCTCGAGCTCCTTACCGCTGGCGGT
>JBEKGK010000217.1:0-4854 GCA_050012835.1 Solirubrobacteraceae bacterium | reverse complement strand
CAGGCGGCGATCGCGGCGCTGCGCGAGCGCTTCGCGATCGAGGCGACGGTGGCCGAGGGCGCGGTCACGTTCGGCGTGCCCGAGGGCGAGCAGTTCGTGCCGCGACTGTTCGCCGAGCTCGGCCTGCCGATCCGCTCGGTGAGCGTCGCGCGCCCGTCGCTGGACGACGTGTTCATGGCCCACACGGGCACCACCATCCGCGACGCGGAGTCCGGCCAGACCGACACCAGGCGCAACTTCGCGCGGATGATGAGTCGCTGATGGCAACGGAGACGACCACACAACGGGCGGGCGAGCCGGGGCCGCGCGAGCCGGGGCCGCGCGTCGGTGACCAGCCGCACGAGCTGGCGCGCGTGCGGGTGCCGACGCGCACCGCGCGCAGCGAGCTGCGCGCGGTCAAGGTCGTGTGGAAGCGCGAGCTGATCCGCTTCAGCCGCGACCGGCTGCGGATGCTCACCTCGTTGATGCAGCCGTTCCTGTTCCTGTTCGTGCTCGGCACGGGCATCTCCTCGATCGCCGGAGCGGGGACGCACGGGGTCAACTTCAAAACCTTCATCTACCCCGGCGTGCTGTGCATGGCGGTGATGTTCACCGCCATGTTCTCCGCCGCCTCGATCGTCTGGGATCGTGAGTTCGGCTTCCTGCGCGAGATGATGGTCGCGCCGGTGCGGCGCAGCTCGATCGTGCTGGGCAAGTGCCTCGGCGGCGCTACCGTGGCCGGCTTCCAGGGCCTGATCGTGATCGCGATCTCCCCACTCGTCGCAGTCCCCTACGAATTGGGCCTGATCCTCGAGCTGCTCGCGCTGACGCTGCTGCTCGCGTTCGCGATCACGGCCTTCGGCGTGATGTTCGCAGCCAGGATCAACCAGATGCAGTCGTTCATGGCGCTGATGCAGATGGTGATCATGCCGATGTTCTTCATCTCCGGCGCGCTGTTCTCGGTCGCCAGCCTGCCCCGCTGGCTCGGGATCCTCAACCGCCTTGACCCGCTCACGTACGCCGTCGACCCGATGCGCCGCGCGATCTTCGCGCACCTGAGCGTCAGCCCGGCCGCCCGCCAGGCGCTCGAGCCGGGCGTCACCTGGTGGGGCTGGCACGTGCCCACTCTGCTCGAGGCCGGCGTCATCGGGGCGCTCGGGCTGGTGATGCTGCTGATCGCGATATGGGAGTTCTCGAGCGCGGAGTGAGCCTGGTAGGGTCGCCGCGATGGCATCGCTCGGTCCTTTCTCACCGGCGTGCGAGCTCGCCGATGCGCTGCGTCGCCACGAGCTCTCGGCTGTGGAGCTGCTCGAGGCGTGCATCGCCGCCGTTGATGAGCGCAACCCCGAGCTGAACGCGGTGATCTGGCGCAACGACGAGGACGCCCGCGCGGCCGCGGCGCAGGCCGACCGCCGCCTGGCGGCCGGTGAGCACGCGCCGTTCCTGGGCGTGCCGCTGCCGATCAAGGACCTCACGCCGGTGGCCGGCTGGCCGGTGAGCTATGGCTCGCACGGCGCGCCGGAGGGAGTCAGCGACGAGAGCGAGCTGGTCGTGGAGGCGCTCGAGCGTGCCGGGTTCGTGCTGTGCGGGCGCACCAACACACCCGAGTTCGGGGTGATCACGGTCGCTGAGAACAGCCGCTACGGGATCAGCCGCAACCCGTGGGATCCGACGCGCTCGCCGGGTGGCTCCAGCGGCGGCGCGGCGTCGGCGGTGGCCGCCGGGATGTTCCCGATCGCGCACGCCAACGACGGTGGCGGCTCGATCCGCATTCCTGCCTCCTATTGCGGGCTGGTCGGCTTCAAGCCAAGTCGCGGGCGCGTCCCGCGCCTGGCGCAGAGCTGGCTGGGCGCGGTCGTGGAGGGCGTGGTCGCGCGCACGGTCGCGGACTCGGCGGTCGTGCTCGACGCGATCGCCGGCCCGGACCCGCTCGCCTGGTACAACGCGCCGGCGCCGGCCCGCCCGTTCGCACAGGAGCCGGGCACGCCGCCCGGTGCTCTGCGCATCGGGCTGATGGCGCAGGCCCCGCTGGGCATACCGACGGACGAGTCGTGCACGGCGGGCGCGCGTGCGGCCGCTGCGGCGCTGGAGGAGCTCGGCCACTCCGTGGAGGAGGTCGAGGTGCCGACGATCTCCGAAGAGCTCGTGCCGCCGTTCATAGCCCTGACGCAGGGCGGCCTGGCCGACTACGAGGGCGTGGACTGGTCAGCGGTCGAGCCGCACATCGCCCACCAGCGCCAGGCGAGCAGCGAGCTCGGCGCCTACGAGTACGTGCTGGCCGCGCGCACGCTCGAGCGGCTCAGTCGCCGCGAGGTGGCGCGCTGGGGGCGCGACTTCGACGTGCTGCTGACGCCCACCTCCGCGATCCTGCCGCCGCTGGCGGGTGCGGTGCTCGAAGCGCAGCACGCGACGCCCGACCAGCCGGTGCTCGACGTGGTGGCGAGCGTGTCGTTCACGGCGTTCGGCAACGTCACCGGGCTGCCGGCGGTGAGCCTGCCGCTGCACTGGAGCGAGGCTGGCCTTCCCGTGGGAGTGCAGCTCGTGGCGGGGCCGTGGCAGGACGGCCCCCTGCTCGCGCTCGCGGCTCAGCTGGAGCGGGCGCGGCCGTGGGCCGAGCGGCGCCCGTCCGTTCGCTGACCAGGCGGCAGAACACCTCGACGAGGTGCGGGTCGAATTGCGTGCCGGCGCAGCGGCGCAGCTCCCAGAGGGCGTCCTGCAGCGTCATCGCGGGCTTGTAGACGCGCTCGTCGAGCATCGCGCGGAACGAGTCGCAGATCGTGATGATGCGGGCGCCGAGCGGGATCTCATCTCCGGCCAGCGCATCGGGATAGCCCGTGCCGTCCCAGCGCTCGTGGCTCGCACGCACAAGCGGTCCGATCCGGTCCAGCGACGGGCCGGCGGCCGCGATTATCTGCTCGCCCATGATCGTGTGCTGCTTCATGAACTCCCACTCCTCCTGGGTGAGCGCGCCCGGCTTGGTGAGGATCTCGTCGGGGATGCCGAGCTTGCCGACATCGTGCAGGTCCCCGGCCGTGACGATCAGGCCAATGGCCTCCTCGTCGAGGTCGATCGTGCGCGCGAGCAGCTCCACGTCGCCGGCAACGTCGTCGCAGTGCTCGCCGAGGTCGGGGTGACGCTGGGCGAGAGCGGCGTGCAGCACGGCGGTTATGAGCGCCGCGGCGCCACCGCGGCTGCTCGCCTTGTCGCGATACATGTGCTGGTCGGCGAGCCGCAGGGCATGCATCGGCTCGCTGGCTTCGCGCGGGATCTCAACGGCTCCGGCGGCGGAGGTGACGGTGAACGCGCCGCCCTGTTCGATCAGCGCCTCGCGCGCCTGCAGGAACAATGCGTGCGGGTCCTCGATCGGGGCGGTGATGAGGGCGCAGAACTCGTCACCGCCCAGCCTGTACACAGCGCCGTGGGGCTCAACCGCCTCACGTAGGCGACTGCCGAGCCGAGCGAGCAGGCTGTCTCCGGCGATGTGGCCAAACGAGTCGTTGTAGTCCTTGAAGCCGTTGAGGTCGAAGAACCACAGGTATGCGGGCTCCCGGTCGCTCGCACGCTGGCACACGCGGGGGAGCTCCTCGATCAGGGCGCGACGGTTGCGCAGGCCGGTGAGCAGGTCCGTGGACAGCTCGCGCACGACCCTGCGGTTGGACACGACGAGTCCGACGATCGAGCCGAGCAGGGCGAGGATCGCGGTCGCCAGCACAGTCAGCAGCCCCGGGCTCCAGGAGTTCAGGAAGTCGGGGTCGGGTTGTCGGTAGGTTGCTGTCACTGCCATGTTCTCGGGCCCGCCGCCGACCGTCAGCGGCAGCGCGGCGACCATCGCGCGGTGTCCCCTGTTGAGCGCTGACTGCGGACGCTGCCCCAGTTCAGCGTCGCTCACGGGCAGGGTGCGTGGCGGTCCGGCCGAGCTTGCGCTCGGCACGCTCGACGGACCGTTGAGCGATACCCGGCCTCGTTCATAGCTGCCCAGCTGGATGTCCACGTCGGGCGTGCCATCCACGATCAGGCCCGATCCCTGCACGGTGGCGACGCTCATGTCCAGGTGGACGATGCCGAGCGCGCGACCGTGAAGGCGGAAGGGCGCGAGGAAGGCGACAGAAGGCTGCCGACTTACGGGCGAGCGGAACGTGGCGCTGCCGGCGCCAGCGGAGGAGCTGTCGGCTACCGCGACGAACTGGCGGTCGAGCTCGAGCGGGAAGGCGACCGGCCGCCCCGTCGGGGCGCATACGAGTTGGCGTCCGTCACCGTCGTCCAGGCATGCCGCTGTCATGGGGATGAGCGACGAGCGCTCGATCGTGGCGAGGCTCAGGGCGGCGTCCGCGAGGTCGCTGCGACGGGCGCTCGTCGAAAGCGCGCGGTCGCTCAGCAGTTGACGGACTGCGGGGTTGACGAGCATCATCGACAGGGCCGTCGTGGTCTGGCGCTCGCCTCCGGAGATCAAGCCAACCTCGTTGCTGGCGGCGGCCTGCAGCAGGCGATCCTGCTTGCTACGCCGAGCGCTTACGTTCTCACCGGTCTCGAACACCGCGACGCCGCCCAGCAGCAGCGAGCCCACGAGTCCAAGGATCGCAATCTGCCGCATAGCGTCTGTTTCGTCACCGTGGCGGAGACCTTAAATGTTGGATCTATCGGCCGGCAGACGTTTCTTGTGCTCCTAGCCGCCGGCCCTGCGCTGTTCGCGCTGCTCGTCGCGCACGCGGTTCCGGCGGTGGGCAACCACGCCGCGGACGCTGACCCGGCGACCGCGACTTGAGAACGGCGAGAGGCCGGACGCGCAAAGAATGCAAGAGGCGGGGCGCGAACGAAACCGAATACGGGCATCGAGGCCCTGGTTGTGGCGCTGCTTGAGCCGGTTGCGCGGCGTGC
>JBEKGK010000216.1:0-4961 GCA_050012835.1 Solirubrobacteraceae bacterium | reverse complement strand
TGAAGATCGGGCACACGGTGCAACCGCACACGCTCAGCGGCGGCATGGGCCTGGGCGGCGGCCTGGCCGGCGGGCGCGAGCTTAGAGGGCTGATGGTGACGTTCACCGCCGTCGGCACCGCGATCCAGCAGCACGGGGACGCCACGATTCCGGCCCCCAAACCAACAATCGACCTGTTCACCTGAGAAGGAGCACGACATGAACGAGCGCGAGACCGCATACGACCCCTCATCGCTTGAGGGCGTCCCCGAGGCGGGTCGCGCCCGCTTGGAGCAGAACCGCCAGGGCCTGTTCACATCAGACCTGTCTGTCAACGAGTTCCTGCTGGTCAAGCAGGCGGGCTTCGAGCCGCTGGGCCTGGTGGTGGGCAGCTCGATCTACCACATCGGCATTCAGATGTCGGGCTGGAAGAAAAGCCAGGAGATGACGGTGCTCTCGGAGGCGATGTACGGCGCGCGCCAGCTGGCGATGACGCGCATGGAGGAGGAGGCCGACCAGCTCGGCGCGGACGGCGTGGTCGGCGTGCGCCTGGACATCGGGCGCTACGAGTGGGGCCAGGACATGGCGGAGTTCATCGCGATCGGCACCGCGGTCAAGCACCGCGACGGCGTGCTGCACCGCGCGCCCAACGGCAGGCCGTTCACGAGCGATTTGTCGGGCCAGGACTTCTGGACGCTCTTGCGCACGGGTCACCGCCCGGTGGGGATGGTGATGGGCAGCTGCGTGTACCACGTGGCGCACCGCGGCATGCTGCAGTCGATGGCGCAGACGGGGCGCAACGTGGAGCTGTCGAACTTCACGCAGGCGCTGTACGACGCGCGCGAGCTGGCGATGGAGCGGATGCAGTCAGAGGCGCAGGAGATCAAGGCCGAGGGGATCGTGGGCGTGCAGCTGCAGGAGAAGAGCCACGGCTGGGGCAGCCACACGATCGAGTTCTTCGCGGTCGGCACCGCGATCGTCCCGCGCGAGGGCCACGACGAGGAGATCGAAGCACCGACGACGGTGCTGGACCTGAGCTGAGAGAGACCTTTAAGGGCTCCGCCTACCGGCTCCGCCGCGTGCGTGCGCGAGATCTACTGCTCTTCGGTGGTGTCGAGATAGCGACGTAGCGCCTCACACACAACCTGTGACACCGAAACACCGTGATCGCGCGCGCGGCGCTTGGCGCGCTCGATGAGCTCTGGCTCAGCCCGGATCGTCAGCCTCTGCATCACCATCCGAGCACGCTAGCAGGAGAGTCCATATACCCTGACGAGCCCAGGATCGACAGGAGGCACGCCATGAGCATCGTCTATACCGAGGATCGCGACCACGTCAGGCATGTGGTGCTCAACCGCCCGGAGAAGCGCAACGCGATGAACCAGGAGCTGCTGCTTGCGCTCGGCGCGGCGCTGCGCGAGGCCGCCGCCGAGCCGTCGGTGCACTGCGTGGTGCTGCGCGGCGAAGGCAAGGTCTTCTCCGCGGGCGTCGATCTCGTCGAGCTCGCCGACTCCGCCAGCCGGCCCGGCATGCTGCGCCCGTTTCGCAAAGTGTTCCTCGACTGCCCCAACCTGTGCGAAGAGATGGCCAAGCCGGTCGTCTGCCAGATCCACCGCACGTGCGTCGGCGGCGCGCTGGAGGTGGCGCTCGGCTGCGACCTGCGCATCGCCTCCAGCGACGCGAGCTTGGGACTGCCGGAGGTCAAGTTCGGGATCATCCCCGACGTCGGCGGCTCCACGCGCCTGCCCGCCGTCGTGGGCCTCGGGCGAGCGAAGGAGCTGATCATGACCGCGCGGCTGATCGACGCCGCCGAGGCCGAGCGCATCGGCCTGGTCAACCGCGTGGTCGCGCCCGATGAGCTCGAGCACGCCACCCAGGCGCTCGTGGACGAGCTGCTCGCCAACTCCCACATCGCCGTCGGCCGCGCCAAGCGCGTGATCGACGCCTCCGCCCGCCCGGCGCTCGCGCAGACGCTCGAGATGGAGGTGTCCGTGCAGGAGTACTGCGTGGCCGCCGCGCGCGAGCAGGCGCGCGAAGCCGAGACCGCCGCCCAAGCCGAGACCACCGCCCAAGCCGAGACCACCGCCGGGGTCGAGACGCCGGCTGGCGTCGCGAGCTAAGACCGCAATCGCGGCGCCGGCGAGAAGCTGGGCCGGCGGCCGGCGGGGCCTGGCCCCCGGCTACGCCCGCCAGTCGACGGGCCCGGCCACGAGCGTGTGGCTGCCCAGCGGACGCCCGAGGATCTCCTGCACGCGCCGTGCGCACGCGAGCAGCGCGTCGAGGTCGATGCCGGTCTCGATGCCCATCTCGTGCAGCATCGACACGAGGTCCTCGCTGGCGATGTTGCCGGTGGCGCCCGCCGGCACCGGGCAGCCGCCGAGCTCGCCGAAGCTCGACTCGAAGCTCTCAACGCCCGCCTCCAGCGCGGCGAGCACGTTGGCGAGACCCTGGCCGCGCGTGTTGTGGAAGTGCGCCGTCAGCTCCACGCCCTCCCCCAGCCAGTCCTGTGCGAGCACGAAGAACTCCCCCACCTGGCGCGGGTTGGCCATGCCGGTGGTGTCGCCGAAGCCGATCTCCTGAGCGCCCGCGTCGCGCAGGCGCGCGGCGATCTCCAGCACCCGCTCGGGTGGCACGTGGCCCTCGTACGGGCAGCCGAACGACGTCGAGATCACGCCCTCGCAGCGCAAGCCCGCCGCGCGCGCGCGAGTGAGGACGGCCTCCAGGCCGGCCAGCGACTCGGCGATCGAGCGGTTGACGTTCTTGCGGTTGTGGGTCTCCGACGCGGACATGAACACGTTGATCTCGTCGAACGCCGCGCGCCCGCCGCCGGCGCGCTCGCGCAGCTCGAGCGCGAGCTCCAGCCCGCGCTCGTTGGGGATCAGCACCGACACGCTCACCTCCCGCGGCACGTCGATCCGCGCCAGCACCTCCGCGGCGTCGGCCAGCTGCGGGATCACGTCCGGGCGCACGAAGCTCGTCACCTCCAGCCGCCTCAAGCCCGTGCGTGCGAGCGCGTCGATCAGCTCGACCTTGCGCTCGGTGGGGATCACCTCCGGCTCGTTCTGAAAGCCGTCGCGCGGGCCCACCTCCCTGATGCTCACCGCCCGCGGCAGCTCGCTCACGGCGCTGTGCCTCGCTCGAGCATCATGCTCCGAAGCCTATACTCGGCCGCCGTGCCACCGTCCAGCCCCGATCCTGTCGCGGTCATCGGCGCCTCCGGGGCGCTCGGCTTCGGCCTCGCGCTGCGCCTCGCGCGCGCGGGCGTGCCGATCGCGATCGGCTCACGCGACGCCGTCCGCGCCGTCGAGACCGCCGAGCGCGCGCTCGAGATCGTGCCCGACGGATCGTTCTCGGCGCACGACAACGCCGAGGCGGTGCGCGCGGCTGGCGCCGCCGGCGTCGTGATCCTGAGCGTGCCCTTCCGCAACCAGTCCGAGACCCTCACCAACCTGAAGGGCGCGCTTGCCCCCGGGCAGCTGCTGATCGACGCCACCGTGCCGCTGGCGGCAGCCGTCAGCGGCAAGGCCACGCGCATGCTCGGCGTGTGGCAGGGCTCCGCCGCGCAGCAGGCACTGGAGATGGTGCCCGACGGCGTGCACGTGGTCTCCGCCCTGCACACCGTCAGCGCCGCTTCGCTCAGCGACCTCGAGCACCCGCTCGCGCAGGACGTGCTCGTGTGCGGCGACTCGCGCGCGGACAAGCGCCGGGCGGCTGAGCTGATCGAGCGGGTCGACGGCCTGCGCTGCGTGGACTGCGGCAGGCTCGAGATGGCGCGCACCACCGAGGCGCTCACCGCGCTGCTGATCTCGGTCAACGCTCGCTACAAGGTGCACGCGGGCATCCACCTGACAAGCCTGCCCGAGCACCTATGGCAGTGAGCGAGCCCGACATCGTGATCCTCACCGGTGGCACCGGTGGCGCCAAGCTCGCGCGCGGGCTCGCCGAAGTCGCCGGCCCCGAGCGTCTCGCCGCGATCGTCAACACCGGCGACGACGTCGAGATCTACGGCGCGCACGTCTCGCCCGACCCCGACCTCGTGTCCTTCTGGCTGGCCGACACGATCGACGAGCGCGGCTGGGGCCTGCGCGACGACACGTTCGCGGTGATGGACGCCCTGCGCGATCTCGGCGTCGAGGTCTGGTTCAACCTCGGCGACCGCGACCTCGCGTGGTGCCTGCAGCGCGCGCGCATGCTCGCCGAGGGCCTGTCTCCCACGGCGGCGCTCGCGCGTCTGAACGACGCCATCGGCGTTCGCTCGCGGGTGCTGCCGATGAGCGACGACCCCGTGCGCACGTGGGTGCGCACCGGCTCCGCCGGCTGGTGCTCCTTCCAGGAGTTCATGATCCGCGAGCGCGCCGCCGGGATGATCGAGGGACTGGAGTACCGCGGCGCTGAGCAGGCGAAGCCCAGCGAGCAGGCGCTCGCGGCGATCGCCGGCGCGAGCGCGATCGTGATCGGTCCGTCCAACCCGCTCGCCTCGATCGCGCCGATCCTCGCCGTGCCCGGCATCCACGAGGCGCTGCTCGCCGCTTCCGCGCCCGTCGTCGCCGTCAGCCCGATCGTCGGCGGTCAGGTGCTGAAGGGACCCACCGCGTCGTTCATGGCCTTCGGCGCGCTCGACTGCGACGCAGACGGCGTGGCCGACTTCTACGGCGAGCTGCTCGACGGGATCGTCGCCGACGAAGACGTCGCGCGCCTGACCACCCTGCAGACCGACACGCGCATGGACGACGCCGCCGGCCGCGCGCGCCTGGCCGAGCAGACGCTGTCCTTCGCGCAGGCCCTCGCCGGATAGCCTCGCGCGCCGCCGTTCGCCGGCATCGCCCGCTGGCCTCGCGAGCTCCGCGCGGGGCGAGCGCCGCGCGGGGCGAGCGCATCGGCGACGCGGCCTCAGCCGCCCGCCGGCACCTCGTCGCGCGCGGCCTCGCGCCACGCGCCGAGCGCGCCCAGCGCCCCGTCTACGACGCGTTCCAGGAACGTGT
>JBEKGK010000215.1:0-5171 GCA_050012835.1 Solirubrobacteraceae bacterium | reverse complement strand
GGCGCATGTCTCATCGGTGCGCGGGCGCGGCCTGATGCTCGCGTGCGAGCTCGACGTGCCCGCCCCGGCGGTCGTTCGCCGCGCGCTGCTGGAGCAGCGGCTCGTGCTCAACGCCACGGGACCGGCGACCGTGCGCCTGCTGCCGCCGCTGACGATCGACGAGGCCGACGTCGATGAGGCGCTGGCGCGGCTCGGCGCCGCGCTGGAGGGCTGAGCGGTACGCCGGCGGCTACGATCCTGCGCGTGAGCCGCGAGCACGAGATCCCGATGATCCGCAGCGCCTCCTACGAGGCGGACCCCGAGCACGTCCACCGCGTCCTGCTCCTGTACTCGGGCGGCCTGGACACGAGCGTGATGCTCAAGTGGATCCAGGACTCCTATGGCGCCGAGGTCGTGTGCCTGACCGTCAACCTCGGCCAGCCGGGAGAGGACTACGCGGTGATCGAGGGCAAGGCCATGCAGCTGGGCGCGCTGGAGTGCCATGTGGTGGACGCCAGAGTTGAGTTCGCGCGCGACTTCCTCGCCCGGGCGATCAGGGCCAACGCGCTGTACGGCGGTGGCTACCCGCTGTTCACGGCGCTCGGTCGCCCGCTGATCGCGAAGCTCGCCGTCGAGTACGCCCGCAAGACGGGCTGCGACACGATCGCGCACGGCTGCACGGGCAAGGGCAACGACCAGGTGCGTATCGAGGCGACGATCGCGACGCTCGCGCCCGAGCTGAAGGTGATCGCGCCGGTGCGCTCGTGGCAGATGGGCCGCGAGGAGGAGATCGCCTACGCGCGCGAGCACGGCATTCCGATAAAGGGGGGAACCGAGGCAACGCCCTACTCGATCGACGACAACCTGTGGGGGCGCTCCTCGGAGGGACGCTGGATCGAGGACCTCGAGCACGCCCCCGACGACGACGTGTTCCAGCTCGTCACCCGGCCCGAGGACGCGCCCGACGAGCCCGAGCAGATCGAGCTGGGCTTCGAGCGCGGCGTTCCGGTCGCGCTGGACGGGCAGCGCCTGGGGCTCGTCGAGCTGGTCGAACGGGTCGCCGCGATCGGCGCGCGCCACGGCGTCGGCATCGTCGACCACATCGAGGACCGCATCGTCGGGCTGAAGGTGCGCGACATCTACGAGGTGCCCGCGGCGGCGATCGTGCTGCCGGCCCATCAGGAGCTCGAGCGCCTCGTGTGCACGATCCATCAGAACCAGTTCAAGCCCGAGCTCGACCGCCAGTGGGCGTACCTCGTCTATGCAGGGCTGTGGTGGGAGCCGCTGCGCGGAGACCTGGACGCCTACATGGAGCGCGTCAACGAGCGCGTCACCGGAACGATCGGGCTGAAGCTGTACAAGGGTCACGCGCGCGTCGTCACCCGCTCCTCGCCCAACGCCGTCTACGACGCGAGCCTGGCGTCGTTCTCGGAGTCCGGGGGGCTGTTCTCGCAGAGCGCCTCGCCGGGGTTCATCGAGCTGTGGTCGCTGCAGTCGCGCATGGCCTGGCGCCTGCGTAACTCCTAGCGAACGCGGGTAGCATGCGCTGAGATGGCGCAGATCGACGACAACCGCTACGCGCTTCTGGGGTACGTGGTCTGGCGGGGTGGCAAGTGGTACCTGCGCAGGCGGCTGCCCTCGAGGCGCAGGCTCGTGCTCACCGGCTTCGGCGCGCTGGGCGTGGTCACGGTCGCGGTCGTGCTCGCCAAGCGCTTGACGGGCTGAGCGTCCGGTCTGCCGTCTAAGTTGGCCGTCGACATGATGGCCGAGGGCAGCGAGACACCGAACGGGGAGCAGGGCGCCGGGCCCGAGGGCCGTCCGCGCCGCGGTGAGGGCGACCTGTTCGCCGAACGCCGCGCGCGCCGCGCGGCGGAGAGCGGTGAGGTCGCGCTGATGCGCCGCGCCGAGGCCGCCGAAGCCACGGTGCAGACGCTCGAACGGCATGTGGCCAGCCTGCAGCAGCGCCTGCGCGAGGCCGAGGAGGAACGCCTGCGCATGGACGAGCTGCTCGAGGTCGAGCGCGCGGCCGCGCTGGAGCGCGAGCACGAGCTGCGGCGCGTCAAGCAGCGCGAGTACGCCGAGCAACAGCTGCGGGTCGAGGCCGAGGACCGTCTACTGGGCGCCGACCGCGAGAGCCGCGCGGAGATCGAGCGGCTGAGCGCGCGCCTCGACGCGAGCGAGCAGGACGCGCGCGAGCTCGCGCTGCGGCTGGAGGACGTTCAGCGCCAGCTTGCAGAGGCCGAGCAGCAGACGGGCGCCGAGCGCGTGGCGGTGCGCCGCGCCGAGCAGGACCTGCAGGTGCGCCTGACCGACCTGGAGCGCCGCGCGCTCGAGATCCAGAGCGGACTCGAAGCCGAGCGGGCCGCGCGCGAGCGCTCGGAGCGCCAGCTGCAGAGCATGCGCGAGGGCCATCGCCGGATGGAGGGGCTGCTCGCGGAGATGAAGGGCATCGTCGCCCGCGTGAGCACGGCGCTCGCCTCCGAGGAGCGAGCGCCGATCGCCCGCCAGAGCGCGCCGGCCGGCGCTCCCGAGGCGCGCGGCGCCGAGATGGCAGACGCGCTGGCGGCCGCGGTCGAGCGTCTGCGCGCACGCGCCGAGGCCGCACCGGCGCCCGAGGCGGCGACAGCGGCGTCCGAGCAGCCCGCCGCCACACGCGATCAGCCGTCGGCGGACGCTCCCGCGGATGCCGCCGCGCAGGCGCGCGACGAGGCCGCGGACGGTCCCCGGGCGGTGTTCCGTGAGCCGGCCGCGCAGTGGCCCACGCACAAGCACAGCCTGTCGTGGTTCGCGCGTCGACGGATCAAGCGCAAACACCGGCGGATGCCGTGATCCGCCGCCGCACGGACGCCTAGCATGCAGTATCGATGAGCAGCACCTCCTGCGCCCACCTGCACGTCCACTCCGAGTACTCGCTGCTCGACGGCGCCTGCAAGATCGACGCGCTGGCCAAGCGCGCGGCGGGGTTCGACCAGCCTGCTCTGGCGCTGACCGACCATGGCGTGATGAACGGCGCGGTCGAGCTCTACCAGGCATGCGCCAAGCACGGCGTCAAGCCGATCGTCGGCTGTGAGATCTACCTGGTCGACGACCACACGGCCACGGGCAAGGTCGAGCGCAACCACCTCACCCTGCTCGCTGCCGACGACGCCGGCTACCGCAACCTCGTCAAGCTCTCCTCGGCCGGCTTCCTGGATGGCCTGCAGCGGGGCAAGCCGACCGTCGACCTCGCCCAGGTCGAGCGCTACTCGCAGGGCGTGATCGCGCTCACGGGCTGCCTGGCCTCGCGCTTCTGCCAGCGCCTGCTCGAGGACCGCGAGCAGGAGGCTCGAGCCCACGCCGACGACCTGCTGCGCGTGTTCGGCGCCGAGAGCGTGTACTTCGAGGTACAGAAGAACGGGCTGGCGCCGCAGGACAAGTGCAACGAGGGGATCGTCAAGATTGCGCGCGAGCTCGGGGGCAGCCTGGTGGGCACCGGCGACGTGCACTACCTGCGCCGGGAGGACTACGACCACCACACGGCGCTGCTGTGCGTGCAGACCAAGAGCACGATCGCGGCGCCGAAGCTGACCTTCGACACCAACGAGTTCTACCTGCGTGACAGCGAGGAAATGTCACGAGCGTTCGCCGAGTGGCCCGAGGCGATCGCCAGCACGCTCGAGATCGCCGAGCGCTGCTCGGTCGAGCTCGAGCTCGGCAAGCAGCTGATCCCGAGCTATCCCACGCCCGATGGCAGCGACGAGCGCGAATACCTGCGCGCGCGGGTGCAGGACGGTCTGCGCGAGCGCTACGGCGACCCGCCGCCGGCCGCCGCGGTCGAGCGCATGGAGATGGAGCTCGACGTGATCGACCGCATGGGCTTCAACGCGTACTTCCTGATCGTCTGGGACTTCGTGCACTTCGCCAAGGGCAACGGCATCGCCGTGGGTCCTGGCCGCGGCTCGGCGGCTGGCTCGATCGTCTCCTACTGCCTGGCGATCACCGACGTCGACCCGCTGAAGTACGACCTGCTGTTCGAGCGCTTCCTGAACCCCGAGCGCGTGTCGATGCCGGACATCGACATCGACTTCTCGGTGCGCGGACGCGAGCGGGTCATGAAATACGTGACCGAGAAGTACGGGCGCGAGTCGGTCGCGCAGATCGTCACCTTCGGCAAGATGTTCCCGCGCGCGGCCACCCGCGACGCGGCGCGGGTGTTGGGCTTCGACTACGGCGCCGGCGATCGCCTGGCGAAGCTGATCCCCGACCCGATCATGGGCCGCTCGCCCTCCTTCGAGGAATGCCTGAAGCCCGGCCAGCCTTTGCGCAAGGCCTGCGACGAGGACCCGATCGCGAAGCAGATCGTCGAGGTCGCCCAGGGCCTGGAGGGGATCGTGCGCAACTCCTCGATCCACGCGGCCGCGGTCGTGATCGCCGACCGGCCGCTCACGGACATCGTGCCGCTGCAGCTGGCCGACGCCGGCACCGACGAGAACGGCGAGCGCGCGTTCCGCACGGTGACCCAGTTCTCGATGAAGCCAATCGAGGAAATCGGCATCCTCAAGATGGACTTCCTGGGGCTGCGCAACCTGGACGTGATCGAGGACGCGCTCGACATCATCGAGCGCTCGATCGGAAAGCGCCCCGACTGGACGGAGGTCCCGCTCGACGATCAGCGCACCTACGAGATGCTCGCGCGCGGGGACTCCACGGGAGTCTTCCAGTTCGAGTCCGAGGGCATGCGCGAGGCGCTCAAGAAGGTGCGCCCGGACGAGTTCAACGACCTGATCGCGCTGAACGCGCTGTACCGGCCCGGCGCGATGGACCAGATCCCGGTGTACGCGGCGGGCAAGCACAACGCGCAGTCGATCAGCTACCGCGACGAGCGCCTGCGAGCGATCCTCGAGTCCTCGAAGGGGGTGATCCTCTACCAGGAGCAGGCGATGCAGATCTCGAAGGAGCTCGCCGGCTTCTCGGGCGCCAAGGCGGACGACCTGCGCAAGGCGATCGGCAAGAAGAACCGGGCCGCGATGGCGGCGCTGAAGCCGGAGTTCGTGGAGGGCTGCCGGGCGTCGGGCACGGCCGCCGACGTGATCGAGTTCCTGTGGCAGACCAACGAAAAGTCCGCCGACTACTCCTTCAACAAGTCCCACGCCGCCTGCTACGCGCTGATCGCCTACCGCACTGCGTGGCTGCGCGCGAACTACCCGGCGGAG
>JBEKGK010000214.1:0-5234 GCA_050012835.1 Solirubrobacteraceae bacterium | reverse complement strand
GCGCGCGCGACCTGCAGAACCGCCCCGGCAACGACCTCACGCCGACCGCGCTCGGGGAGTATGCGAAGGCGCTCGAGCAGGAGCTCGAGGGAGTGTCGGTGCAGGTCGAGGGACGCGAGGAGATCATCGCCCGCGGCATGGGCGCGTTCGCGGCGGTCGCCCAGGGCTCCGACGAGGAGCCGGCGCTGATCACCATCCGCTACGACGGGCGGGTGGGCACCGAGTCTCCCGCCGACCCGACACTGGGCATCGTCGGCAAGGCGGTGACGTTCGACAGCGGCGGCATCTCGCTGAAGCCGGGGGCGAAGATGGCGGAGATGAAGTTCGACATGTCGGGCGGCGCGGCGACGATCGAGGCGGTCTCGACGATCGCGCGCCTGCGACTGCCGGTCAAGCTCGTGGCGGTGGTGGGCGCGACCGAGAACCTGCCGAGCGGGCGCTCGATCAAGCCGGGCGACATCGTGGTGGCGGCCAACGGCAAGACGATCGAGGTCAACAACACCGACGCGGAGGGCCGGCTGGTGCTGGCCGACTGCCTGTGCCACGCGGTCGCGCAGGGAGCCGAGCGGATCGTGGACCTGGCGACGTTGACAGGCGCGGTGATCGTCGCGCTGGGGTCGACGTACGCGGGGCTGATGAGCAACGACGACGAGCTGGCCGAGCGGATAACGGCCGCCGGCGAGAGCACCGGTGAGATCGTGTGGCGCCTGCCGCTGCACGAGGAGTACGCCGAGCTCGTGAAGGGCAAGTACGGCGACCTCGACAACGCGCCCGAAGCACGCAAGGCGGGCACGATCGTGGGCGGCGCGTTCCTGTCGAGCTTCGTCGGCGATACGCCGTGGGCGCACCTGGACATCGCGGGGTCGGCGTGGGAGCTCGACCGCGCGTACGTGGGCAAGGGCGCCTCCGGCTACGGCGTGCGCCTGCTGGTCGAGCTCGCGAAGTCCTACTGCGCCTGAACGCGGCGTGTGACCGCCGCCCAGGCCTCGCCGCGGGGGTCGATATGCGCGCGGTGCCGGCCAGCCCCGCCGGGGATCTCGACCAGCTCCACCTCGCCGCCGGCGGCGCGCGCGGCGCGCTCGTAGCTGCGGCTCAGCTCCACCGAGACGGTTTCGTCAAGCGTGCCGTGCACGAGCAGCGCGGGCACGCTCAGCGGCAAAAGGCGCATCGGATCCCCAACGGCGTAGCGGTCCGGATGCTCGTCCGGTGGGCCGCCCATCAGCGCCCTCGCGGCGCCGCCGCGCCAGCGCCGGTAGGCGCCCGCGAGGTCGCAGACGCCCGCCTGGGAGATCACCCTCTCGAAAAGCACGCGCGGCTCGCCCTCGATGCAGCCCGGCGCGCCCGCCGGCAGTCGCTCGCGTCCGGCCGCCCACAGCGCCAGGTGGCCACCGGCGGAGTGCCCGAGGAGGCTCACCCTGTCGAGGTCCAGCGCGACGTCGAGCTCGGGAAGGCGATCGATCGCGGCGGCCACGTCCGCGAACGTTGCCGGCCAGCCGCCGCCGTTGCCGACGCGCCGGTACTCGATGTTCCAGGCCGCCCAGCCGCGCCTGAGCAGATCTGCGGCCAGGCCGCGCATGACGATCCGCCCGTAGCGCGCGGTCCAGGAGCCGCCGTGGATGAGCACCATCACCGGATGCGGCCCCGCTCCGGCGGGCAGGTGCAGGTCGGCGCGCTGGGAGCGGTCGTCGCCGTAGCTGTAGGTTCGCCCGCGCCTGAGGAAGTCGAGGATCAGGCGCGTGCTGGTCACGTCGAGCACAATCGTGACAGGCGCGTGACCTTGGCGTGACACGAAGCTAAAGCCGCTGCGTCCCATATGTCTCGGCGTGAACCCTGTCTAACCATGGTTATACCGGCTGCTGAAAAGACAACAAGCCACGGACGGCCGGTGCACCGAAGTCTGGGAGAATGCCCGGCGTGGACTTCGACCTCTCGCCCGACCATGAGCTGATCAGGCGCACGGTCAGGGAATTCGCCGAGGGCGAGGTCGCTCCGGTGGCGGAGGAGCTCGACCGCCGCAAGGCGTTCCCGTACGAGATCGTGGCGAAGCTGGGCGCGCTGAACCTGATGGGCATTCCGTTCCCGGAGGAGTACGGCGGCGGCGGCGGCGACACGCTGGCGTACGCGCTGGCGGTCGAGGAGCTCACGCGCGTGGACTCCTCGGTGGCGATCACGCTGTGCGCGCACACGTCGCTGGGGACGCAGCCGATCTACGTGTTCGGCGACGAGCAGCAGAAGCGCGAATGGATGCCGCAGCTGTGCTCGGGCGAACGCCTGGGCGCGTTCGGGCTGACCGAGCCGGAGGCCGGGTCAGACGCGGGCAACACGCGCACGCGCGCACGGCTCGAGGACGGCGAATGGGTCATAAACGGCGCCAAGCAGTTCATTACGAACGCCGGCACTCATATATCCGGAATCGTGTGCATCACGGCCGTCACCGGAGAGGCGAGCGACGGCTCCAAGGAGATCTCCAACCTCATCGTCGCCAACGGCACCGGCGGCTACGAGCAGGGCGAGCCGTACCGCAAGATGGGCTGGAACGCCTCGGACACACGACCGTTGACGTTCAGCGACTGCCGCGTTCCCGAGGCCAACCTTCTGGGCCCGCGCGGCGCGGGCTTCAAGCAGTTCCTGCACATCCTCGACATCGGTCGCATCGGCGTGGCGGCGATGGGCGTGGGGCTGGCGCAGGGTGCGCTGGACGAGGCGCTCAAGTACGCCAAGCAGCGCAAGGCGTTCGGCAAGCCGATCTCCAAGTTCCAGGCGATCCAGGGCAAGCTCGCGGACATGTCCACGGAGATCGCGGCCGCGCGGCTGCTCGTGTACAAGGCGGCGCGCGAGAAGGACGCCAAGCGCAACTTCACGCTCACGGCCGCGCAGGCGAAGTTGAAGACCGGCCGCCTGGCGGTGCGCTGCGCGGAGGAGGCCGTGCAGATACACGGCGGCTACGGCTTCATCGAGGAGTACCCCGTGTGCCGCTTCTACCGCGACGCGAAGATCCTCACGATCGGCGAGGGCACCGACGAGGTGCAGCAGATGGTGATCGCGCGGGCGCTCGGGGCCTGAGTACGCAACATTGCGTAACGCATAGTTGCGTAATATTTGATACGCACTGATGTGTTATAGTTCCTGGGATGGCTGGCACTCCGACCGTCAACCCATTTCGATATGGCGCGCTCGCGCTGGATGACGCGTTCACGGACCGCGAGCAGGAGACGGCGGAGCTCAAGGCCGACGCCCTGAACGGTCAAGACGTCGTGCTCTTCGCTCCCCGCCGCTACGGCAAGTCATCGCTTCTCTGGCGCGTATCGCAAGAGCTGATCCGGGATGGCGCTCTGGTTGCGCACGTCAACCTGATGACGACACCGACCACCACCCAACTGGCCGAGAAGCTTGCTCGCACCATCCACGAGGACATAGCCTCACCGCTGTTTCGCGCCAAAGAGCGCCTGCGGATATTCCAGGGCCTGCGGATCCGTCCTACGGTCACGGTCGACCCGGAGGACGGCTCGTTGAGCTTCAGCTTCGACGCCGGCGTACGCAAGGAGGACATCAACGCGACACTCGAGCGCCTGCTGGAGCTACCGGGACAGCTCGCCGGCGAGCGCAAGCGCCCAGTGGTGCTGATCTTGGACGAGTTCCAGGAGATCATCGACATCGACGCCAGCCTCCCACGCCTGATGCGCTCGGTCTTCCAGCAGCAGCCGGAGGTGGCGCACCTCTACCTCGGGAGCAAGCGCCACATGATGGAGCACATCTTCAGCGACGAGAACGAGCCGTTCTGGCGCAGCGCCAAGGAGATCGAGCTCGGGGTGATCGACCCGCGACCGTTCGGCGAGTACATCAGGCGACAGTTCAAACGGACGGGCAGGAAAGTCGCATCAGCAGCCATCGATGCGGTCCTCGAGACGACCAGAGGCCACCCATACGCCACCCAGGAGCTTTGCTACTTCCTCTGGCAGGACACGCCGCCCGGCACCACCGCGACCGACACGCAGGTCGCCGAAGCCGTGATCAAGGTGCTCAACTCCGAGCACGCTCACTTCAGCCTCGTGTGGGAGGACGCTTCCGCCCATCAGCGCCTTCTGCTCAGAGCGCTGGCCGAAGAGCCCGGACATCCGATCTCGGCGGATTATCGTCGTCGCCACGCGCTGCCGGGAGCATCCAGCGTGCAACGAGCCCTGAGCGCCTTGGAGAAAGCCGAGCTGGTCGGACGCCAGCGGGGCGAAGCCTGGATCAGTGAGCCGTTTCTCGCGCAGTGGGTGCTTCTGAACGACGCATAGGCTGAGCACCGGGCCGCAAATCCCCATCCGTTACGCACTCTTGCGTAACGCATCACTGCGTACCACTGGCCTCCTCAGCGCGGCTCGAGCACGATCAGCGGGATCTCCCGCTTTGTGTGCTTCTGGTAGTCGGCGTAGCCGCCGTAGGTCTCAAGCACCATCGGCCACAGGCGCGCGCGCTCTTCTACGTCGGCGACATGCGCGTGCACTTTACGGTGGCTCGATCCGACCTGAACGGTCGTCTCGGGGTTCGCGACGAGGTTGTGAAACCAGCCGGGGTTCTTCGGATAGCCGCCCTTGGACGCCACCAGGATCAGCCTCTGGCCGTCGACCGTGTAGACGAGCGGGCTCGTGCGCCCGGTCCCGCTCTTGGCGCCGACGTGGTCGAGCAGCAGCATCGGCGGCGCGCCGGGGAAGCGGTGGCCGATCAGGCCGCGGCTGGCGCGGTAGACCAACGTGTGGCCCTGCATCAGCCGGCCGAGCAGCGGCCAGCTGCGCTCCACCCAGTCGAGAGAGTCCATCGATTCTCGAGCGTACTCGGTTAGCATCGATGCAGGATGTCCGAGCTGATGGCACGAGTCGAAAGGCAAGAGCGCGGGAGCCTCCCAGAGGCTGGCGAGGACCAGCTGACGGCGCCCGCGGAGGCCGTCCCGACGACGAGCAAGCAGGGACCGTCGCTGCTCGACTGCGCGCGCGTGTTCGCTCGCCGGCCATCGCCGCCGTTCCTGTTCGGCGCGGTCGTGCTCGCGCTCGCCGTCCGCGCCATCCAGGGCGAACTCGGCTGGCGCGACCTCGTGATGGTCGTTGGCTTGATCGTGGTGACGCCGTTCGTGGAGTGGGCGATCCACGTGTACCTGCTGCACGCGCGGCCGTTCACGCTGCTGGGGCGCAGGATCGAGATCCTGAGCGCGCGCGAGCACCGCGCGCATCACGAGGCGCCTGGCGTGCTCGAGG
>JBEKGK010000213.1:0-5247 GCA_050012835.1 Solirubrobacteraceae bacterium | reverse complement strand
CGTCGGCAGCGGGCTCGAGCGCTTCCTTGTGGAGTTCATCCGCCGCAACAAGGAGGTGCTCGCGGGGCTGACCGCGCCGCAGCTCGAGAGCCTCGCGCTGTTGGCGATCGGGGTTGTGTGGCTGTGGGCGATGGCTCGGCGGAGCGGGGTGGGGGGGCTGCGGGCCGCGGCGGCTTGAGGGGAGCAGGTGCGGATCTTCAAGGCATTTCTGGTTGCGGGAGCGCTCATAGTCCTCGGTTTGGCGGCGTACGATTCGAGCGGAACCCGATCAGTTTTCGCGGGAGCCAGGGTCTAAGACGGTGTGATCGATCACCACAGGAGGTTCGTTATGAGCACCGCACCCACTGCCGTCCGCCAGATTGGCCTGATCTGCATTCCCACGGCCGATCAGGACCGGGCGATCAAGTTCTACGAGTCCATCGGGTTCGAGAAGCGAACCGATGTCGCGATGGGCGGCGGCTACCGCTGGGTGGAGGTTTATCCGCCCGAGGGAAGCGCCGGTATCGCGCTCGCGCCTCCGGCGCCTGGCAGCGGAGAGATCGTGCCCACGCAGACGGGCATCACGCTGAACACTCAGGACATCGATGCGGCGCACGCGCAGTTCAAGTCGCTTGGCGTCGATGTTGACGCCGAGGTCTCGCGCATGGGTGACCCGGTGCCGCCGATGTTCTGGTTTCGCGACCCGACCGGCCACAGCCTGATGGTCGTAGAGCAGCCCTGAGCGCAAACGCGACAGGGGGCGTTTCGCCCATCTCTCTTGTCGGCAAACAAACCAAGGCGTGCCCCAAGGTGTGCCGACGCCGCGTCGGGCTGGGTTCAGAGCTTGTCGATGGCGCGGTGTAGGTCACGCCGGTCGATGACTCGTGCCACGAGGTAGCGCGCGTCGGCCTCGTCGACGAGTTCGCGGTAGAGCACGCGGTGCTCGCCGACGCGGAGGCGACGCCAAGGAGCATGTCCGGCTACCGGCTTGATGTCGAGATTCGCCGCGTCTGTCCCCAGAGCCTCGAATGCGTGCTGCACCCGCTTGCGGGTCTTGCGGTCCAGGTGCTTCAGGTCGCGGATAGCGCGCGGAGCGAGCTTGATGTTGCTCAGCGGGTCCGTCATCTATGACGACCTGGCTTCCTGCCCCACAGGCGCTACTGCCCAGTGTCTTGCGCGTCCAGCTCGGCGAACACGTCAGCAGCTGAGCGCGCTTCGCCATCTGCATGAGCCTGATCGGCGGCGGCCATATCCTCAGCGAAGCCCGGGACCTTCGAGAGCAGGTAGTCCTCGAGATCCTGCGCGTCGATCGGGACCAGCGCAGCAACAGGCTCGCCATGTCGTGTGACGAGAGCGGTGTGCTTGGACTCGGCGACGTCAGCGACGACGCCACTTGTGTTGCGCTGTAGCTCACGGATGCTAATAGTGCTCATCAGGCGCCCTCGACCTTTACCAGAAGATGTCCGACAAGTATATGTACACTCCGCGCCGACGTCAAGTTCCTCGCGGGCATCATGGCATGCCTATGGCATAATAGTGGCATGGCCAGGACGAGGGTTAGCACTACCGTCGACGAGGAGCTCTTGGCGAGCGCTCGTCGCGCACTTGCGCCGTTGACGGACGCTGCCGTTCTGGACCGGGCGCTCGCAGCGCTGTTGGACCGCCATCGTGCCGCTGAGATCGACGCTGCATACGCGGTCTATGATCAGCATCCGCTTGAGGAGCCCGACGCATGGGGCGATCTGGCGTCGTTCAGAGAGGCGGCCGCAGCGTCGTGAGCGGGAGCCCTCTTCCCGCGCGGGGAGAGGTGTGGTGGTGCGAGTTGCCGGATATCGACCGGCGGCCTGTCGTGGTGCTCTCCCGTGATGCAGCTATCCCGAGGCTGAAACGCACACTGGTGGCACCATGCACGACCACTCTTCGCGGCTTGGCCAGCGAGGTCGTCTTGGAGCCTGGCAACGATCCAATCCCTCGCCGGTCGTCGATCAACCTCGACTCGGTCGAGAGCGTGGCCGTCGCGGTGCTGGTGGAGCGTCTCGGACGACTCAGCGACGCGCGAATGCGAGAGGTATGTGCAGCGCTCGACGTTGCTGTCGAATGCCACGGCTGAGCAGCGGAGACGCCGCCCCCACCCACCAGAGCCCCGGCTTGTGTGCCGAGCGGTCTCGCCGAGGGAGCTGACCTGCCTAATTCGCATCGAGATCGTCGAGCCGCGCCCTGGACAGCAGCACCTTCTCGCCGCGGAACGGAACCGCCTCGGCTTCGAGCAGGCGCCGCTGACGCGCGCCCTTCGCGAGCGAGCCGTCGGCGCGAACCACCCGGTGCCACGGCGCGTCGCGCGCTTCGGTGCGGCTCAGCACGTGGCCGGCCAGACGCGGCGCGCCCGGCGAGATGTCGCCGTAGGTGCGCACGAAGCCCGGGGGAATCGCGCGCACTCGCTGCAAGATCGTCTCGGCGTTGGTGCTCGCCCGTTCCGCCATGTGCCCGGATGGTGCCACGCTCGTCGGGTGCGCTCGTTCGCGTTCGGTTGCTCGTGCCCTGACGCCGGCTTTCCCGGCCGGCAAGCGATAATCAGCGGCCATGGTCACCGGGACGAGCCTTTCCGCCGTGTTCCCCCTAGGCAGTCGTGTCAACGAGCGCGGCCGCCTGGAGGTGGGCGGCTGCGACACGATCGAGATGGCACGCGAGTTCGGCACGCCCGCGTACGTCGTCGCCGAGGACGACCTGCGCACGCGCGCGCGGGCGTTCGTGCAGGCCGGTCGCGATACCGGCCACAGCGACTTTCACGTGGTGTTCGCCTCCAAGGCGTTCCCCTGCACCGCCGTGCTGGCGCTGTTCGCGAGCGAGGGGCTGTGGTGCGATGCGGCCTCCGGGGGCGAGCTGCACCTGGCCCTGGAGGCGGGCTTTCACCCGGAGCGAATCGTGCTGCACGGAAACGCCAAGTCCGAGGCGGAGCTGCGCATGGCGCTGCGCCACCGGGTGGGGGCGATCGTGGTCGACAACTTCGACGAGATCGACCGGCTGGCGCGGCTCGTGGCCGAGGGCGAGCTCGCCGACCGCAGCGACGGCCAGCCGGTGCTCGTACGCGTGACGCCGGACGTCAGCGGAGAGACGCACGAGAAGATCTCCACCGGCCAGGCCGACTCGAAGTTCGGGTTCGCGATCGAGCGGGCCGGCGAGGCGATCGCGCGCCTGCGGGCCGTGGAGGGGCTGTCGCTGCGCGGCCTGCACGCGCACATCGGCTCGCAGCTGCTCGGCCTGGAGCCCTTCCGCCGGGAGGCGGCCGAGTTCGCGAAGCTCGGTGACTTTCCCGTGTGGGACCTCGGCGGCGGGCTGGGCGTGCAGTACACCGAGGGTCAGCCCTCGCCGCCGTCGATCGAGGAGTACGTCAGCACGATCGTGGAGTCCGCGCACGCCAACGGCATGGGCCCCGAGACGCGCCTGCTGATCGAGCCCGGCCGTGCGCTGTGCGCGAACGCCGGTGTGACGCTGTACACGGTCGAGAGCGTCAAGCAGAACGTCTCGCGCTGGGTGGCCGTCGACGGCGGCATGTCCGACAACATGCGCCCGATGCTCTACGGCGCGCCGTACGAGGCGCACGTGGCCGATCGTCTCGGAGGCGCCACGCAGTGCGTGCTCGCGGGCAAGCACTGCGAGTCCGGCGACGTGATCCTGCGCGAGGCGCTGCTCGCCGATCCGCGCCCGGGCGACGTGATCGTGACGCCCGCCACGGGCGCGTACGGCTACGCGATGGCGAACAACTACAACGGCGTGCCGCGGGCGCCGGTGGTCTTCTGCCGGGACGGTGACGCGCGCGTGGTCGTCAGGCGCGAGCGCCACGAGGATCTGACCGCGCGCGATGTCTCCTAGGGAAGCGAGCGCACGCGATGGCGGCTGATCGGCCGATGTCCTCGCCTCCGTTCACGGTCGGCCTGCTCGGACACGGCACCGTCGGCGCCGCGTTCGCCGCGCTGCTGGAGGAACGGGCAGCGGAGATCGAGCGCTTCAACGGCCGCAGACCGGTGCTCGGAGGGGTGCTGACGCGCAGTCGCGGCAACTTCGAGGAGATCCTGTCGGGCTCCGATCTGCTCGTCGAGCTGATGGGCGGGATCGAGCCCGCGCGCGAACACCTGCTGGCGGCGATGCGCGCCGGCAAGGACGTGGTCACCGCCAACAAGCAGCTGCTCTCCCAGCATGGCGAGGAGCTGTTCGAGACGGCTCGCGAACACGGTGTGCGGCTGCGCTTCGAGGCTGCGGTGGCGGGGGTGGTGCCGGTCGTGCGCGTGCTCGAGGAGTCGCTGTCGGCCACGCCCATCGAGCGCATCCACGGGATCGTCAACGGCACGACCAACTTCATCCTCACGGAGATGACCGCCGGCTCGACCTACGCCGAGGCGCTCGCCGAGGCCCAGCGCATCGGCTACGCCGAGGCCGACCCCAGCGACGACGTCAGTGGCCGCGACGCCGCCGCCAAGATGGCGATCCTCGCGCGCCTGGCGTTCGGCTCGCCCGTGCACCTCAACGACGTGCGCTACGAAGGCATCGAGCATCTGCACGCTGACGATCTCGAGTTCGCGCGCGAGCTCGGCCTGGGGCTCAAGCTGATCGGCACCGCCGAGCGCCGGCACGGCGGGCTGTCGGTGCGGGTGCACCCGGCGTTCCTCTACGCGGGGCATCCGCTCGCGGGCGTGTCGGGGCCGTTCAACGCGGTGACGCTCGAGTCCGAGGCGATCACCGAGATCACGCTGTCCGGACCGGGCGCAGGCGGTCGGCAGACCGCGAGCGCCGTGCTGGGCGACGTCGTCAGCGTGATGACCGGTGGCGCGCGACCGCCGGCTCCGCCGCTGGCGCTGCCGCTGGTCGAGGACGTCGAGAACGCCTTCTACCTGCACCTCGACGTCGCCGACCGCCCGGGCGTGCTCGCCTCGGTCACTAAGGTGCTGGGCGAGCACGATGTGTCGATCAAGTCCGTGGTGCAGCGGGGCATGGGCGAGCGCGCGCGCCTGGTGATGATCACCCATCCCGTGCTCGAGTCGGGATTGAGCGTGGCGATCGAGCGACTCGGCGAGTTCGACTTCGTGCGCTCCGCCCCCAGGACAATCCGTGTGATCGAAGAGGAGTTCGTATGAACGAGGCGAGCGTCAAGGTCCCGAGGGTGGAGGGCATACCCCCGACGGGAGCCCACGTGCCGCTGATCGAGCGCTATCTCGAGCGCCTGCCGTTCGCTGCGGGCGATCCGCTCGTCAGCCTGCAGGAGGGCTCGACGCC
>JBEKGK010000212.1:0-10197 GCA_050012835.1 Solirubrobacteraceae bacterium | reverse complement strand
GATCCTTCGCATCACCCGCGCGAGCTGGCGAACGGTGCGCGGACACACGCACTAGCCGGCACGAGCCGGCACGATCAAGAGCTCGGCGGGTCTCCCCCGCGCGTCACATCATCAGCGGCGACGGTGGGATCCTCGTGCTGCCGCGGACCTCGTCGATGCGCATCATCACCTTGTCGATGTAGCACCACGACCAGACTTCGCCCGGCTCGAGCGAGCGGATGATCGGATGTCCCGCGTTGTGAGCGTGCGCGCTCGCATGGCGGTTGGGCGAGTCATCGCAGCATCCGACCTGCCCACACTGCAGGCAGATGCGCAGGTGCAGCCACTTGCCGCCGGTCGCGAGGCATTCCGCGCAGCCCTCGACCGACTCCGGCAGCTGGTTGATCTCGATGTGGTCGAGGTGTGTGCAAGTGGGCATCCGCAACTCTCCCTTCTAGCATCTCGCCCGTGACACGACACGTCGTGCGGCCCGTGTCGCCCGAGCAGACGCGGGCGCTGCGACAGACCGTCCTGCGACCCCACGAAACCGTTGATGAGGTGGCGTCACGCGAGTCTGCAGACGCGTTCGTCGTCGGCGCGTTCGACGGCGACGAGCTTGTGGCAGCCGGCCTGATCGCGCCCGACGGCGAGCCCGGCGGCTGGCGGATACGCGGCATGGCCACGGCGCCGCCCGCTCGCGGCCAAGGCGTCGGCACCGGCGTGCTCGAAGCGCTGCTCGCGCACGCGCTGGCCGCGGGCGCGCAGCGCATCTGGTGTAACGCGCGCACCCCGGCTCGCTCGCTGTACGAGCGCGCAGGCCTTCGCGTCGTCTCCGAGGAGTTCGAGCTGCCCAGGATCGGCCCGCACGTCGTCATGGAGCTGAGGACCGCGCACCACCGCTGACGGGCGTTCGACCTGCTCGTGCCGTCCCGACCGGCCTAAAGGTCTCCCCCGTGACGCTCGATGATGACGTGTGCTCACACACTGCCTTGAAAAATTGTTTGGCATGCCATAATCTATTTCCATGGCGGCCAAGGACCAGTTGCGCACACCTGCGGTCGAGGACTACTCCAAGGCCATCTTCACCCTGGAATCACGCGGCGATGAGCCCGTGTCCACGAATGCCCTGGCCGAGCGTCTGGGCATCACGCCGGGTTCGGTCTCGGCGATGCTCAGGCGCCTTGACGAGCTCGGCCTGATCACGCACGTCCCCTACCGCGGCGTGCGCCTGACCGCCGACGGACGGCGCATCGCGCTGGAGGTCATCCGCCACCACCGACTGCTCGAGAGCTACCTCGCCGACGCGCTGGGCATGCCCTGGGATCGGGTGCACGCGGAGGCCGAGGTGCTCGAGCACGTGCTCTCGGACGACCTCGAGGAGCTGATCGCCGCGAAGCTCGGGAACCCGACCGTCGATCCCCACGGCGACCCGATTCCCACCGCCGACCTCGAGCTCGAGGAGCCGGCGACCGACCGCATGGAGAGCCTTGAGCCGGGCGACGAGGGCCTGTTCGTGCGCGTGTCCGACTCCGATCCGGAGATGCTGCGCTACCTGGCCGATCACGGCATCTCGCCGGGAGACCGCTTCGCGATCCGCGACCGCCAGCCGTTCGGCGGCCCGCTGTTCGTGCAATTCGGCGAGCGCGAGCATGCGATCGGCGGCCAGCTCGCCGGCGCCATGCGCGTGGAACTTGAGCGCTCGCCCGCGCCGGCCGTAGCCGTCGACGGACAGCGAGTCGCGCGTTGAGCACGTCCGAGGTCACCGCCTCCCCCCTGCTGCGCCAGCCGCAGCCGACCGCCGAGGACACAGCGCGCTCGCACGATCGCTCGCGTGTGCACCACGCGCGCAAACATCGCAGGCGCTGGCACCTGATGTGGCTGCTCGTCGGGCCCGGGATCCTCGCGATGCTCGGCGAGAACGACGGGCCGAGCATGATCGCCTACGCCTCTGACGGCGCGCAGTACGGGCTGGGGTTCTTCGTGCCGTTCATTCCGATCCTGTTCGCGATGGCATACGTCTGCCAGGAGATGTGCATGCGCGTCGGCGCCGTCACGCACCGCGGCTACGGCGAGCTCGTGCTGCAGCGCTACGGACGCGTCTGGGGCTGGTTCGGCGCGGCTGACCTCACACTCACCAACCTCGTGACGTTGGTCGCCGAGTTCGTCGCGATTCGCGTCGGGCTCGCCTACTTCCACCTCGGCTCCGTCGTCGCCGTCGTGCTCGGGCTGGCGCTCGTCGTGTTCACGCTCAGCGGCGGGCGCTACTGGCGCTGGGAGCGCATCGTGCTGGGCCTGGCCGCGTTCAACGGCCTGTTCCTGCTCGCTGCGATCCTCGTCAAGCCCCACCTGGGAGCCGTCGCGAGCTCCTTCGACTTCACGCCGTTTCCCGGCGGGGGCTTCAACACGCTGCTGCTGCTGCTCGCGTCCACGATCGGCGCGACGGTCACCCCTTGGATGATCTTCTTCCAGCAGAGCGCCTCCGCCGACAAGGGCATGACTCCGTCCGACGTTCGCCACGGCCGCTACGACACCGCTCTGGGCGCCGTGCTCGCGGCGATCTTCGGCGTCGGCGCGCTGGTCGCGGGGGCCGCGCTGCTCACGCACAACGGGTCGGGCATCCAGGGGTTCGCGCCGAACGCCGGGTTCCCGCAGGCGCTCAAGCACGTCGCGGGCTCCGCCGCCGGGACCGTGTTCGCGCTCGGGCTGATCGAGGCCGGAGCCGTCGCGATCCTCACGATCTCCGCCAGCACCGCCTACGCCGCTGGCGAATGCATCGGCGCCTCGCACAGCTTCAACAGCTCGCCGCGGGGCGCAGCCGTCTTCTATGCCGCGAACATCGGCGTCGCGCTGCTCGCCGCGGTCGTGATCCTGATCCCCGGCGCACCGCTGCTGTCGATCGCGCTCAACGCCAACGTGCTCGCGACGGTGCTGCTGCCCGTGAGCCTGGTGCTGATGGTGATGCTCGCCAACGACAAGGGGCTGATGGGCCAGTGGGTGAACAAGCGCTCGACCAACGTGATCGGGATCGCGGTGATCGCGTTCGTCGGAGTCTGCGGAGCCGCCTACGGCATCGACTCCTTCCTGCAGGCCGTCCACCTGATCGGCTCATGAACACCAAGACTCCCCTCAGCGACGCCGCGCATCAGAGCCCCGCCATCTCCGAGCAGGACCTGCAGGCTCAGGAGCGCGCCGAGGACAAGTTGATCATGCACCTCGAGCGCGATCAGTTCGTCGCCGAAACCTCCCGGCCGGTGCCGCGAGCCCCGCTCAGCGCGCGCGCCAGCGCCGGCCTGTGGGTGCTGCGCGTGTTCGTCGTGCTCGTCAGCCTGATGGTCATCTACACGTTCTTCGAGCAGCTGCACTGAGCCGCCCGCGCTGAGACTGCGGCCCGCCGCCCGCTCGCTGGCGCTGAGTCACGAGCACGCTCGCTCCAGGCACGCCGCTCAATTCACGAGCAGACGCACGATCGCGAATACCCCCACGAGCACGATCACGGCCCGCAGCGCATCCGGCGGCAGCCGCCGCCCGTAGCGCGCGCCGAGCTGCGCGCCCGCGACCGACGCGCACGCGATGATCGCCGCCGGGCCCCAGTCGACGTGCGCGGCGAACGCGAAGTACACCCCCGCCACGCCGTTGACCAGACCCGCGAGCACGTTCTTGAGCGCGTTCGTGCGCTGCAGGTCCTGCGCCAGCGCCGCGCCGAGGATCGCCAGCAGCATGATGCCCTGCGCTGCGCCGAAGTAGCCGCCGTAGACGCCCGTCAGGTACACCGCCAGAGGCACCAGCACCGCACCCCTGCGCTCGAGATCGATTTCCCGTTTGAGCAGCCAGCGCGCCAGGCGCGGCTGCAGCAGCGTCAGCACCAGCGCGATCGCGATGAAGACCGGCACGATCGCCTTGAACGCCGCGGCGGGCAGCACCAGCAGCAGCACCGCGCCCGTGATGCCGCCGGCCACCGACATCGCGCCGAAGCGCAGCACCCGCGCGCGCTGGCCCGCGAGCTCGCGCCGGTAGCCGATCGCGCCCGACACCGAGCCGGGCACGAGCCCGATCGTGTTCGACACGTTTGCCGTCACCGGCGCGTAGCCGAACGCGATCAGCACCGGGAAGGTGATCAGCGTGCCGCTGCCCACAAGCGTGTTGATCGCGCCCGCCGCCAGGCCGGCGAAGGCGACGGCCACGATTTCGCCGAGGCTCATCCCATTTCAACCTGGAGCGAGACTTGGCTCTACCGTTGCAGGCATGGACGTCGAGAAGGCTATCCGCACGCGCCGCACGCACAAGGCGTTCACCGCGCAGACGATCGATGCCGCGGTGCTCGACGAGCTGTTCGAGCTGGCGAGCTGGGCGCCCAACCACCATCTGACCAGCCCGTGGCGGTTTCGCGTGCTCGGCGAACGCACACGCGAGCTGCTGATGACACTGGCCGAGTCCGAGCAGCCGGGCTCGGCGGTAAAGCTCCAGCGCGCCCCGACGCTGATCGCGGTCACCGCGCATCAGGGCGGCGATCCGGCGCAGGACCGCGAGGATCTGCTGGCGACCGCCGTGGCGGCCTACCTGGTGCTGCTCGGCGCGCACGCGCGCGGCCTCGCCGGCTACTGGCGCACGGTGGCGCTGCTGGATGACCCCCGGGGCCGGGAGATCCTCGGCCTGGCGGCGGCCGAGACGCCCGTCGGGCTGCTCTACCTCGGCTCACCGGTGCAGGAGCAGCGAGTGCCCGAGCGCGCGCCGCTCGCCGAAGTCGTCACCTACCTCGACTGAGCCTCGTGCGCGCCTGCTCGCGCGCTAGTGTCAGGTCGTGTCGCTGGCAAGGCTCTCCACACGCGCGGCAGCGGGCGGTCGTCTGTCGTGAGCGTCCTTGAGGAAGCCGCACGGACGCTGCGCCCGCAACCCGGTGATCGCCACGGCCCGCTGATGCCGATGATGATCGCGCTGACGTTCCTCACCGGCGTCGTCGACGCGGCTCATTCCTCGTGGGTGCCCTGGCGGGCGGTTGGCTCGGCGCGCGCAACGCGGAGCACCGCGGCCACCTCCTGCGCTGCGCGAGCGTCACCCAGCTCACGCTGGTCGCGATCGCGCTGATCGTCGCGCTCGCCGTCGGCGAACCGCTCAACAGCGCCAGCCGCTATGCCCTGCTCGTGCCGCTGGCGCTCGCCATGGGTGTACAGAACGCCGCGGCGCAGCGCCTCGCGGTGCCCGAGCTGACCACAACGGTGCTGACGCGCACACTCACCGGCCTCGCCTCCGAAGCCGGGCTGGTGGGTGGGCCGGGATCGAAATTCGGACGCCGGGCGGTCGCGATCGCGGCCATGCTGCTCGGTGCCCTCACCGGCGCGCTGCTCGTTCTGCACGTCGCGATCGCCGCGGCGCTGGCGCTGGCCAGCGCGATCGTGCTGGCGGTCGGGATCGCCGCCCAGCTGTTGTCACGCTCGCAAGATCCCTGGATCAAGGCCTGATCGGCCGCTGCCAGGCCCAAGAAAAGCCAGGACGCATCCTGCCAGCTCTGCTGCAGATCACGGCAGGCCCATGCGTTAGCCTTCCTCCGACATGAAACGCTGGTCGATCGTCGTGCTGCTGATTGTGGCTGTGGCAGCAGTTGTGGTCGTCGCGCTCGGTACCCGCGATCACAGCGTCAGCACCCTGCTCGATGCGCGCTCGGCCGAGGCCGCGGCGGCGGCCTCGCCGCTGCCACCCACCCAGCTTGCGGCACTGCCCAAGCGCGTGATAGCCAACGGCACTGACCCGCTCACCGTGACGCTCTCGGCGCCCGTCTCGGCCGCCTCGCCGCCACCGAGCCTCAGCCCCAAGGTTGCGGGTACGTGGAGCATCGCCGGCGACTCCGAGGTCTTCACCCCCGTATCCACGCTGCAGCCGTGCTCCCGCTACGCGTTGACCGTATGGGCGCGCACGAGCTCAACCGGCCATGTCGAGCTCGGTCGCAAGCAGACGATCGGCCTGCGCGTGGCCTGCCCGCCGCTCGCCGGCCTGCAGCAGGCGCTCGCGCGCCTGGGCTACCTCGGTGCGAGGTTTCACGCTCGCTACATAGTCCACATCGCCTCCGGCGCCGAGACACGCCGCGAAGCGGCCGAACACGCCTTCCACCCGCCGCGCGGGGCGCTCGCGCCCGACCCCTCCGACGCGCCACCCGTCGAGGTGGGCCAGCTGGATCAGACCACGCGCGGCGCGCTCGAGGTCTACCAGGCGGACCGCGGACTGGAAGCGACCGGCGAACCGGACAGCGCCACCTGGGCGTCGGTGCTCTACGACGAGACCAACGACCGCCGTGACCCCCGGCCGTACACATGGGTATCGGTCTCCGAGTCGCTGCCCGAGACGCTCGACGTGCACCGCGGCCACCATGTCGTCTTCAGCACCCCTGTCAACACGGGCGTGCCCGGCGCGGAAACGGCGCTGGGCATCTTCCCGATCTACGCGCGCTACGTGTCCACCACGATGAGCGGCACCGACGTGGACGGCACCAAATACGTCGTGCCCGACGTGCCGTGGGTCAACTACTTCAACGGCGGCGACGCCGTCCACGGCTACCCGCGCGCCTCATACGGCTTCCCGCAGTCCAACGGCTGCGTGGAGCTGCCGATCGAAGCGGCTCACACGGTCTTCGGGATGCTCGCCCTCGGCGACATCGTCGAGGTCAACGGCTGAGGACCCTCAGGACCTGGCCGGGTCGGCGCCAAGAGCGGGCCTTCGGCCCCAGCGCTTCGTCGTACCAGCGAGCACGGAGGCCGGAGCGCTGAAGAAGTAGCACGCCACCAAACGTGTGAGCTTCCAGCTACGTTTGTATCTTGCCGGAAATCGGTCGCGGTTTGCATCGATGAAGTCTGCGATCTCTTGACACAGCACGATATGTGCCGCGTGTACATCCTCGCGGTCGGCGGACCTTGGTCTGCCACCCGAGCGCGCGGAGTGCGTTTGGCCAGGCTAACCGCCGGGCTCGTCAGAGCCATCCTCGCTAAGTGGGAAGCCTCCCTCCGGCTCGCCGAGCTTTTGTGCACGCACTCGCTGGTACACGTCGACCGGCGTATAGGACATGACGGCATTCAGCAGGTCCTCGAAGAATCGCGGCAGCGCCAGCGAGGGTGCCGGATCCTCGACCGAGCTCAGATTGAGCGTCTCGTCGTCCCACTCAGCGACGAGCAAGACCGTCGCGTCGAACGGACCGTCGGGCCGACGAAGGCGCACGAGGAGGTCGCGAAGAAGCTCATACGCGCCACCCTGAGAGACGTTCGAGCGGACAAGATACGCAAAGCCCATAGCCGCCAGCGGATAGCGATCGCGCAGGTTGTGTGCCTCACCGATCGCCTCCTCGTAGCGGTTGTTCTTGTTGTTGAGGTAGCTGGAGAACTGAGTCTTTCCCGATACCAAGACGTCGGGTCCTCGCAACCAGTCCGAGAGCACCACAGCGTCTACCTGCTTCTTGTAGAAGCGCCCGAGTACGTTCGTCTCTGAGCCGCCGAGCTTCACGCTGGCCAGGCGCATGATTGCCGAGCGCAGTGGCGCAGGTTTCAGCCTCTGCGACGTGAATGACTCGTACTCATCCAGCACGGTTACGAGATGGTCGATGGCCTCCTCAACGTCACTCATCTCGGGAGGCATTGCCCGGGGCATCCGCAGCCGCGGGAACACCGTGCCGGGATCAAAGCCCGCGCGTCGCAGCTCATGAGCGACGTAGGCGTCGAGCGACTTCGCGACTCGACCCGACTGCTGGCTCTGAGCATGCCCCTGTTCTATGGGGACGGCGAGAAGCGAGCGGAGTATGGCGTAGTCCGGAACGTACGCCCGCTCGTCCTCGTGCGAACCCAGTGGATGCGTCCACGGAGCTAGGCTGGGACCGGCGTCCCGCAGAAGCGGATCGAGTTCGGCTAGAACATCAGGTTTTGACGGTCGGGCTATGCGACTCATCTTGACGAGTGCGACGGACGCGAAGCAGCATCGCCGCGTCACGTATGGCCACGATCTCGTTGTTGCTGAGGCCGAGTGCCCCCTTTAGCAGCACCTGGTCGACCTCGGCCACCACGCTCCACCACTCGCCGCGCCTGAGGGCCGCATCGAGATTATGGCTGCGCTTCGAGAGCGCTGTCCAAGCCTGTTCGAGGGCGGCTGGCCCCGGCACGGGCAGACCGGCCGCCTCGCTTGGCTCCATCTTGAGGATGCCGCCGCCGTATGCGCGACCCATGATCTCAGCCCCCAGCATCGTTAGCGAGTTGACCGCGAGCAACGGCAGCGCGCTGCGGGTTTCCGCCGGAACGCCATCCTTGAGCCGTATACCTAGCATCGAATTGACGAAGGTTGTCTTCGCGGCGTTCGTGATCAGCCGCGGATAGCGATGGGACATGTATGTGAAGAACAGATCAGGCACAGGGACCACGGGCGGTCGCCACCACGGGTCCCGCACCGTGCACTTGTAGGCGTCGGGCACGTTGCGCTCGCGACCGTAATCAAGATATGCCGCCAGTCCCTTGCTGCGGGCCTTCTTGTCAGGGTGCAGCAGCCACACGCGTTGGCCTGAGAGCTTGAGCTCGTCCCATTGAGCGCGGGAGAAGGAAAGGCCCTTCAGATGCCTGGTGCCTGGTGGGCTGACGCGCTTGAGGTGGGTCTCGGCGATGCCGTACTTCAGCCGTGTGACCTCAGAGAGCGCAAAGAAGTCATTGGCGCCTGTGACTGTTCCGAGCGTCGGTGCTCCGTACTCCTCGAGTCTCGTCATTCGTGCGGTCGCCGATCTGAATAGCTGGCGCGCATCAAACGGCAGCGCTAGGTCGCTCCACTTGCCCTCGGCAGCAGGTGTAGCGCCGATCGGGTCCAGCGGGTGCACGTCGGCGAGGTCATCTGCGCCATTTACGTGAAACAGGCAGAACGAATCGCAAGGGCCGGTGCCATGCGCGACGAGCAGAACGACTTTCTCGTCGGCTCCGCGGAACTGGAGCTGCTCGAACATGACGAGATTGACGACCGCGAATCGCCGTCGTAGCCACGTTCGGATCGGCTCGGCGTACCCGACTGTCAGCAGCTCCGCGGGTAGCACCATCGCGAGGCGGCCGGTCGGGCGCAGGAATGCGGAGGCGTGCACCAGCGTCGCCGCCCACGATGATGCTAGGCCCGAAAGGCGAACGCCTTGCTCGAACGCGGCTGCTACCGAGCGTTTCCGTGTATGCCCGCGATGCTCTTGATACCGGACGAACGGCGGGTTGCCGATGACCGCATCTTGCCAGCCGACGCGGTCTCCGATCTGCGCAGGAGTCGATAGCTCGAAGAAGTCCGAGCGAACGAGCTTGGCACCGGCACCCGCCAGGTTGAGCAGCGCGCCCGACGCGTCTAGCGATGGCTGGTGTAGGTCAACCCCAGTCAGCTGGTTCGTTATCGCCTCCTGAGACGCTCCCATAGCTTCGAGACGTTCGGCGGCCGCGAGAAGGAAGACGGCCTCTCCGCACGTCGGATCGAGGATGCGCGCATCTGAGGAGCGAATAGCCCAGCGGCTGAGGAACTCCGCGATCGGCGGAGGCGTGAAGAATGCGCCCCGTGCCTTTCGGAGGGCCGCAGGGTCCGCCGATCGCAGCGCCATGAGCGCAACCTACCGCGACGACCGGACGGGAACATCTGTTCGCGTCCGGTCAGCGCCGCGGCGCTACTTCACCGTCAGCGTGCCTTCCATCCCTGCCATCCGGTGTCCGGGCACCGAGCAGAAGAACTTGTAGGTGCCGGCTTTGAGCTGCAGCGTCAGCGTCTTGGAGCCGCCCTGGAACGTCGGCGTCGCCCCGACGACCTTCCCCGCTGAGGATTCGATCGTCATGTTGTGGCCGAGCGGCGACATGTTGGTAAAGGCGATCGCGACCTTGCCGGCCGTGGCTGTGAGCGCGGTCTTGTTGTACTTGAGCTGACCTTCGGCGTTGGCTTCGAGGCTCAGGGCGCCGGTGGCGGCGGCGCTCGAGGGCGTGGACGCGCTCGAACTGGTCGTCGGCGTCGTTGCGGGCGTCGTCGCGGTGGTCGCGGATGTCGTCGCGGTGGTGGAGGAGCTGGTGGCGCTGGAAGAGCTGCCGCAGCCGGCCAGCGCGAGCAGGCCGACGGCCAGGGTCACCGCTGAGAGCGTGGGCATGGGACGCATCTTTGCTCGGCCTTGCGCTGGGAAACTCACGAGTCAGGTCCTCCATCGATAGTGGTCGTCGCCCGTAAGGACGCCGCCAGGTGCAGATCCTTCCCGCTGGC
>JBEKGK010000211.1:0-5274 GCA_050012835.1 Solirubrobacteraceae bacterium | reverse complement strand
GGAAGTGCTGGAGGTGGGCCATCGAGGAATAGCCCGTGCCGAAGTCGTCGATCGCGATTCGCACGCCGAGCTCCTTGACTGCTGCCAGGCGCATCGCGGTCTGCTCGGCGTCGCGCATCAGCGCTGTCTCGGTGACCTCGACCGTCAGCGAGCCGGGGTCCAGCCCCGTCTCGTGAAGCGTTTGCTCGACGTCGGCTACGAACTCGTCGGTGTCGAGTTGTCGCGCGGAGACGTTGACGGCGATGCCGATCGGGTATCCCGCGTCGCGCCAGGCGACGCCCTGGCGGCATGCCTCCAGCAGGACCCACTTGCCGATCTCGACGATCAGCCCTGTCTCCTCGGGGAGCGGTATGAAGCTGTCGGGCTGGACGATGTCGCGTGTGGGGCTGTTCCAGCGGATCAGCGCCTCCATTCCGGTGGCGCTCATGTCTTGCAGGTTGAAGGTGGGCTGGTAGACGAGGAAGAACTCTTCGTTCTCCAGCGCCATCCGCAGGTCCATCTCGAGTTCCATCCGTGTTTGCACGGCGGTCTGCATGCCTGATTCGAACAGCGTGTAGCGGTGGCGTCCGTCCCACTTGGATTGGTACATAGCGATGTCCGCGTCGCGTAGCAGCTCGCCCGCGGACGCGCGATCGCCCGCGGCGATCCCGACGCTCGCGGTCACCTTCAGGGGCGTCTGCGTTGCCCCGGCGAGCTTGAACGGTCGCTCGAGCGCTTCGAGCAGCCGCTCTGCGATCAGCTCGGGCCCGGCTGCGAGCGACAGCTCGCTGGCGATGACCACGAACTCATCGCCGCCGAGCCGTCCAACTGCGTCGGCCTCTCGCACGACTGCGGTCAGTCTCGCTGCGACCGCCCGCAGCAGCTCATCGCCTGTGGCGTGGCCGAGCGAGTCGTTGATCGCCTTGAAGTTGTCTAGATCGATGAACAGCGCGGCCAGCGGCGTCTGCTCGCGGCGGGCGCGTATCAGCAACTGCTCGACGCGATCCAGGATCAGCGTCCTGTTGGGGAGGCCGGTCAATGCGTCGTGGGTGGCGAGGAACGCGAGCTCGTGCTGGCGGCGGGCGAGCTGCTCGTCGCCTCGCTGGCGCTCGGTCTCAAAGGACTCGCACATCCGTACGAGCGTCACGTCGAGGCTGCGTTGCAGCATCGCGAGGGCCTCCGCCAGCACCGCGGGTGCCGTGTCCAGATCCTTTGCGCATTCCCGCAACACGTCGCCGGCCGCGTCGCGCCAGCGCAGGCAGCGCTTGGTGACCTCGTTCAGCGGCGCTGCGCGCTGAGAGGCCAGTTGCGCGAAGATCTGCCAGGACTCCTGCCCGACCTCGCGAGCCACCTCTGCGCGCTCGCCGGCCATCCAGCGAGCGACCGCGACAGTCGAGACCGCGCCGACTCGAGCAAAGCGCTCCTCGACCATCGCATCTGGCGGACCTTCCGATTCCCTCGTGCGCAGGAGCATCAGGCCCACCACGTCCTCCGTGCGGGCGTTCAAAGCCAGCCCCAGACGCCCAAGCTCGTCGACGGTGGGAAGAGATGTTGGGTTCGACATCAATCCAGCGCATCGGCAACCACCCGTATCGGCTTAACACCTTGATGACAAACAGTTAGATGTCTACAAAACTCACACTGATCGCCACGGATGCGCTGCAGAAGAGACAATTATCATTTTATTACTCCGTATAGTCGTATGCTGCTGATTAGCGAGTGGGTTGGATGGCTTTGATTGCTGCGGAGCAGGTGTCTCTGGGAGCTGCGCGTACTTAAGGACGATGCAAATCCCGGGCACCACCAGTTAATGGAAATCATCGCTATGTTGCAATCACTCGCCCATCGCCCGCTGGCAATCACAATTGCGCTCCTAGCGTTCGCAGGCACCGGAGCGCGACTCGCGAGCCACGGATCGTCCACCGCCACGAATGCCGGTGTCCGGGTGGGGCCGCTGCTCGCAGACAGCACGCATGGTGCTCGCGCCATCCCAAGGAGGCGTGCCGGCGTGGCTCAAGCGAACGCGAAGCACAGTCTCAGGGGACCACGCGGGGCCACGGGACCTGCCGGCCCCGCCGGCCCGCCGGGCAACGGGGGTCCTCCAGGGCCCCCCGGTGCAACCGGCTCACAAGGCTCGCAAGGCGAAAAGGGCGCAGCCGGTAACGAAGGCAAAGAAGGAGCAAGAGGTGCGACCGGCGTCGCCGGGCCAGAAGGCAAGGAAGGCCTGCAGGGTGTCAAGGGCGAAGCGGGTGCCGCTGGGCCGAAAGGTAAAGAAGGCGCCGCTGGTGCCGCTGGTCCGGAAGGCAGACAGGGTGCGACCGGTGCGCAGGGCGTCAAGGGCGAAACGGGCGTCGCCGGCCCCGAAGGTAAAGAAGGCCCGCAGGGTTCCGCCGGCCCGCAGGGTCCGGAAGGCCCGCAGGGCGTCGAAGGCCCGCAGGGTCTCGAAGGCAAAGAAGGTCAGCAGGGTGCGGCCGGTCCGCAGGGCGTCGCAGGCGAAACGGGGGCCGCTGGCCCCGAAGGTCCAGAAGGGCCTCAGGGTCAGACCGGTCACGAAGGCAGAGAAGGACCCAAAGGCGTCCAGGGTGTCAAAGGCCAGTCGGGCGCGACCGGTCCCGAAGGCAAGGAAGGACCGAAGGGCGTCCAAGGCGTCAGAGGTGAAACGGGGGCTACGGGTCCGGAAGGCAAGGAAGGGGCGCAGGGTCCGGTCGGTCCGCAGGGGGTGGAAGGCAAGGAAGGCGCTCAAGGCGCCCAGGGCGTCAAAGGCGAAACGGGTGCCGCCGGGGCGGAAGGCGCAGAAGGACCCAGGGGCGCGACCGGCGCGACCGGAGCGGAAGGCAGAGAAGGGCCCAAAGGTGCGACCGGTGCGATGGGCGCCGAAGGCTTGCCGGGGCCACTGGGTGAACAGGGCGTTGAAGGCGCCAAGGGCGAAACTGGCGTCAAAGGCGAAACGGGCGCCTCCGGACCACCGGGTGCTAGAGGTGAAGCGGGGGCTACGGGTCCGGAAGGCAAGGAAGGGGCGCAGGGTCCGGCCGGGCCGCAGGGCGTGGAAGGCAAGGAAGGCGCTCAAGGCGCCCAGGGCGTCAAAGGCGAAACGGGCGCCGAAGGCAAAGAAGGACCCAAAGGCGCAGCAGGCGTCAAAGGCGAAGCTGGCGCGAAAGGCACTGAAGGCAAAGAAGGCAAAGAAGGCAAAACAGGAGCCACCGGGGCGACGGGCGCGAAAGGCGAAACTGGCGCGAAAGGCGCTGAAGGCAAAGAAGGCAAAGAAGGCAAAACGGGAGCCACCGGGGCAACGGGCGCCAAAGGCGAAGCTGGCGCGAAAGGCGCTGAAGGCAAAGAAGGCAAAGAAGGCAAAGAAGGGCCAAAAGGCGCCGTAGGCGAAAAAGGAGCGACAGGCGAAAAAGGCACTGAAGGCAAAGAAGGCAAAGAAGGGGCCATCGGTGCGGAATCCGTTACGACGGCCGATCTCAAGAAAGAAGCTGTCACGGTCGCGAAGCTCGTGGCGCCAACCGCCAAGCCAGCGAAACCGGCGGAAGGTGCCATCACGGTCGGTGTCTCATCGCCCGCGCGCAAAGTATCGGCGGCCATCGTGGGTAACGGCGTGAAAAAAGAATGGGTGATCGAAGACAACCTCGAAACCCGCCTCGTCGAGGTCACGGTGCAGACTGGCGAAGGCGAAGAACCAGGTGGGGTGGAATCCAGCGCCAACTACAAAGTCAAGGCCATCAGCGCCAAATCGGTTGAAGTCGTGTTCACGACGGCTCCCGCCGCGAAAGCGCTCCTGTACATCACGGTGGTGGGATAGCATGACAACCGATCGCTATCCGCGACGTACGAGCGGGCTGGTCGTGGTCGCGGCGGTTCTGCTCGCGAGCGTCTGCGTCTCGGCATGTGGGTCGAGCGCCCAGAGCCTCGATGGCGCGAAGATCGAGCGCGCGATTGCGAAGTCGATCCTGAATGAGCGCGGTCTCCATGCGACGGTCGCGTGTCCGACGAAGATCCCGCAGAAGGCGGGTCATGTGTTCACGTGCGCGGCACGCTTGGACGTGGGCACCTACCCGGTAACGGTCACCGAGACCGACGGCGCCGGTCAGGTGCGCTATCAGGACGAGAGACCGCTGGTCGTGCTGAACATCGCAAGAGTCCAGCGGGCGATCGAGGCGTCGGTTCTCAGCCAGAGGCGCCTGCATGCCACAGCCTCCTGTCCAGCCGAGGTGTTGCAGCAGGCGGGACTGGTCTTCCGGTGCACAGCGGTGATCGCCGGCGGGACGCGTCGCTACCCCTTTAGCGTGAGCGAGGTCGACAGCGCGGGCCACGTGCGATATCTCGGCCTGTGACGCTGTAGACGCCAGCGGCGTATCCCGGCTCTCTACGACGCATACCGGGCGTGGATCAAAGCGGCGCATGGCCGAACAGTCTCTTAGTCGGAGCTCCTTTGCTCAAGCTGCCGCTTAACCGGGCCGAAGACTATTCCAAATAGCGAGACTCCTAACGGGCGCCCGAGGTGCGTGCCGCTGTGCTGAAGGACAGCCTCATGCCACCATCACGCAAGCGCACGCACCCACTGTCTCATCGCGGGCGACTCCCGATCTCGCTGCCATGGCTGCTCGTGTTCGTGGCGGTGGCCGTGTACGGAGCGCTGACTGCGCTGCACTCCGGCAACTCGACGGGCTGGACCGCCTTTGCCGATATTGGCGAAGTGCTCGCCGCCGCCCTGGCGACCGTCGCGTGCGCGATTCGCGCCACGCGTGTGCGCAGGAAATATGCCGCCGCGCGGGAGGCAGGACGGGCGAGCCACACAGGCGAGGAGCCTCAGGCTCCTCATCGAGTTCAGCGGCAGCCTGCCTGGCTACTGCTGACCCTTGGGGTCGGCTCGTGGGCATTGGGTCAGCTGTGCGTGTGCGTGTACGAAATCGGTCTCGGGACGCGCGTCCCGGAACCCTCGGTCGCGGACGGCTTCTTCCTGCTCAGCTATGCGTTCGTCATCTCTGGCTTGCTGGCCTTCGTGCGGACTCCCGCCGGGGTCCTCTCACAGTTGCGCGGAGCGGTCGAGGCGCTGTGCATCGCCTGCGGCTTCGTGCTGTGCAGCTGGAGTCTCGTGATCGGCTCGGTGGTCGCCCGGGACGGCACGCTGGGTCTCGGCGGATTGGTGAATCTCGCCTATCCCGTGCTCGACTCCGTGGCCCTCGCGGCCCTCTTCTTCGTCGCCCTGCGCCGGCGGCTGAACCCGCCGGCCGAGCTGGGCCTGCTCGCGCTCGGGATCATCCTGTGGACGCTGTCGGACTCCTCGTGGTGGTA
>JBEKGK010000210.1:0-6514 GCA_050012835.1 Solirubrobacteraceae bacterium | reverse complement strand
CTATGCGGTCGGGAATGACGAGGAAACCGTAGCATAGGGGGTTAGGGTTGCCTAACTTCTCGGGGGAGCAGGCGGCTTCGCCGCCGAATACGTGAGAATCACGGTATGCACGTGACCGCCAAGGCCGACTACGCCGTGCGCGCCGTCGTGGAGCTCGCCGGCAGCGCCCAGGACTCGCCCCGCAAGGTCGACGAAGTCGCGCAGGCGCAGAGCATCCCGGTGTCGTTCCTGGAGAACATCCTCACGCAGCTTCGCTCCTCGGGCATCGTGCGCAGCCAGCGCGGCCCCGAAGGCGGTTACTGGCTGGCCCATCCAGCCGGCGAGGTCAACCTCGCCGACATCATCCGCGCGGTCGAGGGCCCGCTTGTCGGCGTGCGCGGGCAGCGCCCGGAGGAGGTCGAGTACGCGGGCTCCGCCGAGAGCCTGCAGCAGGTGTGGGTGGCGCTGCGCGCCAACCTGCGCAAAGTGCTCGAGAACGTGACCGTCGCCGACGTCGCCGCCGGCAAGCTGCCCAAGGAGGTGCTCGCGCTCACGCGCGAGGAGCAGGCCTGGCAGACGCGCTAGTCGCGCTCCGGGAATCGAGATCTAGTCAAGTCATATCGGTTTTATGATGTATCGGCTCGTCGTGCGGTTATATACGGGTTCGTTGTGCGGTTAATGTCGATGCACACCGATTGCGCGTGGGCTACCCTGTCAAGGGTTTCAACCAGCGTTTGTCAAGGGTGTTCCTACCCGCTCGGCGCGCCCTTGGGCGCGCATCCCCGTCGCTTCCGGCGCCCCGTCACCAAAGGAGATCCCGCCCGATGTCAGCCCCGCCCACAGCCGTAACGTCTGACTCGAGCGCCGCGGCCACCGACGCCGCCGAGGCGGCGGTCGAGGCGATCGCCGGTGCAGCCACGCAGGACTCGACGTTCTCACTGGCGCTGAGCCAGGACCAGAAGGACATCCGCGACTGGGTCCACGGCTTCGCCGCCGACGTGGTGCGACCGGCCGCCCACGAATGGGACGAGAAGGAGCAGACCCCGTGGCCGATCATCGAAGAGGCCGCGAAGATCGGGCTGTACGGCTTCGAAGGGCTCGCGCAGTTCTTCGCCGATCCGACCGGGCTGACGCTGCCGATCGTCAACGAGGAGCTGTTCTGGGGCGATGCCGGGATCGGCATGTCGATCATGGGCACCGCGCTCGCGGTGGCGGCGATCTTCGGTCAGGGCTCTGGCGAGCAGATCGGCGAGTGGATCCCGCGCTGCTTCGGCACGGCGGATGAGGTCAAGGTCGCGGCGTTCTGCGCCTCCGAGCCCAACGCCGGCTCGGACGTCTCCAGCCTGCGCACGCGCGCGAAGTTCGACGAGGCGGCGGGCGAGTGGGTCATCAACGGCCAGAAGGCGTGGGCCACGAACGGCGGGATCGCGGATGTGCATGTGATCATCGCGACCGTCGACCCCGAGCTGGGGGCTCGCGGGCAGGCCGCGTTCGTCGTGCCGATGAGCGAGGCCAAGGGCATCTCAGAAGGCTCGAAGGTCTCCAAGCACGGGCTGCGCGCGTCGCACACCGCGGACGTGTTCCTCGACGACTGCCGCGTCCCGGCCGGTCACGTGCTCGGCGGCAAGGACAAGCTGGACGAACGCCTTGCGCGCGTGCGCGAGGGCAAGCGGGGCAAGTCGCAGGCCGCGATGCAGACCTTCGAGTCCTCGCGTCCGATCGTCGGAGCGCAGGCGCTCGGCATCGCGCGCGCGGCCTACGAGTACGCGCTCGAGTACGCCAAGGAGCGCGAGCAGTTCGGCCGCAAGATCATCGAGAACCAGGCGATTGCGTTCACGCTCGCGCGCATGAAGCTCGAGATCGACGCCGCCCGGCTGCTCGTGTGGCGGGCTTCGTGGATGGGGCGCACGCAGGTGCCGTTCGAGAACGCCGAGGGCTCGATGAGCAAGCTCAAGGCCGGCGAGGTCGCCGTGTGGGTGACCGAGCGCGCGATCCAGATCCTTGGCGGCAACGGCTACACCCGCGAGTACCCCGTCGAGCGCTGGCACCGCGACGCGAAGATCTACGACATCTTCGAGGGCACCGCCGAGATCCAGCAGCTGGTGATCGCGCGCGCGATCAGTGGCATGTACATCAAGTAGCTCTGGGACTGGGTTTTCTGGATGGCGCTGGTCGTGCTGGGTGGTCGCTGAGGCCCAGAGCAGCGGCGCTCGAAAAGGTGGCTCGCGCCAGTTCTCGCGCCAGTCATGCAAGCTCTGGGTCGTGTCCGGCATCGCGTAGCGCGTCGAGCAGGTCGCCGGTCGTGAAGACCTCGATGCGCGGAGGCGATCACCAGGCGGGCACGGCCGCTGATGAGGGCCGAGGGGACGACGTTCGCGTCAGCTATGACTGCGGGAGGCAGCGAAATCGCCGAGGACGGGTACCGATTTGCCGGCCGAACCTACGGAGGCAAGGGCACGCGGAGCTGACCGGTTCGGTGCCCAGGGGACCCAGGCGGCCCCGTGTTGCCGTCCTGGCAGACTGCAATCCTTATGCGCGTGGCCGCAACTCTGCTCGGTGTGGATGCCGCCGAATGGACCGCGATAGCGACATGGGGCCTCGTAGCGATAGCGCTCGCCGCCGCACTGCTAGCTCGCGCGAGCCTGCGAGAGGCTGCCCGTCTGCGCAAGGCGCAGGCGCAGCCGTACGTGGTGGTCTTCGCTGACGAGAGTCCCGCATCGTTTGCGGTAATCGATCTCGTCGTCAAGAACTTCGGCAGCACCGCCGCGAAAGACATCCGCGTTGAGTTCGATCCGGAGTTGACGCGCGCGGCTCCCGGTGAGGCCACCGTCGACATCCCGGCGGTGATTCCGACTCTGGTCCCGGGGCAGGAGTGGAGGACTCTGTGGGACACCGTGATGGCACGCGGGGGCTCGGATCTCCCGGCCGAGTACGCGGCGACGGTGAGCTTCGACGATTCGTGGGGCGAGCGCTACACGATCAACTCAGTGTTGGACTGGTCAGCCGTGACGGTCCGGGACGTAGTAGAGGTCCACACGCTTCACGATGCCATCGACACGCTGAAAACGATTGCGGCGACACTACAGGGCTGGAACGAGCACGCTCTCGTTGGACCGAGTCTCCGGGTCTCCGCGTGGAGTGGGGAGGAGCTGGACCGGCAGGCGACCGAGCGCCGAGAGGAGCGTCGGCGACGTAGCGTCCAACAAGACGATGAGCAATAGTCGCGCGCGAGGAGACGCGGCCAATCGGTCCGGTAGGGCCGTTGCCGCTCGCTCCGCGGTCCCCGTGGTACTTCGTTGAGCGAATCTGAGTTGATCTGAGAGCACCTGAGAGCAGCCCACAAGCCTGATATCACCTGAGCTGAGGTCGGGGGCGATTTCGAGCCCAGCATCGCCCATCGCCGAAAACCCGCATTGTCGTGCAGGTTTTCGCGCTCTCAGAGAGCGCTGAGGCACCAATTCCCCGGGCGCAGGCCGGCGCACGTCGTCGCCGGAGCGTCGGTTAGGGTCTGCTGGTGGGCACGCTCGTTCAGATGCCGCCAAGGGGCCGCTATCTCGCCCAGGAGGTCGGCCAGCTCGCCGGCGTATCCGGCGGGACGATCGGGCAATGGGCGCATTACGGTTACATCCAGGCGTCTCAGTCAGAGTCGAGTGACTACCCCAAGCTCTACAGCTTCCAGGACGCCGCCGAGGCGATCCTCGTGCACGAACTCCTCGAGAAGGGAGTGCCGCTCCAGGTGCTCCGGCCGGTCATAGAGGGCCTGCGTGAGACACGAGGGGACTGGCCGCTCCAGCACACCCATCTCGAGGCACTCTCCGCCGAGGGCGAGATTCCCCTCGCCTCGCTTCTCGTCAAGGAGGGTGAACGCCGCTTCGAGCTCGGTCCACATGGCTGGCAGCTCGTCGAGCACACAACGGTGAATCCCGAGCGTGTCGCCGCGGATCTCCGACGTGGGGGATGGGCAGCGCGAGAGCTCACCGACCTGCAGCACATCAACGTTGACCCGGACTTCCTCTCAGGGCGCCCAACCATCAAGGGGCGTCGCGTTCCGGTCGCGCTAGTCGCAGAGCTCGCGGCCGAGGAGGATGGGCCGACGATCCTACAAGAGGACTATGACCTGTCCCCAGAGCAGATTAAAGACGCGGTCCGGTGGTGGAAAGCGTCTTCGGCCTACGAGAGCGCGGCGTGAAGTCGTGGGGCGAGATCGGCTCTTGGTCGTCGACGCCGACCTACCGAAGAGCCTCGCCGGCTCGCTGCGTAAGCGCGCACGAGAGGCGGTGTCAGCAGCTGATCTAGGTCTTGCGCACGATGTAAAGGATCCCGAGCTGCTGCGCGGTCTTGTTGCGCTCTATAACGGCAAGCGCGATTGGATCCTGGTTACCGGAGATGACATCATGCCCGCCGAGCATGGGCCGGTGATCATCGAGACGCGAGCCACCATTGCGACGATCTTCGCCGACTACCCGCGAGACGTGACCGAGCACGCTTGGCGAGTCGACGTAGTGCAGCGGTGGGCTCACGCAATGCAAGAGCAACCCTTGCGTACAGTGCGCCGTTACACACTGTCAGGATCGAAAGTCTGGCAACCGAGGCGCAGGCATACTCGCACGATCGCCAAAGAAGGACTGACGCCCTGGCGACCCGGGGACGCACAGCGTGCCGAGCAGATGGAATCTACAGACGGCACCGGTGGCGCAGCCGGTCACGAGGCACCGCGTCTCCCAGGGTTCGACTAAGACCGGAGGACGTTATCCGGCCGGCACACGCGAGCTGGAGACCAACACAAGGTTGATCGGCAGCGCGCCGGACCGTAGCTCGTTCGCGAGGTTCCGGGCCGAGCTGATCGTGAATCCGCCGGAGATCTGCGAGCCCTGCGAGGCGTCGATCCCTTCCGGGTATTTCGTGTAGTCGATCGACGGCGCCGTGATCACCTGCCCGTCGAGCACGATCGCGAAGTGCTGCTGCGCCGCTTCCTTGCTCACGCCCGGCAGCTGCGTTTCCTGGCCGCGCTGGGCGATTTCCTTGGTGACCCGCTGGAAGACGCTCTGCCCGTGCGACGTGAAGCCGAACGTCACGTCCGGTTTGCCGCCTTCTTCGAAAGCTGGTTGCGGATTAGTTCCCGTGCCCGCGCCGCGGGCCCGCACGGGCTGATGAAAATGGGGATGATTTGGGGGTCGCCCGCAACGCCGATCTTCGCCTGGTGCTCTTGAGCCCGAGACGCTAGATCTCGAGGCCCCTGGGCGACGATGGTGTCCCTCGATCCCTTTGGGAGGTTTCAATGGAGACGGTCGTCGAGCGTCCTGGGGCGCTGGATGTTCATAAAGCGCAGGTGACCGCGTGCGTGCGGGTCCCCGCGGCGCACGGCAGTGCTCGTGAGCAGCACGTCGCGGAGTTCTCAACGACGGTTTCGGGGCTGCTCACGCTGCGTGACTGGCTCACGGCTCACGGAGTCACGCAGGTCACGATGGAGGCGACCGGGGTGTTCTGGAAGCCGGTGTGGGCGATCCTGGAGGACGAGTTCGAGCTGCTGCTGGTCAACGCACGGCATGTCAAGCAGGTTCCTGGGCGCAAGACCGACGTCAAGGACGCTGAATGGCTGTGCCAGCTTGCGGAGGCCGGGCTGTTGAAAGCGAGCTTCGTGCCGCCGAAGCCGATTCGTGCGCTTCGTAACCTCACGCGCTATCGCAAGACCCAGATCCAGGAGCGCTCCAGGGAGGCCAACCGGCTGCACAAGGCGCTGGAGGACACCGGGATCAAGCTGGACTGCGTCGCCTCAGACATCCTCGGCGTCTCTGGCCGGCTGATGCTCGACGCGCTCGTGGCCGGCACGACCGACCCCGAGGTGCTCGCCGATCTGGCGAAGGGAAGGCTGCGGTCAAAGCTCCCTGCGCTCAGAGAGGCTCTGGAGGGCCGTTTCGATCGTCTGCACGCCGTTTGGGTCGGCGCGATCCTCGCGCACCTGGACTTCTTGGACGAGCAGGTCGCGTCTTTGACCGAGGCGATCGGGGAGCAGATCGCCCCTTTCGAGAAGGCCGTTGAGCTGCTGTGCACGATCCCCGGCGTTCAACGGCGCACCGCTGAGGTCATCGTGGCGGAGATCGGTGTTGACATGAGCGTCTTCCCTACCGCCAAGGAACTGGCCTCCTGGGCCGGGCAATGTCCCGGCAACGACCAGTCCGCCGGCCGACGGCGCTCCGGCAAGACCCGCAAGGGATCGAAGTGGCTCGACTGGGCGCTCGAGGAGGCCGCCCTTGCTGCCACACGCACCAACGACGTCTACCTCCAAGCCCAATACCAACGCCTGCGACCCCGCCGCGGACACAAGAAGGCTCTCGGCGCAGTCAAGCACTCCATCATCATCGCCTGCTGGCACATGCTCTCCACCGGTGAGCTCTACAACGACCTCGGCGGAGACTATTTCCGCAAACGCGACCCTCAACGCACCACCAAACGCCTCATCACCCAGCTCGAAGCGCTCGGGCACACCGTCACCCTGCACGAGGCAGTGGCAGCCTGAACGCTATTTTCCTGTCAG
>JBEKGK010000209.1:0-5352 GCA_050012835.1 Solirubrobacteraceae bacterium | reverse complement strand
TGACGCAGTGCTCGACCTGCACGCGCGTGTTCATCTCCAGGAAGAAGTACTCCGGCTCGTCCTCGCGGCCCGCGCCGACTGTGAACAGGCCCTCGATCGTGCCGGCGCCGACGTAGCCGACGGCTTTGGCGGCGTTGACGCCGATCTGGCCGATGCGCTCGCGCATCTGCGGATCGACGACCCATTCGGGCGCGGGGGACTCCTCGATGACCTTCTGGTGGCGGCGCTGGATCGAGCAGTCGCGCTCGCCGAGGTGGATGACGTTGCCGTGGCGGTCGGCGAGCACCTGCACCTCGACGTGGCGCGGGTCGTGCAGGTAGCGCTCGAGGTAGACGGTGGGGTCGGAGAAGAACTTCTCGCCTTCGCGGCTGGAGCCCTCGAAGGCGCCCTCGAGCTCGTCCTCGGACAGCGCGACGCGGAAGCCCTTGCCGCCGCCGCCGCCGGCTGCCTTGACGGCGACGGGGAAGCCGACAACCTCCTTGGCGATCCGCAAAGCGTCGGCGACCGTCTCGACGGGCTGGGTGGTGCCGGGCACGATCGGCACGCCTGCGGCCTGCATGAGCTCGCGTGCGCGCGTCTTGGACCCCATCGCCTCGATGGCGCTGGCGGGCGGCCCGATGAACACGATGCCGGCGTCCTCGCACGCCTGCGCGAACGGAGCGTTCTCGGCGAGGAAGCCGTAGCCGGGGTGGATCGCCTCGGCGCCCGCGCGCGCGGCGACGTCGAGGATCTTCTTGACGCTGAGGTAGTTGTGGGCGGCGGGGCCGTCGCCGAGGTTGTAGGACTCGCCGGCGCGCCGCACGTGCGGGGCATCGCGGTCGAGCTCGGAGTAGACGGCGACGCTCGCCACGCCGAGCTCGTCGAGCGCGCGGATGACGCGCACGGCGATCTCGCCGCGGTTGGCTATGAGGACCTTCGAGAACATTGGCTGGACAGCTTATTCAGATCGATCCGGGTGGCGCGATCCAGACGCTCTCGAAGCCCAGAGGGCCCGCGAGCGCGTCGTAGTGATGGTCGTAGTGCAGCACGCCGAAGCCGCGCTCGGCGGCGGCCGCGGCGATCAGGTAGTCGGTCGCGGGCACACGTGCGTGGTTCGCGCTCGCCAGTTCGCTGCAGGCACTCAGGGCTGCCGCGCAGACTCCCTGGTTGACGGGTGCTTGGCGCAGCGTGCTCAACCGCTTGGCCAGCAGGTCGCGTCCGGTCGCGTCTCTTATGGTCGTGAGAAGCTCGAGTGCCACCACTGGGCAGCCGGCGAGCAGACCGGCCTGTGCCGTGTCTCGGAAGTGGGGGGCTACCTTGGGGTGACGTTGGCGCGCCCACGCAGACGTGTCAACGACGAGCGCGACGCCTGGGCCGTATATCACGTCAATCTGTTTGCGGCTGAGATGTAGGCGGCAGCTTGTCCGCCAGGTCCGATTCGCGTTTCGCGACGATGTCGCTCAACTGTGAGAAGTCGTACGCGAGCAGCCCCTCGATTGCCTGTGCTCGAGCTTCGGTCTCGCTCTCGGCTTGGCGGGAGATCTCCTCGGCACCGCGCAATGCCAGTGTGCGTATCAATCCCGCGCGCCCATGCGGGCTCTCGAGATGCGCACTGGCACGGTCAACAGCGCTCGCAAACTCGGGGTCGAGCGTCACCTGGACGCGCGGGTGTGAGGTGGGCACAGAGGCAGTGTACCACCTGGGTCATCACCCAACTGGCAAGATGGCGAGATCGTGGGCGGCGGGATCTTCAGCCACTCCACAACCCACTCAGCGGGACAGCCGCGAGGCGGTCGCCGAATGGGAGCGTGTCTGAGCCCAGGTAGATGGTGACTCCGCCCTTGAAGCGGTCGCCGAGCTTGTCGCGTAGATAACGGAGCCCGGCGAAGTCTGCGCCGGTGACGGTCGCAGATGCCTTGACCTCGACGCCCGCGACCTCGCCGCTGTAGCGTTCGATGACAACATCAACCTCGCGCTGCTGCTTGTCGCGATAGTGGTAAAGCGATACCGGCTCCTCGAGCCAATCGCTCTGGCGCAGGAGCTCCATCGCGACGAAGCTCTCGAGCATCATTCCGGCGACTGCGCCGTCGGCTGCGATGCGCTGCTCGTTGGCCCCGATCAGGAATGCGAGCAAGCCGCTGTCGACGACGTGGAGCTTCGGGGTCTTCACCTGTCGGCTACCGAGATTCGTGTACCAAGGCTTGAGGCGGCGGATCAGGAAGAGATCTTCGAGGATCTTCGCGTGGCTGCGGACGGTGCCGGCGTCGAGTCCCAACTCGCTGCTCATGCCGTGGAAGCTCGCCAGTGCCGCCGAGCGGGCCGCGACGACGTGAAGCAGGCGTTCGATGTTCTCTGCGTTGCGCACCGTGGCGACATCGGGCAGGTCCCGGTCGATGATCGATGCCACATAGGTCGAGAAGAAGCGCACGCGACCGCGCAGGCTGCGTCCCTGGAGCTCGGGGTAGCCTCCGGTTGCGAGCATTCTCGCAATCGCACGACGCCCGACCGGCGCCCCCCAGACTTTGGGATATTTGCCACGCACTAGCCCGTCGATAAAGCCCTCCTCCATACCCTGGATCTCGCCCTGCGAAAGCGGCCACAGGTTGACGTACTCGACGCGCCCCGGCAACGCGTCGGCGATGGTGGGAAGGGTGAGGATGTTCGCTGAGCCGGTGAGCAGGAACTGGCCCCGAGCCTGGTTGCTGTCCAGGCGTTGCTTGATCGCCATGAGCAGACGCGGTGCGCGCTGGATCTCGTCGATCACCGTCGGCCCGTCGAGTTCGGCAACGAAGCCTCGCGGATCGGCTCGCACAGTGTCCGCCGTCACCTCATCGTCGAGCGAGATGTAGCGTGCCGGGAACTCGTTGGCGGCCAGCCCCTGCACGAGCGTGCTCTTCCCGACCTGGCGTGCGCCGAGTAGTGCCACCGCGCGGCTCTCCGCCAGAGCTTCGAGCAGATGGGGGCGGCTGTGGCGTGATAGGAGTCCGTCGAGCACCCTTGCAGGGTAGCCCTTTCGCCGGACAAATTATGAATTCAGTGCCTGGCAGATTGTGGGTCGAGGGCCTGTCAGATTGAGGGCTTGTGGCCTGGCAGATTCAGAATTCAACGCTCCTATGCCGGCGCGATCATCCCCGCGCCGACGGTCCCGTTGCTGGACTCGTCGATCAGGATGAAGCTGCCGGTGCGGCGGTTGCTCGTGTACGGGTCGAACACCAGTGGCGCGCTCGTGCGCAGGCGCACGCGGCCGATGTCGTTGAGCCCGAGCTCCTGCGGCGCCGCCATGCGCTCGAGCGTGTGCACGTCCACCAGGTCGTCGATCGCGTCGATCACCGCCGTGGCGCTGCGCGAGGTCTGCTTGATCAGGTAGCGCGATCCCGGCCGCAGCAGTTCGTCGGTCATCCAGCAGACGTCCGCTTCGATCTCGCGCGCGACCACCGGCGCCTCGTCCGGGTGGCAGATCAGCTCGCCGCGCGATACGTCCAGCTCGTCCTCCAGGCGCAGCGTCAGCGACATCGGCGCCATCGCCTCCTCGAGCTCGCCGTCGTAGGTGTCGATAGCCGCGATCCGTGTACGCCCGCCGCCCGGGAGCACGGTCACCTCGTCGCCGCGCCGCAGCGCGCCGCTTGCCAGCTGGCCCGAGTAGCCGCGGTAGTCGCTCTCGCGGTTGGCCGGACGGATCACCCACTGCACGGGGAAGCGCGCGGGCTTGTCGTCGGGGTGGTCGTAGGCGACCTCGACCTGCTCCAGATGCTCGAGCAGCACGGGGCCGTCGTACCACGGCATCAGCGTCGAGCGCTCGACCACGTTGTCGCCGTTCAGCGCCGACATCGGGATGTAGGACGTCTCCGTGCGTCGCGGGTTCTTGCCGCCCCGCAGCTTGCGCGCGAACGCCTCGAACTCCTCGACCAGCTCCTCGTAGCGCGACCGCGAGTAGTCCACCAGGTCCATCTTGTTGATCGCCACCACCATCTCCGGGATGCCCAGCAGCGCGCTGATGAACGCGTGGCGCTTGGACTGCTCGAGCACGCCCCTGCGCGCGTCGATCAGCACCACCGCCACGTCCGCCGTCGAGGCGCCCGTGACCATGTTGCGTGTGTACTGGCGGTGGCCGGGGCAGTCCGCGATGATGAAGCGCCGCTTCGCCGTCGCGAAGTAGCGGTAGGCGACGTCGATCGTGATGCCCTGCTCGCGCTCCGCGCGCAGCCCGTCGGTCAGCAGCGCCAGGTCCAGCGTGCCCTCGCCGCCGCGGCGCTCTGACGCCTGCGCCACGTGCGCCAGCTGGTCCTCGAACACCTGCTTGGAGTCGAACAGCAGGCGCCCGATCAGCGTGCTCTTGCCATCGTCCACCGAGCCGGCGGTCGTGAACCTCAGCAGGTCAAGCGTCATCGCGCGCTCGTCCGGGAACTGCGAACGCCGCCAGGCGCGCGGAGCGCGCCCCCATAGACGGCCGTTCCGGACATCAGAAGTAGCCGGCCTTCTTGCGGTCCTCCATCGCCGCCTCCGACACGCGGTCATCGGCGCGCGTCTCGCCGCGCTCGGTGATGCGCGTGGCCGCTATCTCCAGCACGACCTCCTCGAGCGTGCCCGCCAGCGAGCGCACGCCGCCCGTGCAGCTCATGTCGCCGACCGTGCGGTAGCGCACCGTCTCGGTGAAGATCTGCTCGCCCTCGATCAGCTCGGTTCCCTCGCGCCACGCGTACAGCATGTCGTCGCGCTCGAACACCTTGCGCTCGTGCGCGAAGTAGATCGACGGGACCTCCAGCTGCTCCTGGTCGATGTACTCCCACACGTCCAGCTCCGTCCAGTTGGACAGCGGGAACACGCGCACGTTCTCACCCTTCCTGATACGGCCGTTGTACAGGTTCCACAGCTCCGGGCGCTGGTTCTTGGGGTCCCACTGGCCGAAGTCGTCGCGGAACGAGAACACGCGCTCCTTCGCCCGCGCGCGCTCCTCGTCGCGGCGCGCGCCGCCGAACGCCGCGTCGAAGCCGTGCTCGGCGATCGCGTCCAGCAGCGTCACCGTCTGCAGCTTGTTGCGCGACGCGCGCGGCCCCGTCTCCTCGACCGCGCGGCCGTTGTCGATCGAGTCCTGCACGCTCGCCACGATCAGCCGCTCGCCCAGTTCGGCAACGCGGCGGTCGCGGAACTCGATCACCTCGGGGAAGTTGTGCTCTGTGTCGACGTGCATCAAGGGGAACGGAAACGGCGCCGGTCTGAACGCCTTCTCCGCCAGCCGCAGCAGCACGATCGAATCCTTGCCGCCACTGAACAGCAGCACCGGTTTCTCCAGTTCGGCGGCGACCTCACGCATCACGTGGATCGCCTCCGACTCCAGTGCGCGCAGGTGGCTGAGCTGTGGACAGGCGGTCACGC
>JBEKGK010000208.1:0-5436 GCA_050012835.1 Solirubrobacteraceae bacterium | reverse complement strand
GCGGCGAGCCGCGCGCCGCCCGGGAGCGCGCCCGCTGCGGCCCGTGCGTACATCGGCAGCATCTTCGGCGGGCGGGAAAGGGTGAGCATCGGGCTCATGCGCCGATCAGGCTCTGGCCGCAGACCCGGATGGTGTTCCCGTTGAGGCCCGTGCTCGCGGGGTTCGCGAGCCACGCGATCGTCTCGGCGACGTCGACGGGCAGGCCGCCCTGACGAAGGCTGCTCATCCTGCGGCCCGCTTCCCGGATCGCGAACGGCATGGAGTCGGTCATCGCGGTCTCGATGAACCCCGGGGCGACGGCGGTTATGGTCGCCTTGCGCTCGGCCAGCAGGGGCGCGTAGGCCTGCACCATGCCGATCACGCCGGCCTTGGAGGTCGCGTAGTTCGTCTGCCCCTGGTTGCCGGCGATGCCGGACATCGAGGAGACACACACCACCCGGCCGTTGGAGGCGAGCAGGTCGTGTTGGATGACCGTGTCGGTGATCCGCTCAGGCGCGGTGAGGTTGATCTCCATCAGACGCTGCCAGCGCTCCTCGGGCATCTTGGCGATCGTGCGGTCGAGGGTGACCCCTGCGTTGTGGACGAGGATGTCCAGGCCGTCGGTGAAGCGCTTGGCGATCAGGTGAGGCGTCTCGGACCGGGTGATGTCCGCGGTGAGTGGCTCCCCGCCGAGGCCGACCATGCGCCGCTCGAGCTCCTCCCGCGCCGCGGGAATGTCCAGGCCCACGACGTGAGCGCCGTCCCGGGCGAGCGTCGCGGCGATAGCCGCGCCGATCCCGCGCGCCGCGCCGGTGACGAGCGCGACCTTGCCGTGCAGAGGGCGGCTCCAGACGACGGCGCGAGTCGACGCGACGGGAGCACCGACGTTCACGACCTGACCGGATACGAAAGCTGAGCGTGGGGAGAGCAGGAACCGAAGCGTGCTGGCGAGCTCGTCGTGCGCGTCCGGCGCGACGTAGACGAGCTGCACGGTGATGCCGCGCCCGCCGAGCTCCTTGCCCAGGGAGCGCGTGAACCCCTCCAGGGCACGCTGGGCGATCCGCGCCGTCGGCGGCGTCGTCTCGCTCGGGTTGGCGGCGAGCACGATCACCCTCCCGCACCGCTGGAGATGCGTGACGTGCGGGTGGAAGAACCGCTGCAGCTCCACCAGGCCACGAGAGTCGGCGATGCCCGAGGCGTCGAACACCAGGCCCTTCGCTCCGCCGGGCTCCATGTGGCTCGACACGATCACCTCTGCGTCTTGGAGGACACGCGCGACTGCATCGCCGAGCGTCCCGTCGGGAGCGGCCCCGACCAGGACGGTCCCGTCGATCAGCGGGCCGTCCGGGCGGTGACGCTCAAGCGTGACGGGGACCGGAAGCCCGAGCGGCTTGGCGATCGCGCCCAAGATCGGGGAGCCGACGATCCGTGCGTAGCGGTCGGCCATCATACGCCGCCCGCGCTCTCGAGGATCGCGAGCGCCCCCTGCCCGCCTGCCGCGCACACGCTGACCACCCCGCGGCCGCTGCCGGCCTGTGAGAGCTGCTTGGCGAGCGCCGCGACGATCCGCGCACCGGTCGCGGCGAACGGGTGGCCGGCCGCCAGCGACCCGCCGTTGACATTCAGCCGGGTCCGGTCGACGGCACCGAGGGAGCGCTTGAGGCCGAGGCGCTCCCGGCAGTACACGGGATCCTCCCACGCCGCGAGCGTGCACAGGACCTGCGCGGCGAACGCCTCGTGGATCTCGTAGTAGTCGAAGTCCTGCAGCTGCAGGTCGGCGCGCCGCAGCATGCGCGGCATCCCGTGCACGGGCGCCATGAGCAGGCCCTCGCCGCCTCCGACATAGTCCACGGCGGCGGTCTGCGCGCCGGTGAGATAGGCGAGCACCGGCAGTTCGTGCTCCGCCGCCCAGTCCTCGCTGGCCAGCAGGACCCCGGCGGCACCGTCAGTCAGCGGCGTGCTGTTGGCGGCCGTCAGCGTGCCGTTCGGGCCGCCGAACACGGGTTTCAGCCTCGCCAGGGCCTGCTCGGTCGTGTCCGGGCGCAGGTTCTCATCCCGCTCGACACTCGCGAACGGGGTCATCAGGTCGCCCTGGAACCCACGGTCGTAGGCGGTCGCCAGGTTGCGGTGGCTCGCGACGGTGAGCGTGTCCTGCTCGACGCGGCCGATCCGCCACTCGCTTGCCATCCACGCGCAGTGCTCCCCCATCGAGAGCCCGGTCCGGGGCTCCTGGTTGCGGGGGATAGCGGGCACGAGATGACCGGGCCGGACGTTCGCGATCGCACGCAGCCTGCCGAGCGTGCTCCGCTGCCGGTTCGCCCGGAGCAGCGTCAGTCGCAGCCGCTCGTTCACGGCAATCGGGGCGTCGGAGACCGTGTCTGCCCCGCACGCTATCCCGGAGTCGATCTGGCCGAGCGCGATCTTGTTCGCGACCAGGATGGCGGCCTGCAGGCTGGTGGCGCAGGCCTGCGCCACATCGCACGCCGGGGTCTGCGCGGACAGGGCGGTGCCGAGCACGCTCTCCCTTGTCAGATCCCGATCGCGTGAGTGCTTCAGCACGGCACCGCCCGCGACCTCACCCAGACGTTCACCCGACAGGCCAAAACGGTCAACGAGTCCGTTCAGAGCGGCGGTGAGCATGTCCTGGCTGGATGCTTCGGCGTAGCTGCCGTGCGCGCGAGCGAAGGGGATGCGGTTGCCGCCCAGCACGGCGACGCGACGCGGCAGCCCGCTCACCTGCGGCGGCCAGTCGATCCGCGACGAGCGTCACGCGGGCCGCCGGTCCGCATCGGAACCGCCGCCCAAACCTCACGGGTGATGTTTATGCGCCGCTCAGAGCCCCGCATCGTACGCCCTCATCGAACCTTCACACGCCAGCAGAGGTGAGTATACCGATGGACACCTGCACAGATCTCTGTCCATGCTCTCCACTTAAGTATATCCATGTGATAGCGTTTATTCAGCGTGGCTTAGCCTGCTCCTTGGCGACCATGCGGATAGAGAAGAACCTGGAGCGCGCCCCACTCCCTCGAGGACGCGTTCAAGTGGGCGCCACGGCGAACCCCTCTGCCGTGGCGCCCGCGTTCTAACGCTGATCACCCGCAGGCCAGCCAGAACGATCCTTTGAGCCGACTGCTGAACCACATCGCACGCCGCTTGGGCTGGCTGGACAGCGAATCCCTGCACCTACCCCGTTGGCTGCCCGAAGGAATCGGGGACTGGTTCTTCGACGCGTGGGAAGAGGAACCGCAAGCCGACTAAGAACGGGGCGGTGCACCGTCCCAGACGGGGCGGCGCCGGGAGGCGGCCGGCCCGCTGACGGCCGGCCCCCTGGGTCGGCCGCTACAGCCGACGCGGGTTGGCGATCGCGGGCGCCTCGCCGCGGCTGAGCAGCTCGGCCTGCAGCGCCCGCCGGCCTCGATGGTGAAGGCCGTGGACGGAGCTCTCGGTCCTGCCGGTGCGCAGCGCGATCTCGGTTGGGGACAGCCCGACCAGATGCCGCAGGACGATGATCTCCCGCTGTGCTGGCGGCAGGGTCGCGAGGGCGTCCCTCAGCTCACCGACCGAGGTGCCCGGGGCGTCGAAGGCATCGTGGCTGGCCCTGACCTCCTCGACGGGCACCGGCCGGCGGCGGCGAAGATGATCCAGTGCGGAGTTGCGTGCGACGCGCAAGATCCATGCGAAGAACGGCACGTCACGCTCCTCGTATTTTCCGATCACAAGCATGAGCTTGGCGAACACCTGCTGGGTGACGTCTTCCGCCTCATGAGAGTCGCGAACGATGCTGGCCACATAGGCGCACACGTCATCTGCGTAGCGGGCGTAGAGGAACGCGAACGCGTCCTGATCCCCGGCCTGCGCCCGCCTGACCGCGAGGCGCACGAGACGCGAAGTCTGCAGCTGCGCGTCGACAGACGCCGATGAGGCCGGGGTCCCCGCCCCCTGATCGGACTTGCCCTCGGCATGCTGCAGCTGTGCCTGGTCCCGGCCTTCCATGGTCGTCTCCAGCCCTTCTCCCCGTATCCCACCCGGCACCGGTCACTGTACGCCATTCCGCACGATCACCGACGCCGAACACTCCAAAATAAACGACGACGTGGACGCTATCGGAAGGTTGCGGTCGCTGTCAAGGCCCGGAAAGTGCGACGTCCCGCAGGCAAGCATAAACTTCACCGCACGATTTACAGCGCGAGCCCGGAAACGACCGCCCGCTACCGGGAGCCAGGCCTCATCCGATCAGATGAGCCGCATGCCGCCGGCCCCATGGCTGAACATGTCCCATCGGCCACTACGACTGGTCGGAGGACCGCCCGCCCGGAGGCCGCCGCGCGACTCTCCCACTGTCGAGGTCCGCGAGGTAGTACAGGACCGCGAAGGCGATCAGCTCCTCCTCGGATACCCCGAGCCTCGCGCTCTCCTGCGCGATGGCCTCCCAGCCGAAGTTGTCGAGGCCGAGTGCCAGTTCGCGCACGCTCCGCGTCGCGCCTCTGTCTTCCGGCGAGGACCCGCTCACGCCGGGCCTTCTGATGACGGCACACTCCCACACAACGCGGTGCGGGCACCGGGACTCCCGCGGAACGCGTTGCCGGGAGGATGAAAAAAGGGCCGGTCCGGTCTGGCAGGGGACGCTGCGGCGCGTGCGGCCGGGGGAAGGCTCGACGATTGGTGACGTGCGTTGCCGGTCATGGGCGGAGCCCAGCATGCTAGACACGCGGGCCGCTGCCCGCGCCGCACCGGCCCGGTAGCGATATGCGACCGCAGTCTCCTTCACAGCGGGCGGCGCGGGCCCGGCTCGTTCAGAAACCCGCGAGGCAGCAGCCCGAGACGGTCAAGGCCGTCCCGTCACGGGTGCCCACGGGCCTGCCGGACCCGGAGATCGAGCCGTCGCCGTGGACGACCACCTCGTAGCGGACACCCGGGGGCCGTGGATAGCGCACCACGCAGACCCACGGGTCACCGAGGGCATCTGAGCCGCCCAAGACACAGCTTGCGTCGCGTGCGCGCCCACGGTGCCCCGGGCGCGGGTCGCTGGTCGTCAGCAGGAGCATCTGCAGCGCCGCGGGGCGCACGGGATTCAGGTCCTGCTGCTGAGCCACGAGCAGGCTGTCGCCTTCCCGGCTCCTGACCGCGAGGAGGGTGCTCGCCAGGCCCACGGCGAGCAGCAGGGACACGAGCACCGCCGGCCGGCGCATGCGCGCTCAGTGTCCTGCGCGGATCGGCGCTCGCGCGGGCAACCCGTCAGGCGAGCTCGTCACGGAGCTTGGCCAGCGCCCGGTAGATGCGGCCCTCCGCCGCGCTCTCCCCCACCCCGAGGATCCGTGCGACGTCGCGGAGCTTCAGGTCGCCGCCGAAGCGCAGAGCGATCGCCTCGAGCTCGGGCGGGGTGAGCGTCGCCAGCGCGGCGTGGAGGCCGTCGCGGCGCTCGACCGCCTCCAGGCCGGGGTCGGTCTCCTGCAG
>JBEKGK010000207.1:0-5478 GCA_050012835.1 Solirubrobacteraceae bacterium | reverse complement strand
GAATCCGGGTAGTCGTGCCCGCGATCTCGGCATCCCGTCCCGGGACACCCCGCCCCGGCTCGAGTCGCGCGCTCGGCGCGTTCGGGGGGCGCGTGCGCTGGGACCGGCTGGGGCGCGTGGCGATGCTATGCGTGCTGGTGGCGCTGCTGTACCTGTACGCGAGCGCTGGGGTGCACATGCTCTCGACATGGCGCCAATCGCGCCACGACAGCGCTGCGGTGGCGACGATGGAACGCGAACACACGCTGCTGGTGCACCAGCGCGAAGCGCTCACCGGCGCGGGCACGCTGGAAACGGAGGCACGTCAGCTGGGCATGATGAAGAGCGGCGAGCAGCCATACGTGATCAGTGGCCTGCCGGACAACTGATCCCCGGCGCGCCGCCCAACGCGTCGCGTGCCGAGCGGCCCGTGGCGCCGCCCAGGGCACCACGCACGGCAACACGCACGGCGCCGCGCCCGGCCGCGGCGTGCCGCTGCTAGCCTCGGCGCGTGTCGTTCGAGACGGCGATCTACCAGTGGCAGCAGGGCGAGCGCCGGCTGGCGGCTGCGCCGGCTGTGCGCCAAGCGCTGCTGGAGCGCGTGACCGACGCGCTGGTGGCGGAGCTGCGCCGGCGTTTGGGCGGGCGCTTCTCGGCGGACGAGCTTGTGGCCCTGTACGAAGCGGGCGCCGCGTGGTGCCTGCAGATCGCGATGAAGCTGGCGCCGGAGGACCCGTGGGCTTGGGAGGCGGGCGTGGTGGTCGATGCGGCGTTCGCCAGGTACCTGCGCGAGGCCGCCGACTACGCGGGCGGCCGCAGAACGCTCACAGAGGCGTAGCGGGCCCACACGGCGACGCTCGGCGGCTGGAGCCCGGGGCTCGGCGGCTGGAGCCCGACGCTCGGTGGCCGGAGGACGCGCTAGTCGTCGTCGCTGCCGCTGCGGCGGATGATGATTTGGTCTTCCTCGACCTCGACCTCGACGGGACGATGGCCGGCCCAATGCTCGGCGTAGATGGGGTTCTCCTGGATGGCGGGGTCCAGCCACAGGCCGTAGCCCTCCTCGCCGTGGTCGAAGGTGCCTTCGAGGGGGCCGGTGTTGCGTGCTCCGGAGCGCCGACCGCGCCCGCCGCGACGACTGCGCCGGCGCGCGGGCGTGGCGCTGGAGTCCTCGGCCTCGTCGTCGACGTCATCGCCGGACTCGGCTGCTTCGGCTCGCTGCTTGGCGAGCTCGGCCTCGGCCTCGGCCGCCTCGGCTTCGGCGGCCTCGAGCTCGGCGGCGATCAGCGCGTCGTCCTCGGCGCGAAGGTCGATCTCCTCGGGGTAGTCGCCGGCGCCGCTGCTGCCCTCGGGCGTCTCGTCGTCGCTGACGAGCTCGTTCTGACGCTTGAACTGCTCGATGTCGCGAACGGTGACCTCGAGCTGGTGGGCGACCCAGGCGTCGGTTCGGCCTTGTCGCACCCATGCGCGGATCTGGTTGAGGTGCGGTCGCAGGGATTTCCGGGGCATGGACGGTCCGGGAGACTAGCGCAAGCGCCCGCGCGGCGCGGCAGCGTGCCCGCGCGGCGCTGCGGGCGCGCGCTGCGGGGCGCCCACTCGGTCGCTCGGCGGGCGCCGGTTGAGAAATTGGTTTCGCGTTCCCCCGGTGCTGCGACTATGCTTGGCTCTCCGGCGGTTTGGGGTTGCGCCGGGTCGCCAATCGGCAATGAGGAAGGTGCACCCAAATGCTGGTTCTGACGCGCAAGTCCAACCAGAGCATCATGATCGGGGACGAGATCGAGGTGTCGGTGCTGTCGGTGATGGGCGAGAAGGTGCGCATCGGAATTCAGGCGCCGCAGCGTGTGCCTGTGTTCCGCAAGGAGATCTACCTGGAGATCCACCGCGAAGGCGGCGGCGCCCCCACGCCGGCGAAGGGCGCGGCGCCCGAGCACGCGGCTGGCGTGGACGAGTCGCTGCACGAGCTGGGCGAGGGCTCCTAGCCCCGACGCGCGGGTCCCGGACTGTCTGTCAGCCGGGGCGCGGTTTCTCAAGCGGATGCGCTCAGCCCAGCGGCACGCGCTCAGCCGAGCAGCAGGTACAGCGTGCGAAACATCACGACGGTGACCACGGCGGCGGTCAGGATGAGCGTGAGCACGAGCAGCACGAAGCGCACGGAGCCGCGCTTGTGACGGCGCTCGAGATCGCGCTTGAACGCGCGCTGCTCGGTGGTGCGGCGCAGCGAGTCGCGCCGGTGGCGGTCGAGCGAGGCCTCCTTGACGAAGGCCCGCTCCCACTCGGCGAGGCTCTGGCGCATCTTCATGTCTCGCCGGCCTCGGCTAGGACGCTACGGGGGCCTTGGCGCGCTCGTACACGGCGACGAAGCGCAGGTAGTTCTCTGCGATCTTGCGCGCGCCGGCGGAGCGCTCGATCTTGCCGTCGACGTACGCCTTGAGCGGGTCCCACCAGATGGAGCGGCCGATGGCGAAGCCGATGTAGCCGTCCACGGGCGCGGCGGCGGCCAGCCACTGGTCGACCTTGGCGTCGTCGGCGCCGCGGCCGAGCACGACGCACTTGACGTGATCGCGCCCGCCGGTGCGCGTCTGGGCGACGAGCATCTCGCAGTCGGAGCGCTGGTCGACGCCCTCGATCTTCCAGATGTCGACGACGATGCCGGCGTCCTGGATCTCGGCGATGGCGCGGCGCATCAGCTCGGGGCGCAGCTCGGCGTCGTAGCGGTCGCTGTCGCCGCCGACGGTCTGCAGCTGGGCGTCCTCGGCGGGCACGAGCAGCTCGAACAGGAACTTGCGCTCGTGCTGCTTCAGCCAGTCGCTGAGGCGCAGCAGCTTGGCGAGCTGCTCGCGGTTGGCGGCGTGGTCGCCGTCGGGGTTGTAGCGGACGAGCACCTTGGTGTAGTCGGGGTTGAAGCGTTCGATGTGCTTGCCGAAGTCATCGCCGTACTGGAAGTCGAACATGTTCTGCCCTGAGCGCTCGGCGGGCATGGCGAGCTTCAGCCCGCGCTCGTGCGCCTCGGCGGGCACGGTGGAGCCGAACTGCTCGTCGACGAGCACGCCGGTGACGGCTGGGTCGGCGCCGGCGCCGACGGCCTGCAGCATGCCCTCGAAGATGAGGTGCTTGGCGTCGGCGATGATGGCGGTCTGCTCGGAGTCCGGCTCGCCGTCGATCCCGAAGAACTTCTTCTGGAAGGAGCCGCGATGGTCGAACGCGAGGATGTAGAGCTTGCTGTCGGTTGCGGGGTTCATGCGTCTGAGTATTCCAGAGGCGTGCGGCCTGGGGTCGAGAGGTCCTTAGAATGGGTTGACTGTGAACCTGTTTCAAGAAGACCGGCACGCCCGGATGCGCCCCTGGACACGGCGCTGGATCGCCACGTGCCGGCTCGCCCGTGCCACCAGCACGGCCTTCACCGTCCCGCGTCGCCCAGCTTGGTCCATGAGCGCCCCGACCGCACCGCCTATCTTGAAACAGGTCCTATGACCTCCGGCGCTGATCTGTTCGTGGTGTGCAAGCAGTGCGGATCGGAGGTGAGCCCGTACGTCACCGAGTGCCCGTACTGCGGCACGCGGCTGCGCAGGCGCGCGCCGAAGCTGCCGCCCGTGAACGCGCCCAAGCGCAGCACCCTGCGCGGCCGCCTGCGGGCGCTGCTGACCGGTTCCAGGCCTGCGCACGTGGGCGGTCTGACGCGCGCTCGTACGCGCACGCGCGCTCGACCGGGTCGCTGGGCGGCGGAACGCCCGTACGCGACGATCGCGCTGGTGGCGGCGAGCGCCGCGATGTGGGTGATCCAGCGCGCGGAACCGGAGCTGTATCTGCATGCGGCGGTGCTGGGCCCGCTGCACGGCGACTGGTGGAAGCTGCTGACCAACGGGTTCGCGTATGTCGACGGCTGGTACGCGTTCGTGGCGATCCTGGCGGTGGCGATCTTCGGCTGGCTGTTGGAGCGCCGCCATGGACCGGCGGTGGTGCTGGCGCTGTTCCTCGGCGCGGGCGCGATCGGGGGGTTGCTGGCGAGCGCGGCGTATCCGTTCGCGCTGGTGAGCGGCGGCAACGCGGCGGCGCTGGCGCTGCTGGCGGCGTGGGCGGCGCCGGAGCTTGAGGCGGCGCGCGCGGGCGTCTACCGCGAAGGCGACCTGCTGGGCGCGGGGGCGCTGGCGGCACTGCTGCTGGCGCTGCCGTTTGCGCGTCCGGAAGCGAGCTGGCTGGCGGGCGTGACGGGCGGGCTGCTGGGCCTTGCGGTGGGCCTGGGCCTGCACGGCCTGGGCAGGTCGGAGGCGTAGGATGGTCGCGGGATGACGATGACCAATGCGGTGGTGCTGATCGAGGCGGAGCGCGATGCGCTGTCGAGCCTGGGCAGCGCGCTGGCGGACATCGACGGCGTGGCGGAGGCGTACTCGGTGACGGGCGAGTGGGACTTCGTGGCGATCGTGCGCGTGCCCGACCACGAGCAGCTGGCGGACGTGGTGACCGGCCAGGTGGGCGGTCTGCCGGGCGTGTTGCGCACGCAGACGATGGTGGCGTTTGCGGCGTTCTCGCGCCACGACCTGGAAGCGCTGTTCTCGATCGGGGAATGATCGCCTGCGTGCGATGACGGCGGTGTCGATGAAGCGCGAGTACGGGCCGACGCTCGGGCAGCTGCTGGCGCCACGCTGGCACGCGGCCTCGAGGCTGGCGCGCGCGACGGTGATCGCGGCGGCGGTGGGCCTGGTGGCGGCGCTTGTGGCGGCGGGGCTGACGCTCGAGAATGCGAGCTTCTCGCACGGCGGCAGCGTGCCGTTCAGCTTCAGCTACCGAGACCTGTACCGCGTGGCGCCGGACGCGGGCGGATACGTGAAGGTGCAGAGCCGCTGGCCGGACGGCGCGTTGAAGTACTCCTACGCGGTCGATCCGCTGCGGCTGCCGGCGTATGCGGGCGAGCTGTCGGGCGAGATGCCGCTGTTTGCGGTGGGCTTCATACACACGCTCAGCGGGCGCTACCGGGGCTTCGAACTGCGCGGTGAGGGCAAGACGCGGGTCAACAACACGCTGGGCGGCTACCAGGTGCTGTTCACGGCGGACGTGGAAGGCACGAGGATGTTCGGTCGAGATGTGCTGCTGCTGCCCGAACGAGCAGGCGCGCGCGAAGGCGTGGCGGTGACGATGCTGACCTCGCCGACGGCCAGCGCTCAGGTGCTCTCGCCGATGGAAGTGGGGGAGGCGGGCGTGCTGCTGCGGCCGCTGAAGACGTTCGCGTTCGGCTAGCGCGTTGGGCTAGCGGCTGTCGCGACGGCCGCTGCGGGCGCCGGCGCGATCCCAGCGGCGGCCGCTGCGGGCGATCGTGGCGACGTCCGCGGATGTGCCGGCGTCCGCGGCTGTGCTGCTGCTGCTGGCGGCGGCGGGGGCTTCGGTGCCGCCGGCGTCGGGCTTGACGATGACGACCTGCGGCGCGACGGTGCCCGGCGTTGCGCCCGGTGTCGTGGATTCGTTGGTCGGTGCGGGAGCCGCGGGTGTTTCGGGGGCGGGGGGTGTTTC
>JBEKGK010000206.1:0-5484 GCA_050012835.1 Solirubrobacteraceae bacterium | reverse complement strand
ATCTCATCGCCGTGCTCCTCCACCAGGTCCGCGATCGCGAGCAGCGCCTGCGCGCGCTGCGCCGGCGTCGCGTTCGACCAGCCGTCGAACGCTGCGCGCGCCGCCCGGACCGCGCGGTCGACGTCCTCCGCGCTCGAGATCGGCGCCCGCGCCAGCTCCTCCCCCGTCGCCGGGTTGAGCACCGGTTCGGTCTCGCCGCTCGACGCCACGCGCTCGCCATCGATGAAGTTGCTCAGGGTCTCCGTCGTGCTCGCCATCGTCGCTCTCCTCGTCCGGGGGGTGTCTCAGGTCATTGCTCGCACTACCATCGCTATACCGTCCTCGCAGAAATGACTTCGCCGACGGGCACCGTATTACCATCGCTATACGGCCTCCGTCATGGTCGTCACGGAGCGACACCGACCCGACGAGCACCGTATTACCATCGCTATACGGCCTCCGTCGTGGTCGTCACGGAGCGACACTGACCCGACGGGCACCGTATAACCATCGCTATACGGCCCTTCGTCGTCGTGGTCGCCGCCGCCGCCGCGACGCACGCGAGCGCTCACCGCGCCGCCGACTCAGTCATGCCGAGCGCCTCCGTGACCGCCGGGTGGGTGATCCGCCCGCCCTGCACGTTCAGTCCCATGCGCAGGCTGGGGCTGCGCTCGAGCGCATCCTCGACACCGCGCTCGGCGAGCTCGATCACATACGGCAGCGTCGCGTTCGTGAGCGCGTACGTCGAGGTGATCGGCACCGCGCCGGGCATGTTGGTGACGCAGTAGTGGGTGATCCCGTCGACCTCGTAGGTGGGGTCCGAGTGCGTCGTCGGACGCGAGGTCTCAAAGCAGCCGCCCTGGTCGATCGACACGTCCACCAGCACCGCGTTGCGCTTCATCAGCTTCAGCTGCGCGCGGCTGATCACCTCCGGCGCCCGTCCACCGTGCACCAGCACAGCGCCGATCACCAGATCGGCCGACGGCAGCATCTCCTCGATCGCGAGCGTCGATGAGTACACCGTCGAGGCGCGGCCCGCGAACGCCACTTCGAGCTCGCGCAGCCGGTCGATCGAGCGGTCGAACACGAACACGTCCGCCTGCATGCCGATCGCGATGAACGCCGCGTTCATGCCCACCACGCCGCCGCCGATCACCAGCACCGTCGCCGCCGCCACGCCCGGTACCCCGCCCAGCAGGATCCCGCGCCCGCCGAGTGGCTTCTCCAGCATGAACGCGCCCGCCTGCGTGGCGATCTTGCCCGCCACCTCGCTCATCGGCGCCAGCAACGGCAGGCGCCCCTCGGCGTCCACGACCGTCTCATACGCGATGCACGTCGCGCCCGAGGCCATCAGGCCCCGGGCCAGCTCCGGCTCGGCCGCCAGGTGCAGGTAGGTGAACAGCGTCTGCCCCTCGCGCAGGCGCCCGACCTCCTCCGGCTGGGGCTCCTTGACCTTCAAGACCAGCTCCGCCTGCGCGAACACCGCGTCGGCGTCCGCCACGATCCGCGCGCCCTGCGCGACGAACTGCTCGTCGCTCATCGCGCTGCCCGCGCCCGCGCCCGCCTGCACGAGCACCTCGTGCCCGCGCGCCGCCAGCTCCCGCACGCCCGCCGGGGTGATCGCCACGCGGTACTCGTCAGTCTTGACCTCGCTCGGGACACCGATCTTCATCCTCGCCTCCTCCCCTCGTGGTGACGCAGGCCGACCCCGCGAGACCCCCGGAGGGGGTCCCTAGAAAAGACGATCCGTGCGCCGGTGCTCATCGCGCGAGCTCCCTGCCCCGCAGCGCCAGCCAGAACTCGATGCGGTCACGCGCGTTGGAGAAGTCGCGTCCGGTCAGCTGCTCGATGCGGCGGATGCGGTAGCGCAGCGTGTGCCGGTGGCAGAACAGCGCGTTCGCGGCCTTCTCCCAGTGTCCGTTGTGCTCGATGAACACGTCCAGCGAGCGCACCAGCTCGTCGCCGTAGTCGCCCTCGCCCTGCTCGATCGGGTCGAGCACGCTGCGACAGTACGAGCTCAGCGCGTCGTCGTCCTGCAGCGACAGCAGCAGCTGGAACGCGCCCAGGTCCGCGTAGGAGGCGACCTCCGGCGCGCTGCCGTTGCGCAGGCGCACCGCCTCCAGCGCACAGCGCGCCTCGTGGAAGGCCATCCGCAGCGAGTGCGTGGCGGTCGCGCGCGATGCCGCCGCGCGCACCTCGCCGAAGCGGCTGGCCAGCTCGGCGCGGATCTTGCGCGCCAGCTCGATCGGCGCGTCCTCGCCCGGGTCGACCACCGCGCACAGCAGGCCCGCGCGGATCGCCACCAGGCTCGGTACCCGCTCGCGCGCCAGGATCCGCTCCACCACCGCCGCCGCCGCGCTCGCGTCCGGTGGCCTGAACGCGAGGACCGCCACCTGCTCGCCGATCCCGAACGGGCGCAGGCGCGCCTGCAAGTCCTCCGGGTAGAGATGTCCGGTCAGCACCTCCGCGAGCACGTCGCCGACCATCGTGCGCTGCAGCAACTCGTAGCGCTCGTCCAGCAGCTGCGCGAACGCGCGCTCTGTGATCGCGATGAACGGCAGCTCGTACGGCACCTCGAACAGCGGGAACTCGCGGTTGCGCGCCGCCGTCAGGAGCGCCGCCGGCAGCCGCCTGTGGGCGAAGCCCGTGCCGAAGCCCAGACCCGCGATGTCGTGGTCGGCGAGCCGGTCGATCAGCTCGCGCTGGACCTTCGGGCCGGTCAGCTGGATGCCCGTCGTCAGCAGCAGCTCGCCGCCTTTCAGCCACGGCGTCGGGTCGGGCAGCTCGGTGCTGTGCACCCAGCGCACGTGCGCGTCGGCGGACTCCTGCCCGCAGGCCAGCTGCAGCCCGAGCTCGCCGATCAGGCTCGCGACAGTGAGCTCCACCGCTCCATCCGCTCCGAGGCCTCGCTCAGCACCGGTCGCAGGATCGCCTCGATCTCCTCGAACTGCTGCGGTCCGGCGATCAGCGGCGGGGACAGCTGCACGATCGGATCGCCACGGTCGTCGGTGCGGCAGATCAGACCGCGCTGGTAGAGCTCGCCCGAGAGGAAGCCGCGCAGCAGATGCTCGGATTCCTCGTGGTCGAAGGTCTCCTTCGTGTCTTTGTCCTTGACCAGCTCGATCGCCTGGAAGTAGCCCGCGCCGCGCACGTCGCCCACGATCGGCAGATCGCGCAGGCCGTCCAGCATCTCCCGGAACGCGCCCTCGTTGGCGAGCACGTTCTCGCACAGGCGCTCGTTCTCCATGATGTCGATGTTCGCCAGCCCCACCGCGCACGCCACCGGATGCCCGCCGAACGTGAACCCGTGGTTGAACGCCGCCTTGCCGTGCAGGAACGGCTCGGCGATGTGGTCGCCCGCGATCAGCGCGCCGAGTGGCACGTACGCCGAGCTGATGCCCTTGGCCGTCGTGATCATGTCCGGCTGGTAGTCGTAGCGCTCGCACCCGAACCAGTGCCCCAGACGACCCCACGAGCAGATCACCTCGTCGGAGATCAGCAGCACCCCGTGGCGGTCGCAGATCTCGCGCACGCGCTGGAAGTAGCCGTCCTGCGGGACGAAGCAGCCGCCGCCGTTCTGCACCGGCTCGAGGATCACCGCCGCGACCGTCTCGGGCCCCTCGAACTCGATCGCCTCCTCGATCGCGTTCGCCGCCCACAGCGGGTCGCGGTCTTCCTGCCAGCGGTAGGAGTTGGTGTTGGGCACGTGCACGCCGCCGGGCGTCAGCGGTTCGAACGGCACGCGCAGCGGCGTCAGGCCCGTCGCCGACAGCGCGCCCATCGACGTGCCGTGGTAGGCGAGGTTGCGCGCGATCAGCTTGTAGCGGCGCGGCTCGCCCATCGCCGCGTGGTAGGCCTTCGCGAGCTTCCACGCCGACTCGACCGCCTCCGAGCCGCCGGAGGTGAAGAACACGCGGTTGAGGTTGCCAGGCGTCAGGTCGGCGATGCGCGTGGCCAGTTCGATCGCGCGCGGGTGCGCGTAGCTCCAGTTCGTGTAGAACGCCAGCTCCTTCGACTGCGCCGCCGCCGCTTCGCCGAGCTCGGCGCGCCCATGGCCGATGTTCACGCAGTACAGGGCCGATAGGCCGTCCAGGTGGCGCTTGCCGTGCTCGTCGTACACGTAGCAGCCCTCGCCGCGCACGATCACCGGCACCTCGTGGTCTGACTCCGCGTATGACCCCATGCGCGTGAAGTGCATCCACAGGTGGCGCTTGGCCTGCTCTTGGAGATCACCGGACATCGAAGACCGTCCTTCTCTATAGCTGACTGGACACTCAGGACAACGCTAACCGCTCGCCATATGCCGCTCAATGCGCCGCGTGGTCAACAAGTTCCCAGGCCATTGTACGACTCGTCCAATTCCCTGTGGACGTTTTGGGGATCGCGCCCATTGCATGTCCGCCGACCTGGACCGTACCTTTCGTCACAAGAGCAGCGCCGTGTCCGCCGTATCCCACGAGAGGAGCCGTTGATGGCCATCAAAGGTCCAGCCGTATCGGATCCCGCGTCGTACGGCGTGATGGACAAGGGCCTGAAAAAGGGCGCCATCGGCTACCTCTCGAACATCGTCATCGGTGTCGCGTCAACGGCGCCCGCCTACTCGCTCGCAGCGACGCTCGGGTTCGTCGTGGCGGTCAAAGGCGTCGGCGTGCACGCGCCGGCAGTGCTGCTCGTGTCGTTCGTCCCGATGCTGCTCGTGGCGTCCGCCTACAAATACTTCAATCGCGTCGACCCCGACGCCGGCACGACGTTCGCGTGGGTCACCCGCGCGATGGGGCCGATCACCGGCTGGATGAACGGCTGGGCGATCTTCCTGGCGGACATCATCGTGATGGCGTCGCTGTCAGACATCGCCGCGATCTACACGTTCAAGCTCTTCGGCTTCACCGAACTCGGAGAATCCAAAGCCGCGATCATCATCGGCGCGATCGTGTGGATCGCGCTGATGACGTGGATCTGCTACCGCGGCATCGAGCTGTCCGCGCGCATCCAGCAGGCGCTGCTTGGCATCGAGGTGTTCATCCTCGCTCTGTTCTCCGTCGTCGCGTTCGTCAAGATCTACGGCAGCCACCCGCCGAGCGGCTCGATCAAGCCGTCGCTGTCCTGGTTCAACCCGTTCGCGATGAACTTCGGCGACCTGCTCGACGCGATCCTGCTGGGGGTGTTCATCTACTGGGGCTGGGACTCCGGCGTGGCTGTCAACGAGGAGTCCGAGGATCCCGCTGAGGGGCCGGGCAAGGCGGCCGTCGTCTCGACGCTGCTGCTGCTGCTCATCTACGTGCTCGTCTCCGCGGCCTCCCAGGGCTTCCACGGCACCGGCTTCCTGACCAGCGAAGCCAACCAGAGCGACGTGCTCAACGCGCTCGGCAAAGGCGTGCTCGGCGGCACCCTGGACAAGCTGCTGATCATCACCGTGCTCACATCCGCGTCGGCCTCCACGCAGACGACGATCCTGCCGACCGCCCGTACGACGCTCTCGATGGCGCACTGGAAAGCGGTCACCTC
>JBEKGK010000205.1:0-5638 GCA_050012835.1 Solirubrobacteraceae bacterium | reverse complement strand
GGAGACTCCGAGCCCACTGGATCGGGGTCCGGATCGTGGGAGCGCCACGTCGAGGCGCTCGAGCGTTTCGTGCGCGCGCTCGAGCCGGGCCCGGTGGCGCTCGTCACGCACGACTGGGGCGTGATGATCGGGCTGCGCTGGGCGTGCGATCACCCTGGCGCCGCGAGCGCGCTGGTCATATCAGACGGTGGCTTCTTCGCCGACCGGCGCTGGCACGACCTCGCGAATGTGATGCGCACGCCCGGGGACGGCGAGAGCCTGATCCGCGCGTACACGCGCGAGGGCTTCGACCCCGCGCTGCGCGCGGTCTGCAGCGGCATGAGCGAGCAGGCGCTCACCGAGTACTGGAAGGCGTTCGCCGACGACGAACGCCGCCTGGCGCATCTCGAGCTCTACCGCTCCGGCGACTTCGACAAGCTCGTCCCCTACGAGGGGCGCGTCGCCGCCCTCGAGCTTCCGGCGCTGATCCTGTGGGGGGCGGAGGACCGTTTCGCGGGGGTGGCGATGGCCGAGCGCTTCCACGAGCAGCTGCCGGGCTCCGAGCTCGCGATCCTCGACGGCGCCGGACACTTCGTGTGGGACGACGAGCCCGAGCACACGAGCGCTCTGCTCGTGGACTTCCTGCAGCGGCGCGCTCGCTGAGCGGGGAGCCGCCGATCGAGCCCGCGCCTGCCGGCGGGAGCCCTCCGCCCGGCTGCGGGATCACTCGATGCGCGTCGTCGGTTCGGTGGCCGACAGCTGGTCGGGGAGGTTGATCTCCACGCCCGGAGGGGGATCGACGTGGCCGGCCAGCAGCGGATCCTCGGTCTCGCGCATCCACCGATCCAGGCGCGCGCGCAGGTCCGCGAGCACCTCCGCGTAGGCGGGGTCGGCGAGCCGGTTGTCAGCCTCGTTGGGGTCATACAGCAGGTCGTAGAGCTGTTCTTTGGGGATCTCCCGCTCGGCCCAGCCGGCCGCCAGCAGCAGGTCCTTGCTCGGACCGTCGTCGGTGTTGGGCAGCACCGGCGTCTTGCGCTCGCCCCAGCGGCGGATGTACTTGTGGCGCGCGGTGCGGATCGCGCGCTGGGGCTCATACGCCGCGTGCCAGGTGGAGCCCGCGAATATCTCATCGCGCACGCTCGTCGTCTCGCCGCGCAGCAGCTCCAGCAGCGAGACCCCTTCCAGGAACGGCGGGCGCTCGATCCCCAGGTACTCGCAGACGGTGGGATAGATGTCGATGTGCGAGACCAGCGCGTCGATCACACGCCCGCCGTTGAACGGCTCGGGTCCACGCAGGATCAGCATCACGCCCAGCCCGCGGTCGTACAGCGTCGCCTTGGCTCCCGGGAACGGCATGCCGTGATCGGTCGTGAAGATGATCAGCGTGTCGTCCATCAGCCCCGATGCGTCGAGCTGGTTGAGCACCATGCCCACGCCGTGGTCCAGCGAGCGCGCGCTGGCCTTGAACGCGGCGACGTCCGCGCGCACCTCCGGCGTGTCGGGGAGGTTGTTCGGCGGCTTGGAGTAGTGGACGTCGCGCAGCGAGCCCGGACCCAGGAATTCGCGGTGCGTCTCGAAGAAGCCCACCGACAGGAACAGCGGGCGCTTGCGCTTGCGCCGCAGCACCTCCATCGCCAGCGGCGCGACCGTCTCGACGCGCGTCGTCGGGATCTTCATCACCTCGTCGTAGCCGATCACCTCCGGCTCCTTGGAGATGTGCTGCTCGCCGATCAAGGTCGAGGTGTAGCCGGCGCCGCGTAGTACGTTGACGATGTGATGGCGGTAGTCGCGCAACGACCAGCCGCGATGGGCGAGCCCGAGCATCCCGTTGCTCTGGCCGTACTGCCCCGTCAGCAGGCACGCGCGGCTGGCCGAGCAGGTGGGCGCGGCGCAGAACGCCTGGCGGAACAGCACCCCCTGGTCGGCCAGCGCCTGCACGTTGGGCATCGGCACCGGCTCGCCATAGGGCTGCACGTAGCGGCCGGTGTCGTGGGAGTGCATGTAGAGGATGTTCGGTAGCTCGGTCACTATATTGTCCACTAAGTCAGTGTGTTTGATGTGATTCTCCGACGATGACGCCGATGCTCTCCTACCTGGTGTGCGCCACGCCGCGAAGCGGCAGCACTCTACTGTGCCACGCGCTCGACCAGACCGGCGTCGCCGGACATCCCCAGGAGTACTTCGAGGCGCTGAGCCGCTCCGGGCTGCCGCGCCGACCGCACGAGTACTTCGATCCGGAGCGCCACGCCAACATCGTCGAGCGCCTCGCCTTCCGCGAGATGCCCGACGGCATGGCCAGACCGAACCCGCTGTGGCACCCGGACACCTACGACCAGTACCTGGCGTGGGCGCTAAAGGAGGGGACCACCCCCAACGGGGTCTTCGGCGCGAAGCTGATGTGGGGCTACCTCGGCGACTTCGCCGAGCTGCTGCGCGGGATCGAAGGTATGTCCGCACGGCCGCTGCCCGAGCTGCTCGCGCGCGCGTTCCCCGGGCTGCGCTACATCCAGATCACGCGTGAGAACAAGATCCGCCAGGCGGTGTCGCTGTGGAAGGCAGTGCAGACGCAGGCCTGGAAGGCCGGCGACGAGGTGGAGCGCTCGGTCGAGCTCGTGTTCTCGTTTCGCGCCATCAACTACCTCGTGCGCCTGCTGACCGCGCACGACGCCTCCTGGGACGCCTACTTCCTCGGGCTCGGGTACGAGCCGTTGAAGCTCACCTACGAGGAGCTGGCCGAGAGCACCGACGCGGTCGTCCGCCGGGTGCTCGCCCACCTCGGGATCCCCGCGCCCGCCGATCTGACCGTGCAGGCGCCGCGCCTGTCGGTCCAGGCCGACGAGGTCTCAGAGGAATGGGTGCGGCGAGTGGACGCGCACCTGCGCGCGCTGGAGGCGCCCGAGCCGGCGTGAGGGGCAGGCGCCGGCGGCGCAAGCGGCGCTCCCCACCGAACACTTGACAGTAGCCTTCCGCTGGTGGCGCTTGATCGGAGAGCGGCGTGAGCGCACGGGGATGTGTGGTGCGCATGGGCGCCCGCGCAGCCGTGGCGCTGGTGACGCTTGCGCTGTGCGCCTGCCTCGGGCCGTTCGTGCCGGGCGCCGGCGCGCAGACCGTCACGCTCGGCCTCGGCGGCTGGCAGGTGCAGAGCAGCGCGCTCGCCCCGCAGCCCGGCAGCCAGATCTCAGAGCCCGGCTTCCCGACCGGCTCCTGGCTTGCGGTCAAGCCCGACGACGCCGGCGCGGTCGGGACCGAGATCAATGCGCTGCTGCAGAACGGCGCCTGCCCGAACGTGTTCTTCTCCGAACAGATGAAGAGCTGCTTCGGCTACATGGAAGCGATCGGGCCGGAGACCGTCGCCGAGTTCGCGGTGCCGTGGTGGTTTCGCACCGAGCTCGAACCGAGCCTCGAGCCGGGCGAACACGCGCAGCTGATCGTAAACGGCATCGTCGGTCAAGCCGACCTGTGGGTGAACGGTCACGAGCTCGCGGGCACCCAGCCCGGAGGGCTGGGTCAGGCGACCCTGCAGGGCGACTACACGCGCGACACGTTCGACCTCACCGGTGTGCTGCATGCGGGCGCCAACTCACTCGCGCTCGAGGTCTACCCGAACGATCCCACGCGCATGTTCACGCTCGACGACGTCGACTGGAACCAGATCCCGCCGGACAACAACACCGGCATCCAGTTCCCGCTGCAGCTGCACACCTCGGGCGCGCTCGCGCTCGCGAACGTCCACGTGATGCAGGACGACGCCCCCGATCTCTCGAGCTCCCAACTGACGCTCGAGGGAGAAGTCACCAACAACACGGCCACCGCGCAGGTGGGCTCGGTGTCGGCCACCATCACGCCGCCCGACGGTGGGGAAGCGATCACGGTGTCCAAGCTCGTGACCGAGCCCGCGCAGAGCACCAGCGTCGTCGCCTTCACGCCCGCCGAAGATCCGCGACTGCTTATTGTCAAGCCGCGGGTGTGGTGGCCCTATCAGCTGGGCGCGCAGCCGCTGTACCACCTCTCGATGGAAGTGACCCAGCCGGGCGCGCCGGCGGACTCGCAGTCCCAGACGTTCGGCATCCGCACCGTCACCTCTTACCTCATCGGCAAGTCGTCGATCGCGCCCCACGGTGTGCGCCAGTTCGCCGTCAACGGGCAGCCGCTGCTGATCCGCGCGGGGGGATGGGCGGAGGATGAGTTCCTGCGTTACTCCTCCGCCAACACAGCGCAGCAGATCGCGCTGATCAAGAATCTCGGCCTGAACGCGATTCGCACCGAGGGCAAGGAGATGCCCGAAGACTTCTACGAACAGATGGACCGCGCTGGAATCCTGATCGACGCGGGCTTCCAGTGCTGCGACGCCTGGCAGCCCGAACACAGAAAGCTCTCCAAGCAGGACTACCGGGTGCTGTACTCCTCGGCGCTCGCGATCGGAGAGCAGCTGCGCGAGCACCCCAGCGTGATCGACTTCAGCTGGAGCGACGACGCTCCCACCCGCAAGCAGGAGAAGGTCTCGCTGCAGGGCTTCGCCGACGCCGACTTCCAGGATCCGCTGATCGCCTCGGCGGAGTACAAGAGCGCCGGCGAGCTCGGGCCCTCCGGCGAGAAGGAGGGGCCGTACGACTGGGTTCCGCCGAGCTACTGGTACGACAGCACGCACTTCGACCGCCACGACCCCACGCGCACGAACGTGGGCGGCGCGTGGGGCTTCGACAGCGAGGCCAGCGCCGGTGACACCGTGCCGACGCTCGACTCGATCGAGCGATTCATGTCGCCCTTCGAATCCGAACAGCTGTGGAAGGACCCCGCGTACAACCAGTACCACGCCAACTACGAGCCCGAACTGCCGGGCCCGAGGAACGGGGGGTACTCGTTCGGCACCCTGTACGGGCTCGACAAAGCGATCGCCAACCGCTTCGGCGCGTGGACGAGCCTGGATGAATATGTCCAGGACGCGCAGGTGCAGAACTACGAAACCCAGCGCGCACAGTTCGAGGCATACATCGACCACGCCGACGCCAAGCCCACGCCGGCCACCGGCGTCGTGTACTGGCAGCTGAACAAGGGCTCGCCGACGCTGCTGTGGGATCTCTACAACCAGGAATTCGACCAGGCCGGCAGCTACTTCGGAGCGAAGCAGGCCAACGAGCCGCTGCACGCGCTGTACGCCTACGACAGCGACACCGTCACGCTCGACAACCTCACGAACACGACCCAATCGGGACTGTCGGTGCAGTCGAAGGTCTACGCCCTGGACGGGCGGCTGCTCGACGACCAGAGCGCCGGCGGGATCACGCTCGGCGCGCAGGCGGTGGCCAATGATGTGATCACGCCCAAGCTCCCGCCCGCCACGGCGCCGCCGACTCCCGCCCACACGTACTTCGTCGAGCTGCTGCTCGAGCACGGCGGGGTCGTGGTCGACCGCAACGTCTACTGGCTGTCCACGCAGCAGGACCTCGTCAACTGGCACGCGACGCTCGAAGAACCAGAACCGCACGCGACCATGTCCCAGTACGCGGATCTCCAACAGCTGCACGAGCTGCCCGCCGCGACGCTGGCGGTGAGCGCGCATACCGAGTTTGAACAGACGGCCGCTACCGCCGCTACATCGGCCGCGCTCACGACGGTCACGATCACGAACACGTCGCACACACCGACAGTGGCGTTCTTC
>JBEKGK010000204.1:0-5717 GCA_050012835.1 Solirubrobacteraceae bacterium | reverse complement strand
GGATGTTCGGCGGTGACGCGCCGTGAAGCTCAGCTCCACCGCGTTTGAGCAGCTCTCGGAGGCACTCAGCGACGCGTTCTCGCAGCGCAGCGAGTTCGAGCTGCTCGCGCGGTGTATCGACAAGGCGCTCCAAGACCTGGTTGGGCCCGACGCTCCCCGGCCGGCCATCGTGCTCGCGCTGGTCGAATGCGCCGAGACCGGCGACGCGGTCGCCAACCTCATCGAGTGCGCGAAGAAACAGAACACGACCAACCGGCTACTCGGCCAGCTCGACCCCGGGCAGCTGGAGCAGGCGGCGTCGGGCGCCCAGATCGTCGACGCAGGCGGCGGGCCGAAGGCGTTCAAGGATCGGGTCAAGGAGGCCCTTTCGGAGCTCGACCAAGCCGGGATGGAGGCGGTCGCCGGCAAGGAGCTCGCGAAGCTCGCGCTCAGCGGTTCTGACGACGAGGTCGACACGGTCCTGCTGTCCGTGCTGGGCGCGGCTCGCGGCAACCGCCCCGACCACGTCGTGGCCGAGCTCTCCCCGATCATTACCATCTGCCTGCGGCGGCTCATCGCCGAAGGCGCAAAGCGGCCCGAGGGGCTGGCGATTGACCTTACGCGGGCCCGCCTGCGGCGGATCGACCTCTCCTCGCTGGATCTCCACGAGGCGGACGTCGCTTTCGCGGACCTGAGACACGCCGACCTCACCAACGTGAACCTCTGGCGGTCGCGCGGCTACGGGGTGAACGTCACGAAGGCGGGCCTCTCACGGTCGAACCTAGAGGAGTGTCGCTGGCACGCCGCGGTCGCGCACGAAACCCGGTTCCACGATTGCCGAATGGTCTCCGCGTTCCTCAAGGACGCCCAGTTGGTCGGCGCACAGTTCCAGCGTTCGAGGCTTCAGGGCGCTCACTTCGATCGCGCGGACCTCACCGGCGCTCGCTTTGAGCAGGCCGACATCGCTGACGCCTTTTTTGGCGACGCGACGATCGACGACGCCGCCGCCACGTCCCTCTCGCGGGCGAAGAACTGGCAGAAGGCTCGCTTCGATCGGGCCGCTCACGACCTCATCGCCGGCCACGCGACGCCGTAGGTCGTACGCGACTCGCCCCCCGATCGCCCGATCCGGAGCGACGTTGGAACACAGCCCAACCCCGTGGTCCGGCTCAGCAGCAGTCAACCCAAACGGAGAGTCACGTACTTCAGCAAGCGTACACCCATAACCGCGGTCGCCACGTCGCGTCTTCAGCGCCAAAGCCACAGCACTCGCGGCCGAGGCAGCCGCTGAAGAGCGTGAAGGTGACCGGAGTGGAGTTTGTCGCCGCCAGCCACGGCCCGGTCCTTGGGGCAATCAGGCGGGAAAGACGAGCCATCCCGGTGCATGCTGGGGCGCACGTCGCGCGACCGGGGTGGCCAGGATGAGTCTCAGGTGCACGGCCGGGTTGGGGGGCGTCCATGCTGAACGAGCTCGAGCTGCGTGGGTCGGCTGAAAAGCAGCGGCGTTGCCAGAGGGCCTCAGCCCTCGCCTGCGACCGCTACCAGCCGGGGCGGCATGTCGGATGCGACGGCGCGGGAACAAGAGCTGTCGCTCTGCGGACCGATCGATGCCACTAGAGCAGGCGGACCCGCCCACACAAACTCGCGCCAGCAACAAGCGAACCCGTTGTTCAGTGCTGCCGCCATCGGCTAAGACGGACAGACCGGCCGACGGCCAATCGTGGCATCGATCATCAGCGCCGAGCCTCATCGCAGCGTATGTCGGCTCTCGCGAAGATTCACGTCCAGCTTGATGTCGTCGGCCCCGGCGAACCGGTTGCGGCCTCGTTCGCCTGATCTAGGCGCCGACTCGGATCGGAACTATAGGCGCGGGTGGGCTCGAACCTCCGACCCCCGCGTGTGACGCGGATGCTCTGGCCGCTGAGCTACGGGTCCCTAGCGCCGCGTTCTAGTGGGGGCCGTTCTACACGCGCGAAGCAGCGCGTCGATCGGGCAGCGTTTAGCCGTCCGTCGGGAAACTGCCGAGTAGTCCCTCGTCGTCGCCAAGCTGTGTGTCTTCGGCTCGTGGATGATGTTGACTACAAAAACATGTATGTTTCAAGATGTCTGCTGGAGTGTGGCGGCGGGCGGGACTATGGGCAGGCCGCTAACCGGAAATCTTCGCGAGATCCGCTCTAAGCGCACCGGCGAAGTGACGTCGTGGGGGGCGGTGTTCACCCACGAGGGCCGTCGTCGATACCTCACGTTGCCAGCCAGGACGCGCGAGCAGGCAGAGCGTGAAATGGCCGTCTTGATGAGCCAAGTCCGTCGCGGCACTTGGATCCCGCCGAGGTCTCGCCGGTCAGGCGGACCTCGTGGCATGCCTTCGTTCGCGCAGTTCGCGGGCTCATGGGTAGCCCGTCAGAAGGTCGAGGGGGGTCGGAGGCAGACCGGCCTCTCGGCTGCCGGCGAAGCCGATCTACAGTGGCGCATAGAGCACCTCCTCGCTTGCTTCGGCGCAACGCCGCTGGACCAAATCACGATCTCCGACATTGACGCCTTCCGCCTCTCGAAGGTCCACGAGGGCGTCCTGGGTGCTACGTCGATCAACAAAATGATCACGACGCTCGCGGCAATCTTGGAGACGGCGGTCGAATACGAGCTGATAGCCCGCAACCCGGCTAAGGGCCGAAAGCGCCGCCTTCCCGTCGTCACTCCGCGCCGCTCCTGGCTAGACCGCGCAGAGCACATCACAGCGCTTCTAGATGGCGCCGAAGAAGTCGATCAGGAGGGGCGCGCTTTGGTGGGCTTGCGTCGTCCGGTGCTCGCGACGCTCGCGTTCGCCGGCCTGCGCCTCGGAGAGCTGCAAGCTCTTCGCTGGCGGGATGTCGACCTCGACCGCGGCACGATCAGCGTACGCGCAGCGAAGACCGACGCCGGCGTCCGGATCGTCGACATGCTGCCGATCCTGCGTCGTGAGCTCAGCGCCTACCGTGATCTGCTCAACGCAGATCCAGACCGGCCGGTATTCGCGACGACCAGAGGGAATGGGCTCGGATCTTCAAATATCCGGCTGCGCGTGCTCGCGCGAGCGGTCGCACGGGCGAACGCCAACCTCGAGGCCCTCGGTCAGCAGCCGCTGCCCGCGGGCCTCACGCCACACTCGTTGCGTCGAACGTTCGCGTCGCTGCTATTCGCGCTTGGCGAGCCCCCGACCTATGTCATGGGCCAAATGGGGCACACAACGCCGGGGTTCACGCTCGCACTCTACGCCCGCGAGATGAGCCGCCGCGACGGTGAGAGTCAGCGCCTCAAAGCGCTTGTGGCCGATGACGCTCATCAGCCTGCAGCCGCGACGCGATCATCCAGTACGGCCACGACTGGGGTACGGAGCATCTCGATCCACGGACCCACGACGATCACTCCGAGTCATCGGACGAGTTCGACGGCACCTGCGATCGGGTAGTGGATCTCCTAACCCAACCGCTGCGCTAGTCGCGTCGGCAGGGTCCACCAGGTACGTGCGGCGATCCTGCCCTACCGCTCGTATGCTCGGCCGCGCGGAAGCACGCGCCGTATACGCAGGGTCTCCGCCTCACGGTCGTAGTCGAAGATCACGCGCCAGTCGCCGACCCGCAGACGGAAGTGCTCGCTACCGGTGAGTCGTCTAACGTCGAGCGAGCGATCGTCGGCGAGGAGACGATCAAGGGCACCCAAAACACGCTTCCGGATTGGCGGATCAAGGCGGCGCATATCCCTCTCAGCGCTGCGCGTGAAGCGCAGCGCTCGGCCGCCGCTCACCCGGCTTGAGATCCGAGGTCTTGCTTGACCTGCTCGTAGGAGACAGTGTGCCCAGCGGCGATGTCGGCCTCGCTGTCAGCGAGCGCCGCCCGGTCCTCGGCGCTCAGCGGCTCGTCGTCCTCGGGGCGAGCGTCAAGCCAGTCGCCGAAGCTCTGTCCGCGCGAGGCGATGAAATCAAGGGTGGCCTCAGCCTCCTGTTCGCTCAGGTTCTCCACACGCGCACGCAGCTTCTCCTTCGCCGTCATGAAGCCAATGCTAGCGTCGGTCGACGGGCTTGGACGGCTCGAGCAGGTGCTCGTCGCGGGTGGCGTTCTGCTCCAGTTGGTCGGCAAGTGCGCATAGGCTAGGCCTCGGCGCGCCAGGTACCTGCCGATGGGACCGCTGTCCAAGCAGCCATGAGTCACATGCCGGCCCTGATTGTCGGGCGCGCAGCAGCGGACGCTGCGAGTCATACTCGCGATGTGGAGAAGATCATCGACTATGCACTGCTCGCCGCCGAACGCGCCGTGACGGGCGCGACCTGGGACACATTCATCCGCGACACGCTGATCGACCGTTGGGTAGTCGGCTACGAAGCGGCGACCGACTGGCAAACCGAGATACTTGAGATCAGCCAGGGCGAGCTGACCTTCCTGTTCGATGCCGGCCCCACGCTGATCGGAGATCGGCAGGGCGAGGGGGACGATCGGGTGGTCGCGGTCTGGGGACACTCGGCATCTCCATCTCGCAGACGCGACCGAGCCCGAATCGCGGGGTTCTTGCCGAACCCGTTGCTCTGGTCGGGCCGGGATCGTGATCGAGGGCATTTCATCGCCCACGCAGCTGGTGGGGGATTGGATCTCAACCTGTTTCCGCAGGCCGCCGGCCTCAACCGCGGACGCACCAAACAGGGGCGTCGATGGCGGTCGATGGAGCGCTACGCGGCGCACCATCCTGGGACACCGCTGTTCGTGCGCCCCGTCCACGACACCCGCAGCTGGACGCCAGCCGAGGTCGACCACGCGATCCTGACCAGCCGCGGGCTTGAGTTCGAGCGGTTCTCGAACCGCTGAAGTCAGCGCTGTACCTGCGCACGAGGCTCCGGGCGCCCCTCTAGACAGCCAAGAGAAGCGGCACTCGGCCGGCGCTGCCGTCGCGACAGTCGTTGTCTGATGACCGCGGTGCTCTGCGGGCGTGCGCCAAGCGCCGTCGAACACCTCCGATGCGCAGCGGGCTCGTGACGGAAGGGCGAGCCGGTGGCCAAGCTTCAGCGGGCGTTTTACGCGGCACGACGGCCCGATCGAGACGCGATATTCGCCGGGTTTCGGGAAGAGTTTTGGAAACTGCCGAACAGACCCTGAAATGCCGTCAAGCGCCGCCAAATGCGTGACCGTATTGCTAGCGGGATGCCACGGCGGATCACGGCGTGCGCGTGGAGCAAAAGTAGTCCATTGCAGGCATTTTGCGAGCTATACGAGACCACTGGGCTGACCCGCCGCTGCCGTAGCCCAGCCGGAGAGCTCTCGTTTCGAGGCCTATCTTCCCTTCGGCTGAGCTATGCCGATAAAAAGTGCCGATTTGCAGGCATTTCATGGGCGCGGCGGGTTTCGAACCTGCGACCTCTCGCGTGTGAAGCGCAAACGGCATTACTCGAACTAGCTGCACATTTGGCTCTGTAGAGCCAAGTTCGCCCCTTCGGCCAACTGAGCCATGCCCGCGAATATCGGCGGTTGTCGGCGGTTTTAGCCCACTAACAGGTGCCAGTGGGCTAAATCCGAGCAGGGCTCTGCGCGCGGCGCCCGCGTCCGTATGTCGGGCCGCGGAGCTGTGTGGGTCGTTCCGCAAGCGTGGTACACTCACGACATGGCCCACGCTGAGAGGCGCATTACCGTCGGCGACCGCGGGCGACTTGTCTTGCCGTCCGCTGTACGCCGTGAGCTGGACCTGAAACCCGGTACTCACATGCTGCTGAGCACCGA
>JBEKGK010000203.1:0-5728 GCA_050012835.1 Solirubrobacteraceae bacterium | reverse complement strand
GACGGCGCCCGTCGCCACCACGACGCCCACGAGCACCACGCCCGCCACGACCACCCCCAGCGCGACGTCGCCGAGCCGGAAGACGAGGACCACGACGACCACGCCGACGAGCACCGCGCCGAGCACCAGTACGACGACCGCGCCCGAACGCGAAAGCAAGGAAAGCTCCGGCTCGTCTTCATCGAAAGCCACGATCAGCCTGGCCACACGCGAAGCGAACCTTGCGTCCGCGAGAGCAGCCGTCAAGAGCGACACGCTGACCGTGCAGAGCGACGAACAGGCGGTGCAGGACACCAAGCTGTATGCGCCGGAGAGTGGCACGATCGTCTCACTCTCCGGCCAGGTCGGGGAAGTGGTGTCCGGCAGCGGCACGACGCGGGCCGCGAGCGCCGGCAGCTCCTCCAGCGGATCGGGCTCGGGCGCGACCGGCGCGGGCGCGACCGGAGCAGGCGGCCGCGGCGCCACCGGCGCCTCGAGCTCGTCCAGCTCCGCCGCCTCCTCCAGCTCCTCCAGCTCCGCGTTCGCGGTCCTCAGCGACCTCAGCACGATGCAGCTGGTGGTGCCCTTGAGCGAATCCGAAATCGGCAACGTCAAAGATGGCCAGATCGCGACGGTGACCGTCGAAGCGCTCAGCGCCAGCAAACTGGCGGCTCACGTCAGCGAAGTCGCCCTGCTCTCCACGAGCAGCAGCGGCGCGGTCAGCTACGACGTCACCTTCCAGCTGGATCAGCTGGCCGCGGGCCTGAAGCTCGGGATGAGCGCGACCGCGGAAGTCGTCGTCAAGCAGGCCGAAGGCATCAACGTGCCCACCAGCGCGATCACCGCCGACACCGTCACGGTCGAGCGCGCCGGCAAGCAGGTGCGCCAACGGGTCGTGACGGGACTGGCGGGCAACAGCTCGACGATCATCCTCAGCGGCCTGAAAGCAGGCGAAACGGTGGTGCTGCCGGCGGCCAGCACCACCAGCTCGAGCGCCACCAACCTCGTCTCCAGGCTCGGCAGCCGCCTCGGCGGCGGGGGGCTCGGCGGAGCCGGCGGTCTCGGCGGCGCAGGCGGCGGCGGGGCGTTCCTCAGGGGCGGCGGCTGATGCGCTGGCCTGCGCGCTCGCGCACCCAGACCCCCCCGCGCGTGCCGCGCAGCCGGCCGCTGGTGCAGCGCGTGGCATCCGAGCAAGCCTCTGCGCGACGGGACGCGAGCGCTCCGCTGCACCCGGTCATCCAGGTGCACGAGGTCACAAAGGTCTTCGACCTCGGCCAGATCCATGTGCGCGCGCTGCGCAACGTCTCGTTGCGGATCGACACCGGCGATCTGGTGGCGATCATGGGCAGCTCCGGCAGCGGCAAGAGCACGCTGATGAACATCCTCGGCTGCCTGGACATACCCACCAGCGGCCACTATGAGATCGACGGCGTCGACGTCGGCCAGATGGACGAGGACGACCTCTCCGACCTGCGCAACCGCAAGATCGGCTTCGTCTTCCAGAGCTTCAACCTGGTCGCGCGCACGAGCGCGCTGGTGAATGTCGAGCTGCCGCTCGCCTATGCCGGCCTGCGAGGCGCCGAGCGCCGCAAGCGCGCCGAACGAGCGCTGCGCTCGGTCGGGATGGCCAACCGCATGCACCATCAGCCCTCGGAGCTCTCCGGAGGCCAGCAGCAGCGCGTGGCCGTCGCCCGGGCGATCGTGACCAACCCCTCGCTGATCCTCGCCGACGAGCCGACCGGGAACCTGGACTCGCACGCCACCGAGGACGTGCTGCGGATCTTCGCGCGACTGAACGAGGAAGGCCGCACCGTCGTGCTGATCACCCACGAGCCCGACGTCGCCGAACAGACAAAGCGGATCATCCGGCTCAGCGACGGCGAGGTCGTCGAGGATCGGCGTCTGGCCGGCGTGCATGACGTTCCGCCCACGCCGCACGATTTGAAGTCCGCCCACCATCCCGACCGGGCCGGCGTCGTGGAGGCGCAACCGTGATCGGCCCGGAGATGCTGCGCATCGCGTGGAGCGGGATCACCGCGAACAAGCTGCGCTCCGGCCTGACGATCCTCGGCATGACGATCGGAGTCGCCTCCGTGATCGTGCTGATCGCCGTCGGCAACGGCTCCTCCAAGGCCGTGCAGTCCACGATCCAGAGCCTCGGCACGAACGTGCTGGTGGTGCAGGCCAGCGGCGCCTTTCGCTTCGGCGCGCGGGCGAGCACCGCGGCCACCATCTCGCTGACCAAGCAGGATGCCGAAGCGCTGCAGAGCCCCGGCCTCGCACCGGACGTCAAGAGCGCCTCACCCGTCGTCGACGCCAGCGCCGTGAAACTCGTGTTCGGCGGCACCAGCTTCGAACCGTCCTCGTTCGTCGGCACCACTCCCTCCTACCTCACGGCCCACACCTACAAGATCGCCGAAGGCGCCTCGTTCACCGCCGAAGACGTCAGCAAGCACAGGCGCGTGGCGGTGATCGGGCAGGAAGTCGTGCAGGAACTGTTCGCGGGGCAGAGCGCCGTCGGGCAGAACATGAAGGTCAACGGCAGCAACTACGAAGTGGTCGGCGTGCTCGCCAAAAAGGGCACCAACGGCACCACCAACGAGGACGACGTCGTGATGGCGCCGATCACGACCGTGCAGGACTCGCTCACCGGCGTCGGGCCGATCGACTCGATCACCGTCCAGGCCAACTCCGAATCCTCGCTCAACGCCGCCGAAGCGGAGGTCACGACGATCCTCGAGGAACGCCACAGAATCAAAGACACCTCCGAACCGGGCTTCAGCGTGCTCAACCAGGGCTCGCTGCTGGAAACCTCCAGCTCGACCAGCAGCGTGTTCACGACGCTGCTGGGGGAGGTCGCTGCGATCTCGCTGCTCGTCGGCGGGATCGGCGTGATGAACATCATGCTCGTGTCCGTCACCGAGCGCACACGCGAGATCGGCATCCGCAAGGCGGTCGGCGCCAGGCGCGGCGACATCCTCACGCAGTTCCTCACCGAGGCCGTGCTCGTGTCGCTGTTCGGCGGCATCAGCGGAGTGGCCGTCGGCGTGATCGGCAGCCAGTTCGAGATCGCCGGCGTGCACCCCGAAATCGCCACCTACTCGATCTTCCTCGCCTTCGGCGCCGCGCTGGCCTCCGGCCTGTTCTTCGGCACCTATCCGGCGGCCCGCGCCGCCCGCCTGCGACCGATCGAAGCGCTGCGCTTTGAGTGACCCAACTTCCCCCCACCAGGAGACCGCGATGCCCGACCAACAGCCCGTCATGTCCCACGAGGAGCCGCTCGAAGCTCAGGACGATTGGCTCCAGGAGTCCGAGGAGCTGCCCCGCCGGCCGCGCCGGCGCCTGCTCGGGGCGGGCGCGAGGGCGGGCGGGAATCCCATCCTTTTCGCGTTGCTCGGCGTGTTGCTGGCCGCCTGCGGGTTCATCGGCGGCGTGCTGATCGAGAAGGGCGAAACCTCATCGAGCTCGTCCACCGGCTCGGCAGCGGCGAGCCTCGCCTCGCGCTTCCGCGCGCTGCGCGGAGGCACGGGTACCGGCACGAGCTCCACCTCCACAGGTGGATCGTCGAGCTCGGCCGCTGGCTTCGCTCGGCCGACCGCGGGGACCGTCGCATACCTTGCCGGCAGCACGCTGTACGTGACCAACGCCGAAGGCAACACGATCAAGGTCACCACCTCGGCGGGAACGAGCGTCACCAAGACCGTCAAAGCGAGCGTCAAGGGCATCCACCCTGGCGAAACCGTGACCATCACGGGCGCCACCGGCTCCAACGGCGCCGTCAGCGCCGAATCGATCAGCGTCGGCTCGAGCGGTGGCGGCCTGGCGGCGCTGTTCGGTGGCTCGTCCGCTGGGACGGGCGCCAGCAGAAGTGGCGCAGGCAGCAGCAGCGGCGGCGAACCCTCGCTCTTCGGCGGCGGCTAGAGTCAAGCCGATGACAGCGCTGCCAGGCGGGCACGAATCACACCTAGATCACCAACAAAGGAAGTCAATGCCTCACATCCACAGCAAGAGCAGTAGACCCGCGACAGCGGCGCTGGTCCTCGTGCTCGCCAGCCTCGTTCTGGCGGCATGCGGAGGCTCCTCGAGCACCACCAAGACCACGACCGCGGCCACGAGCGCGAGCGCCACCACACCGACCACGGGCACCACGAGCAAAGGTCGCTTCCCCGCAGGTCGCTTCCTGGCGCTGCGCGAATGCCTGAAGAAGAACGGCATCACGCTGCCCAGCCGCACGCCGGGTCAAGCGCCATCACCCGGGGCGGGTGGCCTCCTCGGCGGCGCCAACGGTCCCGCGCTGCCCAAGGGCGTGACCAAAGCACAGTACGAAGCCGTCTTGAAGAAGTGCGGCGGCGGCCTCCGGCGCGGCGGCTTCGGCGGCGTCAAATCACGCCTCAGTACCCCGGAAGCGAAGAAAGCGCTCGCCAAGTTCGCGGCGTGCATGCGCGAAAACGGCATCAAGATCGGCGAACCCAATACGTCGGGCAAAGGCGCGATCTTCAACACCAAGGGCATCAACACGACCACCGCCCAGTTCGCGACCGCGGAGACCAAGTGCCGCAGCAACCTGCGGGGCGCGTTCGGTGCGCGTCCAGGTGCCGGATCAGGTGAATCGCCCCCATCCAGCACCGGCTAGCAGCCTGCGAATCGGCCCCTGAGAGCGGCGAGCCTCCCGGACCGCGCCACAGGCGCGGTCCGGAGGGTCATTCCGGCGGCCCCGGCGAGGGCCGCCCGATCGGCCTACGGACGCTTCGGGTCGGGGACTGCGGCGGAGCTCGGCTTGGTCTTGATGGTTGGCGTCGGCAGTGCCGCCACGCGCTCCATCAGCTGGTTCCACTGCGCGGCGCTCAGGGCGCTGGTGGTGACCAGCGGCGGTGGCGCGGTGCGGCCGGAGCCGGCGGAGTGCGCGACGGTGCCGGCCGCGGCAGCGTTCAGCGTCGGCGTGGCCAGCGCCGGGCGGAACTCCAGGTGAATGCGATTCGCATACGCTCGCGACGCGTGGGTGTTGGGGGAGCCGGGGAAGCGCATCAGGCTGTTGATCTCGTGCGGCACGAACTCCGCCGGAAGCGTCAGCAGCGCGCGGATCGTCAGGTCGGTGATCGTTTCCGGCCCCTGGTGGCCGGCGATCGCGGTGCCGTTGATGGCGGAGATGTCCAGTTCGTCACGTGCATTGGTGGCGGAGGACACGCCGGCGGGCGCGTACTGACGCTGAGCGCAGCGCACTCCGCTGACGGTCGGCTCCAGCCCGCTGCGCGAAAGGAACGCGAGCACCGCCAGCACGCGCCTGTCGACCATGCCCGAGGCGACTTCATGGCGCGAGCACGCATCGAGCGTGATCCCCGGTTCTGCGAGCACCGCGCGCTCGAGCTGTGCCTTGGAGAGCAGGAAGACGTCGCTCGCGGTCGCCCCCAGCAGCGCGTTCGCGGCCTTCGCGCCCTGCGGGTGCAGCGCGCTCTGCAGTTGCGCCCAGTTGGCCAGGACCGGGCCGGGGTTCACCGTTTCGGTGTCGCCGGCGGGGCGGATCGCAAAGCGCAGGTGCCCGTCCTGGCTACCGGGCGGCACGCGCACGCGGCCGAGCACCGTGCCGGATGCGACGACCGAGCCGCTGCGCAGCGGCAGGCGCTGGCCGGCGCTGGTGCTCTTGACCTTCCTGGCCGCGCTGGCGGCGGCGGCCGCGCGCGCGTCGGGGTTGCCGGGGTGCGCGAACAGGCGGACCCTGCCCATGCCCGGCGGCGTCGCTTCCTGCGCATCG
>JBEKGK010000202.1:0-5878 GCA_050012835.1 Solirubrobacteraceae bacterium | reverse complement strand
ACGCGACGCTGGCGCTGGCGCCGTGCTGCACCAGCTCCACCCGCAGGGCGCGGCCGAACTGCTCGACGGCCGCCTTGCTCATCGCGTACGGGACCTCGCCGATGCCGTTCATGAACGCGTAGATCGAGGAGATGACGACGACGTGCCCGCGCCGGCGGACGATCTCCGGCAGCGCCGCGTCGACCGTGCGGTAGACGCCCATCAGGTTGACGTCGAGCACGCGCTCGAACGTCTCTGTGGCGTACGCGCGGAAGGTGGCCACGCGCGCGGCGATGCCGGCGTTGGCGACGACCACGTCGAGCCCGCCGAAGCGCTCGACCGCGACGGCGACCGCGCGCTGCATCGCGCCGCGGTCGGTGACGTCCGCGGCGAGGCCGACCGCCCTGGTGTCGTGCAGCTGCGCGGCCGCGCCGGCCACCGCATCGGCATCCAGGTCGACGATCACGACGGACGCGCCGCGCGCGACGAGCGCCCGTGCCGTCGCAAAGCCGATCCCCCGGGCGCCGCCGGTTACCAGGGCGACCTTGCCGCTGAGCTCGTAGCGCGCCACGCGCGGGACTCTACGCGTAATGGTGCGAGCTGCGCAGCAGGCGCGAGGCCTCCTGCGCGGCCAGCTTGACCTCGGCGGCATAGCGCTTCTCGTTGCCGGCGAAGCGCGGCGTGGGCACTGGCACCGAGATCGCTGCGACCGGGCCGGCGTCGTCGGTGACGGCGGCGCCGACGGCGCAGATCCCCTGCGTATGCTCCTCGCGGTCGAACGCCACGCCGCGTCGGCGGATCCGCTCGAGCTCCTCGAGCAGGGCCGACCGCGAGGCGATCGTGTTGGGGGTCGTCCGCGGCAGGCGCGCGGGCAGCAGCGCGAGCGCATCGCGCGCGGGCATCGCCGCCAGCAGCGCCTTGCCGTTGGCGGTGCAGTGCAGCGGGAAGCGCACGCCCACAGCCGACACCGCCCGCAGGCGGTGCCCGGCGGGGAGCTGGTCGACGAACCGCATGGCGTCACCGTCGAGCACCGCCAGGTCGACCGTCTCGTCGACCTGCTGGCGCAGTCGCTCCAGCACCGGGCGAAGCTCCTCCGGCAGGCTCCGGGCGGTGGCGGCGCCGAGGCGCGCGAGGCCAGAGCCGAGCACGATCCTGGCGCCGGGACGGGCGCTCACGAGGTCCTCGGCGGCGAGCGCTGCCACCAGCCTGTGAACCGTCGACTTGGGCAGCCCGGCGGCCACCGAGAGCTCGCCGAGCGCCAAGCCGTCGGGGTGGCGCTCCAGGGCGCGCAGCAGGAGCCCGGCTCGCGCGATCGCCTGCACGCCCTCGCGGCGATGCGTAGACGGTGCACGATCATGCTGACTTGCGTTCTGCATCACGGAAAGGATATCCTGCATTGCGGAACCATCATGGACGAGGCATACGAGGGACAGCTGTTCAGGCGAGGCGAGGCCGGCTACGAGCAGGCGCGGCGGGGCGCGGTCTGGAACGCGCGCGCGCCGGAGCGCTTTCCGGAGGTGATCGCCATCGCGCACAGCGAGGCGGACGTGGTCCGCGCGGTCCGTGGCGCGATCGAGATGGATATGAAGATCGGCGTGCGCTCTGGCGGGCACAGCTGGGCGGGCAACCACGTGCGTGATGGCGGCATGCTGCTCGACCTGTCGCGTCTGCGAGCGGCCAGCGTGGACCGCGGCGCGATGACCGCGGCCGTGGAGCCTGGCTGCCGAGGCGACGAGCTGCTTGCGGCGCTCGGCGGCGAAGATCTGTTTTTCCCGGCCGGACACTGCGTGGGCGTGGCGCTCGGCGGCTATCTGCTGCAGGGCGGCTACGGATGGAACGGGCGCGTGCACGGGCCGGCGTGCATGAGCGTCGAGGCGATCGACGTGGTCACCGCAGGCGGCGAGCTCGTGCGCGCCGACCGCGGACAGAACGCCGAGCTGCTGTGGGCGGCGCGCGGCGCCGGGCCCGGCTTCTTCGGGGTGGTTACGCGCTTTCACCTGCGCCTGCAGCGCGGGCCGCGCGTGGTGGCCAACGGCGTGTACCTGTATCCGGCGGACATGCTCGAGGAGGTCTTCCGCTGGGCTCACGCGATCGGCCCGCAGATCCCGCGCACGATGGAGCTGATGCTGATCGTGCACCGCACCGACGGCGGCGAGCTGGAGATCGCGGTCACCGGCCCGGTGCTCGAGCGCGACGAGCAGCACGCGCGCGACGCGCTGGCGCTGCTGGAGAGCTGCCCGGTGCTCGAGCGCGCGAAGGTCGCGCAGCCGTACGTCGCGGTCGAGCTCGCGGACCTGTACGCGGGGGTGCACGCGGCCTACCCGGACGAGCACCGCTACTCGGCCGACAACATGTGGACGCACGCGCCGATCGAGGAGCTGCTCCCGGGCCTGCGCCGCATCGCCGAGACGATGCCGGGCGCGCCGTCGCACATGCTGTGGATGAACTGGGGGCCGGGCGCAAGCCCGGCGCCGGAGCGACCCGACATGGCCTACAGCGTCGAGGACGACACCTACATCGCGCTGTACGGCGTGTGGCAGGACCCGGCAGAGGACGACGCCAACGTCGCGTGGGTGACGGATCGGATGCGCGAGATGGAGCAGCTCGCCAGCGGCATCCAGCTCGCGGACGAGAACCTCGGGCAGCGACCGGCGCGCTTCATCAGCGACGAGCACATGCGCCGCCTGGACGAGCTGCGAGCGGCGCACGACCCGCACGAGCGCTTTCACCCATGGATGGGCCGGCCGGCGCCCACGTCACCCGCGCCGCCAACGCCACCCGCTGCGCCGACACGATGAACGGGCGCCAGCAGGACGGGCCGGGCTCAAGCGAGCTGAGCGAGTATCTGGAGCGCCCGCTCGCGCCGCCTTCGGCGGAGGTGCTCGAGGCGATCGCGCGCGGACCGATCGACCCGGCTGACGCGCTCGCGCTTGCCGACGTTGAGCGTCTGCTCGATCCCGCGCCGCTGCAGGTCGAGACCGGCTGGTGCACGCTGCCCGACGGCGTGGGCCACGTGGCGGTGCGCACGGCGATGCCGGCGGTGAGCGGCGAGATGGTGGACTGGTGGTTTGACTGGCACCCGCGAGATTCGATGCGCTACCGCGTGTGGCACCCCGCGGCGCATCGCGCCAACTCGCTGCAGCCGCCCGCGCACCGCGGCGCCAAGGCATATTGGGGGGCGGTGCACCACCCCGTCGAGGACGTCAGCATCGGCGTCGTGCATGCGCGCATCGAGTTTCGCCGGCCGAGCGAGATGGGCTTCTCCAGCGACGCGCTCGAGGACGCGCGCGTCGCGACGATCGTGTGCGGATATGTCGGTGACGATCGCCGTCACGTGCGCCACACGCCGATGTACCACGTGTTCCTGCGCGAGGGCGACGGCGTGGTCCTGCGCAGCCGCTTCTGGCTGGGCGCCGCGATGCGCCCCTATGGCCCCGCCGGCGCGCTCGGCGAGCGCCTGCTCAACAACGGCCGCGTGCGCCGCGCCGCGCTGCCGGCACGCCTGCCGCACGCGCTGGCGACGCACTGCGCGGAGGAGTACGCGAACCTCGCCGCGCTGCTGCCGGAGCTGTACGCCCGCTTCGGACCCACGGGCTCCTAGCGGGGGCTCGGCCCGCCGCTCGCCAGCGCGTAGAGTGCCTTGCGCTCATGGCCGCCTCCGACACACAGGTCGCTGTCATCGGCGGCGGCGTGGTCGGGTGTGCCGTCGCACACGCGCTCGCGCGGCGCGGAGTCGCGGCGGTGCTGCTGGAGGCCGAGGCCGACCTTGCGCTGGGCGCGAGCGGCGCCAACTCGGGCGTCCTGCACACCGGCTTCGACTCCACGCCCGGCGAGCTCGAGACGCGGCTGATCCTGCGCGCGGCGGCGATGCGCGAGGAGCTGCTGGAGGAGCTGGGCGTGACCGTGTGGCGCTGCGGCGCGCGGCTGACGCCGAGCGGCGTCGACGAGCGCGCAGCGGTCGCGCGGCTGGCGGAGAACGCGCGCGTCAACGGCGTCGAGGTCCGGCTCGACGAGAACGGCTCGCTGACGGTTCCGGGTGAGTCGATCAGCGATCCCGCGGCGTTCGTGCGCGCGCTCGCGAGCGCCGCACAGGCGGGCGGCGCGACCGTCAGGCTGGGCGCCCGGGTAACCGGGCTGGCGAGTGCGGCCGGCGAGGACATCTCAGCGGACGGCCCGCCGGGTGGCGGCCCGGGCCACGACCCCGCCGGCGACGGCTTGGCAGTCGAGCTCGAGACTGGCGAGCGACTGCGTGTGGACGCGGCCGTCAACTGCGCCGGGCTCTACGCGGACGAGATCGCGCGCAGCACGGGGGAGGACCTGCTGCAGATCTATCCGCGCAAGGGCGAGTTCCTCGTCTTCCCGGCGCCGCAGGACCCTCGGCTCGAGCAGATCCTGCTGCCGGTGCCCTCGGCGATGGGCAAGGGCGTGCTCGTGTTCCCGACACTCGATCGCCGCGCGGTGATCGCCGGGCCGACCGCGCGCGAGCGCGAGGACAAGCGCGACTGGTCGGTCGAGGCGGACGCCGCCGAGCTGATCCTGGCGAAGGCCCAGCGGATGTATCCCGCGCTCGAGGGGTTGGCACCGAGCGCCGCATACGCCGGCCTGCGCCCCGCCGGTAGGGGCGCCAACTACGTGATCGAGCGCTCACGCACGCTCCCCCGGCTGATCCACGTCGCGGCGATCCGCTCCACCGGGCTGTCCGCGTCGCTTGCGATCGGCGAGCACGTCGTCGCGATGCTCACCGACGACGGCGCGATCGCACCCGGGCCGGTGCGGGCGCTGCCGGCGGCGTCGTCGCCGGCGAGTGCGGGCAGGCCCGCGCGGCCAGACGACGGACCGAGCACGCCCGAGACCTGGTGGGAGCGCGCCGCGCGACACAGCCAAGCGTCGGCGGCGCGATCCGGGCTGGCCGGCGCTCCGGAGACTCCGTGAGCTCGGGGCTGCTGCTCGGCGTTGACGAGGGCACCACCGCCGTCAAGGCCGCGCTGTTTGACATCGAGCTGCGCGCCGTGGCCGAGGCGCGCAGGCCGGTGCCCGTCACGCACCCCCAGCCGGGGTGGGTCGAGCAGGACCCCGAGCTGATCGTGCAGGCGGTCGTCGAGGCGGTCGCGGAGGTGCTCGAACACGCCGGAGATCGCAAGATCCTTGGGGCGGGGCTCGACCATCAGGGCGAGTCCGTGCTCGCGTGGGATGCGCACAGCGGCCGTGCGCTGACGCCGGTGATCGTGTGGCAGGACAAGCGCCAGCAGTCGCTGCTCGCCGAGATCGAGGGCGCCGCCGGAGGCGGTGCTCGCGTGGTGGAGCGCTCGGGCCTGCCGCTCGATCCCTACTTCTCCTCCGGCAAGCTCGCATGGCTGCTCGCCAACGACGACGCGGTTCAAGGCGCGCGCGACGCCGGCACGCTGCGGATGGGAACCGTCGACGCCTTCCTGGTCGACCGCCTCGGCGGACGCTTCGCCACCGACCTCTCGACCGCGTCCCGCACGCAGCTGCTCGCCGCCGGGGGGCGCGACTGGGACGAGCAGCTGCTGGCGACGTTCGGGGTGCGGCGCGAGTGGCTGCCGCTCGTCGGCCCGAGCTTCGGCATGCTGGGCGAGCTGCGCCACGAGCGCTGGCCAGTGCCGATCCCGCTCGCCGCGCAGCTCGTCGACCAGCAGGCCGCGCTCGCCGGCTCCGGCGCGGTGCGCGCAGGCGAGCTCAAGGCGACGTACGGCACGGGCGTGTTCGTGCTCGGGCGCACGCGCGAGCCGGTGCTCGCCAGCGGCCTGCTGCCAACCGTCGCGTGGGCAGCGCCGTCCGCACCAACCGCCGCGAAGGACGTCGGCGGCGCCTCGAACATCGGCGACGGCGTGGGCGACGGCTTGGCGGTGGGCGACGGCTTGGGGGTGGGCGAGGTCTT
>JBEKGK010000201.1:0-5953 GCA_050012835.1 Solirubrobacteraceae bacterium | reverse complement strand
CGCGGATGCCTCCGATGATCAACTTGACGGTCAGGTCCGCCGAGTCCGACTCCGCGGCCTGAGCTCCATCCCGGCTCGCGTAGATGCTGCGCTCGAGCTCCTCGAGCAAGCGCCTGCGCCGTTCGAGCACGCTGGCGCCTGCGCCGAAGGCCCCGAGCACGAACAGCGACGTCGCCTCGGGCTCGGCGGCCGCCAGCTCGGCCCACGCACGCATCGCCACGATCAGGCGCTGCTCGTGGGGGCGGTCCACGTCGTAGGCGTTCATGACCACCTCGGCTGTGCGTCCCGCGACCGCGTCGTAGGCGCTGAGGAACAGGTCTTCCTTGTCGGCGAAGAGGCTGTAGAAGGTCGGCTGCGAGACGTGCGCGAGCTTGGCGAGGTCGACGATGCGCACGGCCGGGTATCCCTTGGTGGCGATCAGCTCGATCATCGCCTTCTGCAGGCGCTCGCGCTGGTCGCGCTTGACGAGCTCCGGATCGAGGCCGTGCGTGCCTGTGGGCAGCGGCCGATAGCGATCGGGGCGCTCCTCAGGCGCCGCCGAGGCGCCGTTGCCGGCACTCGACGAGGCCCCGTCGCCTGTCGGCGGCACTTGTCTGACATTGCGAGTCGCCATCCCAGAGAGACCCTCCCACTTGACTCGAAGGTAAAGTCGAGATTATCAAACTGTGCGCACAGTGTAATCGTGAGATGAGACTTCAATCCGAATCTGTCTCAAAGAGTCAACGCGCCGAGATCCGAGTCTGGGAGCGGAGAAATGGGCCTTTGGCAGACCATTTGCGCTCCTGGTCGGCGGTGACGTGCTGGCGCACCGTGCCGATTCCCGCGCAGCGGTGTGCGCGGGCTGCGCGGCCTCTCAGCCGGTGATCGTGCGCGAGGTTCCGAGCACTTCGCCCGCCGCGCCCAGCGCCTGCACCGCCACGAAGCCCTCCGCGACGGGGGCGGTGATCGCCGTCTCGAATCCGGCGCGCGCGGCGCTGGCCACAGGCGTGAGCTGCCCCGCGCTGGGCCCGGCGAGCACCTGCCAGCTGGCGGTGCGGGTGTCGCCGTTCCAGCTCGCGTAGACGATCAGCTGGGAGCCCGCTGGTGCGGCGGCGATCGCCGGCGGTTCGCTCGGCGCGCCCGTCCACGGGAAGCGGTAGCTGCGGTAGGACTGGTAGGTGCCGTGCATGTGCGCGTCGTACAGCAGCTGGCCGCTGGCGCTGAATTCGGAGAAGTAGGGCTCCGCGCCCCAGCCGATGAACACGTTGCCGTCTTCCAGCGTCTGCACGTTCCCCTGGCTGCCCGCCGTCAACGGGGGCGTGTGATGGTCGTATTCAGTCACCACGCTGTCCGTCTTCGTCTGCGTGTTGACGGCCAGCACGAGCCCGCGCGACTGTGCGTGGACCTTCGGCACCCCGCCGTTGTCGAACACGCTGATCGTTCCGTTGGGCAACGCGATCGCGTCATGTTGGTAGGCGGTGGCGGCTCCGGCGGTGAGCTTGATGGTCGAGTGCTTGCCCCCGATCGTCGCGACCACCTGGCCGGTGAGCGTGTCCAGTTCGTACAGCGCCGAGGTGTTGCGGGCCGAGATCAGCGTATTCCCGTCGGCCAGCTGGTCGACCGAGTTGAGATGGAAGTAGTCGAACGGCCAGATCGCGCTCGAGCTGGTGACCGCCGCGTAGGAGTCACCAAGGCCGATGTGGTCGAGGCTGTTCCATTCCCGGCGCACGAGCCCGGTCTTGAGGTCGATTTCCTGGAAGCTCGAGCCGGTCACCGCGCCTCCGCTCGGCCCGCCCAGCGCTGAGAGATCGCAGTCGATCGGGTCGAACACGGTCAGCACCGCGGTGCCCTGCGGGGTGATGTGGAATTCGTGCAGGTCGGCCAGATAGCCGTTGCCCGCGTGCACGCGGCCGATTTCCCTGTAGGAGCTGTTCTCGAGGATCTCTTCGCCCTGGCCGAAGCCCTGCGGCGGGATGCGACCCTGCCACCAGCTCAGCACCGGCTGGCCGCCGAGCTGCTGCACCTGCAGGTTGGTCGCGAACAGCCCCGCCGGCAGCTGGTGGAACCACACGAGGTTGCCGGATTCTTCGAAGATCATCGGTCCGCCGGGGCCGGGACCGTTGTACGGCGCTGCGAACAGGTCGCCCGGAGCCGCCTGGGAGGAGCGCGCGGACACCTCGAGCAAGGGCGGCTCCAGTTCCGGGCGCGAGTGGAAGTGCTGCATCTCGTTGAAGTCCTGCGGCAGGGCGGCAGCGGCCGCGTAGTCCACGGGATCCTGGTGGGCGATCACGAAGTGGTAGGCGAACGGCTGCGTCCTCGAGCCGACCTTGACCCTCCCGTGCACGGTCACGGTCTCGCCTGGGGCAAACGGCCTGGGGGTCACGAAGCTGGCGCCGTCGCCCTGCGAGTAGGCGATCAGACGCCCATCGTGCGAGCCGGTCTGCGAGCCGCTGACGTGCACGGCGCCGAGCAGGCTCGGCGGCGCGCCGAGCAGGCTTATCTGCGTCTCCGTCGAGGCGTCGAAGGAATCCGGCAGCGGCGAGACGGCAAGGCCCGTCCCGGGCAGCACCGCGGAGCCGTTGAGCGTCGTGGGCGTGCAGCGCCCCGCGCTTGGCGCGCTGTATGCGGCCTGCTCGGCGGTGATTCGCCTAGAGGCCAGCGCGAGCGTGGTGGCGCTCGCGAGGACCACGAGCGCCGCGCCGCCGATCAGCAGGCTACGCAGTCGTGTCATCGTGGTCACTTGGCATCGGGTCTCCTGCGCGAGCTGGCGCGGGGTCGTTGGGTGGGGCCGGGCGAGGCATCGGGCGAGAGGTTCGGCGGGCGCAATGCTAAGTGGTGGACACGTCGGGGCACTAAGAAGTTGCGAAGATGCACAGATGCTAGGCGCGACACCGCTCAGCTCGGGGCCCGTGGCCGCCGGCGGAGCCGAGCGCCGCGGGGGCGCCGGCGCCGGCAGCGCGCGCGCCGGCCACATCGAGGTGCTGGAGGTGATGTCCGACCTGCTCTCGGGCGTCGGTGAGGGCTCGCCGCCGGACGCCTTCTTCAGCAGCCTGTGCGAGGCGATCTGCCGGCTGGCCTCGATGAAGCGCGCGGTTCTCGCGCGCTACGACAGCGCCCGGCGGCGCGTGCGCGCGGTCGGGGCGCACGGCATCGAGCTGGACCTGTTCGCGGACGTGTTCGTGACGATCGACTCGGTGCCGGTGGCGCGGCGGGCGCTGGAAGAGGATCGCGTCCTGGAGGTGCTCGGCGCGGAGGACTTCAAGGTGCCGCCGGCCGTGCGCGAGCTGCTCGCGGGCGTACGCATCGTATGCACGCCGATGGCCGCGGCGGGCCGCTTCGTGGGTGTCGTGCTCTCCGAGCGTGAAGCGGGCGTGCCGGAGATGGACGAGGACGAGCGCCACCTGCTGGGGACGCTCGGCAAGGCGATCGCGATGGCCTCGGTCGCGCGCGAGGTCACCGCCTACGACGAGCAGAGCCGCCAGCTCCAGCAGCGGATCGACCTGGCGCGTGAGATTCACGAGGGGGTCGTGCAGCGGCTGTTCGGTATCTCGCTCGCGCTCTCGCGCGAGGAGCCCCTGGACGCCGACAGCCAGCGGCGCTGCGCCGCCGAGGTGCAGACGGCGCTCGCCGACCTGCGCACCGCGCTCAAGCGCCCGCTCGGGCACGCCTCGCGTCCGACGACCGTCACGTTCGCGGAAGAGCTCGAACGGGTTCGCGCGCTGTACCCAGACCTGGAGATAGTCCTCGAGGGCAGCGCCGGGGAGGTGCCGGGCAGCCTCGAGGCGCTTGCCCAGTCGATCCTGGTCGAGGCGATGCGCAACGCGCACAAGCACGCGCGCGCGAGCACGGTGAACGTCTCGCTGCGTGGCGATGGCGGCGCGTTCGTGCTCGAGGTGCGCAACGACGGAGCGCCCGCGCGCGGCGACGGGGCGGCGCCGCACACGGGCCGGCCGGGGGGCGTCGGCCTGCGCCTGGCCACGCTCGAGGCGCTCCAGCACGACGGCGTGCTCGAGTACGGAGAGTCGGAGCCGGGGGTGTGGCAGGTGCGCCTCGTGGTGCCGACCGGCCAGTGAGCGCGTCCGCGGAGGAGATCCGCAAGCGCCTGCGCGTGCTCGTCGTCGACGACCACGACGTCGTGCACTGGGGCTTCCGGCTGATGCTCGGCCAGATGCCGTGGGTGGAGCGCTGCCTGAGCGCGCGCACCGGCGCCGAAGCGATCGCGGTGTGCCGGCGCTATGAGCCGCACGTCGCGCTCGTCGACCTGTTCCTGGGCAGCGAGTCCGGTCCGGAGATCTGCGAGCGCCTGCGCGCCGAGGCACCGGCTCCACGCGTGCTGCTGATGTCCGGGGCCGGCGGCATCTCCCCGCGCGCCGCGCGCGCCGCGGGCGCCGCGGGCTTCATCTCCAAGGACTGGCCCGCCCCCGAGATCGCCAAGCTGGTGCGCATGGTCGGCGACGGCCAGGAGGTGTTCAGGGACACGGGCCGCCCGACGCCGACGCTGACCGACCGCGAGAGCGAAATCCTCGGCCTGATCGCCGGAGGCGCCACCAACCGCGAGATCGCCGCGGCTCTGTTTCTCTCGCCGCATACCGTCAAGGAGCACACGAGCACCCTCTATCGCAAGCTGGGGGCGCGCAACCGCGCGGACGCGGTGCAGCGCGCGCAGCGCCTCGGCCTGCACCGGTAGCACCCCCCATTTGGGCGGTTCGTGCGCGGTTGGGGGTAACCGACGGCAACGAAGGACTAGTTCTCTAGTGAATGTCTACAGATGTCATAGCGGGTCTGTTCCCGGGGCAGGGGAGCCAGGCGAGCGCTCTGCGCGAGGAGGTCGCGCGCGTCGTCCCGCGTCTGCTGGCTGAGTGCGTGGAGCTCGTCGGCGAGGACCCGTTCGCGCGCGTGGGCGAGAGCACCCGCTTCGCCCAGCCGGCGATCTTCTGTGCGAGCATCGCCGGCTGGAAGCAGCGTCCGGCGTTCCTGCGTCCGGTTGCGCTCGCGGGCCACTCGCTCGGCGAGCTGAGCGCGCTGGTCGCCGCCGGCGCGCTCGAGCCGGCAGCCGGCCTGCGCCTCGCGGTGCGCCGCGGCGAGCTGATGGCGGCGGCGTCGAGCGGGCGCGAGGAGGGGATGCTGGCGGTGCTCGGTGGCACCGAGGAGCAGGTCGCGACCCTGGCCGAGCAGCACGAGTTGGTGCTGGCCAACGACAACGCGCCGGGCCAGGTGGTGCTCGCCGGGCCGACCGAGCGGCTGCGCGCGGCCTCCAGCGCCGCGCGCGAGCAGCGAGTGCGCGCGATCCTGCTCGACGTCACGGGTGCGTTTCACTCCCCGTCGATGGCCGCCGCGGTCGAGCCGTTTCGCGCGGAGCTCGATCAGGTTGAGCTCGCCGCGCCCGCGATGCCCGTGATCTCCGGTACGAGCGGACGGCCCTTCGAGGACGTGCGCGCCGAGCTGGCGGCGGCGATCGTCACGCCCGTGCGCTGGCGCGCGACGATGCTCGCGCTCGCCGCGCTCGGCGCGGACACGTTCGTCGACTTCGGCCCGGGCACGGTCCTCGCAAAGCTGGTGGCGCGCAACCTGCCCGACGCCAGCGTCCTGGACCTCGCCAAGCCGTCCGCGTCGCCCGACAGGGAGACCAGTGGTGTCGCCTGAGTCATCGCCGACGGTGCCGATCTGGGGCGAGGCGTGAGCGCGCCCGGCGAGCGCGATGGTTGCGCGTTGGTGACCGGCGGCTCGCGCGGCATCGGCGCGGCGATCGCATGCGCGCTGGCCGCCGACGGCTGGCCGGTGGGGGTCAACTTCCGCCAGGGCGAGGACGCCGCCGGCGAGACGGTCGCGCGCATCGAGGATGGCGGCGGACAGGCGCTGGCGGTGCGCGCGGACGTGACCGTGCCGGAGGAGCTCGAGCGCATGTTCGACGCGCTCGAGCAGCGCTTCGGGCGCGTGCTGGTGCTGGTCAACAACGCCGGCGTGCGCGCCGACG
>JBEKGK010000200.1:0-6052 GCA_050012835.1 Solirubrobacteraceae bacterium | reverse complement strand
GCGTCCACTGCCACGCGCGCGAAGTGATCGGGATCGCGCAACGGCTCGAAGACTCCCCGCCACTCGCGCCCCGTGAAGTCGACCTCGCCCACTGTTCCGTCGTCGAAGGTCAGGCGCAGCCGGTACTCGCCGCTGACCTCGACACCGATGACATCGTGCAGTTGCTGCACAAAAGCCATGTTACGTCAGGCCACCGATCTGCCCCTGGCCCCGCGAACGGGCCCGGGTTGGGGTGCCGGCCTTGCAGCCCCGGGCGGGACACGCAACCCCTGGTTGCTATTCTTGAGGACGCACGTCCCGCAACCATCGGTTGCGCATCAACGAAAGGAGCCAGCGTGGCCGCTGACAGCGTCGAACGAGAGATCCTGATCGAGGCGAGCCCAGAGGTTGTCTGGGGCGTGATAACCGAGCCCGCGCAGATCAGCCGCTGGTTCAGCGACGAGGCGGAGGTTGAGGGGCGCGCCGGTGCGGACGGCACGCTCACGTGGAAGCCCGGAGGGCGCAGCCGAGACCGGGAATACGACTCTATCGTGCCGATTCGAGTCGTGGAGGCCGAGCCGTTCCGCCGCTTCTCCTTTCGCTGGAACTATCCGGAGGGCGCGGGACCGGATGAGAGCAACTCGGCACTGGTCGAGTTCAGCCTCATCGAGGAGGCCGGTGGGACGCGGCTGAGGGTCCTCGAGAGCGGCATCGGCGCCGTGGCGCATGACGAACAGAGCAAGGCCCGGTACCTCGAAGACCACGAACACGGCTGGGAGAGGCATCTCGGTGAACTGCTTGACTACGTGGCCTCCAAGTCAGGCGAGGCGACGCGTTGATGGCTACCGCGGTCGCCGAGGACGACGCCCTGTGGGCGGCGGTGGCCGACCCCACGCGCCGGCGTGTGCTCGACGCGCTGCTCGAGCACGGCGAGGCGACTACCACGACGATCGCGCAGGAGCTGCCGGTCACCCGGCAGGCTGTCGCCAAGCACCTGGCCGTGCTGGACCGTGTCGGCCTCGTGGCAGGCCGGCGGCGCGGCCGGGAAGTGCGCTACGCGGTCCGGCCCGAGCGGCTGGACGATGCCGCCGAAGCGATGGCTCGCGTGGCCGCGCAGTGGGACAGGCGCCTGGCACGGATCAAGCGGCTCGCCGAGTCCGTACAGGCCGAAGCCGGAATCGATCTCTAACACCGACAAGGAGAATGCAATGACCGATCACAGGACCGGGACTCGTGAGGAGTGGCTTTCGGCGCGGCTCGAGCTGCTCGACGCCGAGAAGGAGCTGACGCGGCGCGGCGACGAGCTGGCTCGGCTGCGACAGGACCTGCCATGGGTTCCGATCGACAAGGAGTACTCCTTCGAGACGGATGAGGGAATCGCGTCCCTCGTCGACCTCTTCAAAGGGCGCTCGCAGCTGCTGGTCTACCACTTCATGTTCGGCCCCGACTTCACGGCCGGGTGTCCGTCCTGCTCGGCGATCGCGGACGGTTTCTCCGGTTCGGTGGTGCACCTGACCAATCACGACGTCGCGTTCACAGCGGTGTCGCGGGCGCCGCTCGCAAAGCTGCAGGACTACAAGCGGCGGATGGGGTGGAGATTCCCGTGGGCGTCCTCGTTCGAGAGCGACTTCAATCACGACTTTCACGTAACGCACACCGAGCAGGAATGGCAGTCGGGCGCCGTCGAGTACAACTTCCGCACCGCTGACTTCCGGCCGTCGGAGGAGAGTCCTTTCCTCATCGAGATCGCCTTGGGTGCCGGCACAGATCCCGTGACCTCAGGAAAGAGGGGCCGGGCATGAGCGCATTCGCCCTCGAGGACGGTGTCGTGTTCCACACCTACTCGGCCTACGGACGAGGCGTGGACGGCCTCTGGGGCATGTACTCGTGGCTCGACCGCGCGCCGCTCGGGCGCAACGAGAGCGGGATGTGGTGGCGTCGCCACGACGAATACGAAGGAGGTTGAGAGGTGGCCACCTCACCGGGCGGAGGGTCCATGAGCAAGTCCTCCGGCGGAGTCGGAGCGGTGATGAGCGTGACCGGCGGGGTGGGCGGCGCCGGGGTGGGCGCGGTCACTCTCTCGCCGTTGACGGCCATGCGCACGGAGCTCGGGATGGTCGCCGCGCTGCTCGCTGCGGCGGGGTTGGCGTGGTGGTCCACGGCAGACCGGATGGCGGGGATGGACACAGGACCGGGGACCGCCCTCGGTTCCGTAGGCTGGTTCACGGGCGTGTGGGCGACGATGATGGCGGCGATGATGTTGCCGTCGCTCGCGCCGACGGCAGCCGCCTTCGCGGCGTTGGTCCGACGCGAGCTCAGCCGGGTTCTCCTGTTCGCCGGCGGCTATCTGCTCGTCTGGAGCGTCGTAGGCATCGGGGCCTACGGCCTGTTCGAGCTTGGAAAGAGCCTGATCGCCGGCTCGCTGGCCTGGCACAGCGGCGGCCGTTGGCTTGCGGCGGGCGTCCTGGCCCTCGCCTCGCTCTACCAGCTGACGCCGCTCAAGCGCGCGTCCCTCTCGAGGTGTCGCAGCCCCCTGCGATTCCCGGACGCCTCGTGGCAGAACACCCGGTCAGGGGCGCTCGTGATGGGTCTGCGCAGCGGCGGATGGTGTCTCGGATCCTCGTGGGCCCTGATGGCCGCGCTGTTCGCGCTCGGTGTGATGAGCCTCACCTGGATGGGGTTGATCGCCGTGCTCGTGGCGCTCGAGAAGGTCGGACCCTGGGGGCGCGGCGCAAGGTTGGCGACCGCTGGCGTCCTGGTCGTGCTCGCCGCTGCGATACTCGCCGCGCCGCACGAGGTCCCGGGGTTCGTCGTTCCGGGCACGCCTGCCTCGCTCCACACGATGAAGGCGATGGGGTAGGCGTCCCGTTCTGGTGGCTGTCAGCTTTGCTCCTGGAGACGGCTTGTCCACTGGGAATGACGCCGCCGAAGCTCGTCCTCGTCGAGGTCTGCCCGGCCCAAGGGCCGATAGTTCGCCGCCCAGGTTTCGACCATGTCATGCGAGCGCGCGACCGCCCAGCCATCCCACAGCCCCATGTCGGCGACCGGGTGACCGGTCGCATCCTCGTAGGCCGCCAGGAACACATCGGCGACCCGCTCGTCGAAGAGGAGGTAGAGATCCAGACGGCACCAGCCCACGTCAAAGCCACGCGGACCGCGCGCTGCGCCTGACCAGTCGACGATGCCTGCCAACACTCCGTCTCGCCAGACGACGTTGCCCGACCAGTAGTCGGAGTGCGTGAGCACCTCCGGGGAGGCGATGATCTGCGACCAGTCAGACCGGATCCGCGTTGCGAGTGGGCCCTCCAAGACCTCACGAGACCCGCCGCTTCGGTCGAACACGCTCGGCAGAGCAGACAGCGGGTCGCTGGGCACCGCGTCGTGCACCGAGGCCAGCGTGTGACCGAGCTGCGTCGCCCAAGCGTCGGGATCGGTGGGCACGATGTCCCCCTGGCCGTCAAGCCAGCTGATCAGCGTCGTCGGACACTCCGACCACCGGCCAGCCAGGTCGCTGCCTAGCAGCACCGGCGCCAACCCTCCAAGGCCGTCAAGCGCCCGCAAAACCCGCGTCTCGCACGCGCCGGCCGAGTCGCCAGCCGGGAACTGCCGAACGACGACGGTGAGCGCAGGGCTGGCAGTGTCCACCCTCCACGTGGCGGTGTGCTGGCCGCCCTCCAGTCTCACCACCGAGTCAATCGTGGCCGACGATCCGGCCAGGCGCCGAACCTGCTCGAGGGCACCCGCTGGCGGCGATGGCTCTGGATGGACCATCTCAGAGATCTTATGGAGCGGCCCGCCACGCAGAACGGACGCGCCCCCGCGTGGTGAAGAACTCAGCCCGGCTGCTGCTTGAGTCCCCGTTGCAGCACTCTCGCTGCGGGTGCCTGCTTTGGACGAAACCGAGCGCCGGCCCGGATCAACGCCGACACGACTGCATTGCGCGGCGGAAGCGAGCATCTCGCGAACCTCTGCTGGTACGACTGGCCTCGTCCATTGCGAGCGTCTCGAGAGCATCAACCGGGACACCTGCTTCCCGCGAGAGCAGTACGATGCGTCGGCGCGCTTGGTGCTTCAACGCACGGACCGGCGCTTCGCGAGCACAGGGAGACGAACATGGGACTCAACGAGCACCGGGTGATGAGGCCGTCCGCGCTGACCGTGATCGCCACTGTGACGGCGATGGTAGTGGTGCTGGGATGGGGCGGAAGTGCCGAGGCTGCGACGGGCAACTTTTCGTGCCAAGAGACAGGCTCGCTCGAATCCGCCACTGGCACGAACAACCTCGCGTGTGGCTATCAAGCACTTCACTTCGACACCACGGGATACGAAAACGTGGCGGTCGGCGCGTACGCGCTGTACCTCAACACCGAAGGTCACCAAAACGTGGCGAGCGGTTCGAGTGCACTCACCTACAACACGACCGGCGAAGTGAACACCGCGACCGGAGCGTACGCGCTAGGCAGAAACTCAACTGGCTTCCAGAACACCGCGACCGGAGCGTATGCGCTCAATGAAAACAGCACCGGCAGGGGCAACGTGGCGACCGGCGCGTATGCGCTAGGGAAGAGCGCCACTGCCTACCACAACGCCGCGTTCGGCACCTTCTCGCTGTTTCGGGACACCACCGGCTCCGAAAACACTGCAATCGGCTTCGAAGCGCTCGAAGCCGACACCACCGGCTCCGCCAACGTCGCGATCGGGAATGGCGCTGGGTGGAAGCTGACTACTGGGTCGAACAATGTAGAGATCGCCAACCCAGGCGTGGCAGGCGAGTCGGGCACGATCCGCGTCGGACAGGAAGGCGTCCAGACTACGGCTTTCATGGCGGGGATATACCCCACGCACCTAGCGGGGTGTTTTGTTCAGGTCACGTCGACGGGTCAGCTCGGGTGCAACCCCACAGCCCCAGAAGGCAAGGAAGGGAAGCCGGGCGCCGAAGGCAAAGAAGGCAAGCAGGGCGAAAGAGGCGAACAGGGCAAAGAAGGCCCTGCCGGCAAGGAAGGCAAAGAAGGCAAAGTGTCAGCTAAAGGCCTGAAGATATGCGTGCAGGAAAAGGCAGGCGGAAGTATAAAGCTTCCACCCTGTAAAAAGGGGTACAAAGAGAAGGAAGTCGCCGAACTCTGACCGAACCAACACGGCGAGCGCGACGGGTGGGCGCGCTCTTGCGAGTAGGTAGGTGGAGAACCCCGAATGGTGGCCTGTGTCCACGCGCACCCATCACTCTGAGGCTTGTGTTTTGACGTCTGAGCGGTCGTCTGAGCGAGGACCGCTCAGACGACCGGAATGGACGAGGAACAGCGGTCTCGGCGACACTGGATCGCGCTACCGCTGGCGGGCGCAAGCAAGGGCGACGGGCTGAGTTGGGCGTCCTCCGCTGTCTCACCAGCCTGGAAGCCAGCGGTCGCGCGCGATGGCGCGCGGGGTCGGCTGACGTCGCTCAGAAGACGATCAGGGCTCGACCGCGTAGGCCACCGGCTTCCATGATCCGCTGGGCCTTCGCGGCCTGCTCGGGCGGATACTCGCCGGCGACGCGCAGCTGCAGCCGGCCGTCGGACGCGAGCTCACGCAGCTCCTCGAGCCAGTCGGTCCGGTCGAGCACCGTGCCGACGAAGACCTGCTTGACCTCGAGGCCGCGCTCGGTCTGCTCGGGCGTCCAGCCGCGCACGACGATCATGACCCCACGATCGCGAAGCGCGCCGAACACGCTCTCATGCAGCAGCGCGGTGTCGTAGAGGCCGTCAACGCCATCGGGCGCAGCCTCGCGTACCGCGGACACGAACCGCTCACCGCGCGGCACGACGACATCGGCGCCAAAGCTGCGCACGAGCGCCTCGTCCTCCGGCTTGGCATCGGCGATCACACGCACACCGAGCTCTTTGGCGAGCGCGATCACATACGAGCCAAGCAGCCCCGCGCCACCGGTGACGCCGAGCGCCTGACCCGCCCCGAGGCCGAGCAGCTCGAGGCCGAGCTTTGCGGTCAGGCCGTTCATCGGCAGCGTCGCCGCCTGCTGGAGCGTCACGCCATCGGGGATCGCAACGACCGATGCCTGTGGCACGACGAGCAACTCGAT
>JBEKGK010000199.1:0-6068 GCA_050012835.1 Solirubrobacteraceae bacterium | reverse complement strand
AGAAGATGCGGGCGCTGTCCATGTCGGAGATCGCGGCCGTCTCGGTGATCTCGATCACCAGCTGCGACGGATCGACCCCATGCCATCGCAGGCGGCGCTCGATGTAGGCGAGCATCGTGGCGTCGGTGACCGACAGGGCGGACACGTTCACGGCGATCCGCGTGCCTGGGTCGGACTCGGCCGCGAGCAGCGCGGCGACCTCGTCGATCACCATCCGGTCGATGTCCCTGACCAGCCCGTAGCGCTCGGCCGCGGGCAGGAACCGCCCGGGCGCGACCAAGCGCCCGTCGGGCTCGTCGGCGAGTCGCAGCAGCGCCTCGTGATGGGAGACGCGTCGATCGCTGAGAGCGACGATCGGCTGGAAGTGCAGCACGAACAGTCCGCCCTCCAGCGCGCGGCGCAGGCGCTCGAGCCACGGGCGCGTGTGCAGCCCCGCCGGCGAGCAGAAGCCTTCGCTCAGCGCCCGCGCGTCGACCAGGCCGCCTGCGCCCTCGCTCGCCGCAGAGGGCCTGCCCAGGAACACGCGCGGGGTGGCGTCGGGTGCGGTCGAGCTCAACATCTCCGCGAGTTGTTCGACGGCGCGGCAGCGTCACCTGCGGACGCAGGCCGCCGGTCAGCCTCGCATCCAGGCCGCGGGCCGGGTGCGCGCGCCGGCTCTCGGCGCCTCGCGACGACGTCAGTCGCGACGTCGCGCGCGCGCCACGTACGGGCGCCGCGCACGGTCTGAGACCACGAGCAGCAGCGCCACGAGCACGAAGTTCATCACCACCGAGGATCCGCCGTAGGCGACGAACGGCAGCGTCACGCCGGTGAGCGGGATCACACGGGTGACGCCGCCGACGATCACGAACACCTGCATCGCCACCACGAACGACAGCCCCGTGGCGAGCAGCTTGGAGAACGAGTCGCGGGCGAGCACCGCGGTCTTCAGCCCGCGCGCGATGAACAGCAGGTACACGCCCAGCAGCCCCGCGGCGCCGACCAGGCCGAGCTCGTTGACGATGACCGCGTAGATCATGTCGCTTTCGGGGACCGGCAGGATCGGGGCGCCGTGCGCGCCGGCGCGCAGCAGCGAGCGGTCGAAGCCGGTGCCGAGCAGCCCCCCGTCGGCCTGCGCGAACAGCGACTGCGCGAGCTGGTAGCTGCCGCCTTCGCGTTTGTTGTACAGAACTTCGTTGAAGGGGTGTTCCCACGCGAGCACCCGTGCCTGCACGTGGCTGACGTGGTTGGTCAGGTACCACGCGCCCAGCGCGAACAGGACGAGGCCGATCAACGGGAACGACAGACGCCCCGTGGCCACGTACAGGAGCGCCAGGAACGCGCCGTAGAACATCAGCGAGGTGCCGAGCTCGCGTGTGAGCAGCAGCGTCGCCATCGCCGCGCCCCAGACGATCAGCATCGGGCCGAACTGCTTCATCGGGGGGATCGTCAGCCCGAGCACGCGCCGCCCCGCCGTCACCAGGATCTGGCGGTTGTCGCGCAGGTAGCTGGCGAGGAAGATCACGATCGCGACCTTCGCGAGCTCGGCCGGCTGGAAGGAGACGCTGCCGACGTGGATGTCGAGGTAGGCGCCGTTGACCTGCTCGCCGATCCCGGGCAGTCGCGGCAGCAGGGTCATGCCGATGCCGACCGCGGCGATCGTGTAGCGGTAGCGCTCGAGCACGCTCACGCCGCGCCGGCGCAGGGCGAGGATCGTGGCCGCGAACAGCGCCAGCCCGAGCACCATCCACTGCGCCTGCTGGCGCGCGAGCGTCGGTTCGATGCGGTAGACCATCACGATTCCGACGCTTGCCAGCACCGCCACCAGCGGGAACAGATAGGGGTCCGCGTCCGGTAGGGCAAAGCGGATCACCAGGTGCGCCGCCAGGCACAGGCCGAGAAACAGGGCGCCGTAGGTGAGCGACGCGCTGGAGGCCTGGTTGAGCGTCAGGTTGGTGGAGGCCGCCGGCGAGTTGTTCTGCGTCTGGATGAAGATCGCCGTGAAGCCGGCCGTCACCAGCAGCGCGGAGGGCACGAGGCCCAGGAGCTCTCGGTTGCGCGGGCTGAGCACTGACCCGAGCGTACCCGCGACCGCGGCGCCCGGGCTCCGATCCACCCGCTACGCTCGCTCCGATCGGCCCGCTACCCTTGCAATGGAGCGCGTCGCCGGGGGGAGGCGAGCGCTCGACCTCAGGCCTGATGAGCTGCCACGCCCCGATACCCCATGAATGACGAGCAGCCGCCCTCGCTGTGGTGGGGCATGTGGAAGCGGTTCCTGATCGCCGGCGTGCTGATCGTGGCGCTGAGCGGGGCCGCGACGGCGACCGTGGCGCTGAACAAGCTCACGACGCTCGCCGACGAGGTGTTCCCGAATCTCAGCCACATCAGCGCCCCCAAGGGCCTGATCACGCCGGAATACGCCGAAGGCCCGCAGACGTTCCTGATCCTCGGCTCGGACAGGCGCTCGGGCTCGAAGAACGTCGAAGAACGCGACGCCGCGCCGCACAGCGACACGATCCTGCTGGTGCGCTTCGATCCCGAACAGGGCCAGACCTCGGTGCTGTCGATCCCGCGCGATCTGATGGTCGACATCAGGACCCCCAACGGTCAGGTCTACGAACACGAAAAGATCAACGCCGCATACACGATCGGCAGCAAATTCGGGGGTGCCAACGGCGCCAGCGTGCTCGCCGCGGAAACGATCGTGCGCGAAGTCTTCCCCGAGCTCGAGGGCAAGCTCAACGGGATCATCGACGTCAACTTCTCCGGCTTCATCAAAGTCGTCGACACGCTCGGCTGCGCGTACGTGAACGTCGACCACCGCTACTACAACGAGAACGTCGGCTCGACGGAAACGGACTACACGAGCATCAACCTGCAGCCCGGCTACCAGAAGCTCTGCTACGAAAACGCGCTCGACTACGTGCGCTACCGCCACACCGACTCGGACTTCGTGCGCGTCGCGCGCCAGCAGGACTTCCTGCGCGACCTGCGCGAGCAGCTCGATCCGTCCAACGAGCTCGGCCAGATCGACAACGTCGCCAAGGCGGTGGGACACGCGATCAGGTCGAACTTCCCCCCGACCGCGGAAGAGCTGGTGCTGCTGTCGAAGCTGGTCGCGTTCTCGCAGACCAAGCCCCTGCGCCAGGTCAGATTCCTGACCACGAGCGTCAACACGCAGCTCAACGGCGGCTCCTACGTGACCTCGACCCCCGAACTGGAGAAGGAGACCCTCGACCGGTTCCTGAACGGCCACGAACAGCTGCATCTGCCGAGCTCGACGACCTCCGGGCACAGCTCCAGCCACGGCCACCACGGCAGCCACCACGCGGCGGGCTTCTCGCCGGCGGCCCTGAACCTGTACCCGACGTCCTCGGCCGGCGAGAGCGAAGCCGTCAAGGCCTCGCTCGAAGTGCCCTTCCACGTCCTGTACCCGACGCTGCAGACCGGACAGGCCGAACAGCAGCAGGTGCGCGCATATCCGCTCCAGAACCAGCAGAACATCCGCCACCACGCGTACGTCGTGGTGTTTGCGCAGAACGCGACGCTCGGCGGCTACTACGACTTCCAGGGAACCGACTGGCTGAACCCACCGCTGTTCGCGCACGCCCGCACGCAGGTCATCGACGGGCGCAAGTACGAGCTCGTCGACGACGGCTCGCACATCCACGTGATCGGCTGGCGCTCCGGAAACGTCCTGTACTGGCTCACCAACACGCTGGTCGAGGAACTGTCGAACTCGCAGATGCTGGCGATCGCGAAATCAGCGCAGCCGCTTCACTGACGCTCCGCCTGGCGCAAGAGGAGCCGCCTGCCGGGCTGTCGAAGCATTGTTGAATGGCGCGCGCACGACTATGACGGATCCATCACCGAGAATGTGATGTATCCGTTACTTTAGTTGTGATGAATATGCTACGCTGACTCAGCATGCGCGCTCAGGACGTCATACGGATCGCACGTGATCGCGCGGGCCTTACCCAACAACAGCTTGCCGCGCGCAGCGGACGGCCCCGGGAGACGATCGCCCGCTGGGAGTCCGGGAGCCAAGCTCCATCGCTCGAAGCCGTGTCCGCTCTTGTGAGCGAATGTGAGCTCGACTTGGTTCTCAGGCTCACTACGCGCGACACCACCCTCGGCGATCGTGTCAGCGAGCAGCTTGCGCTGCCACCGGCCAAGCGACTGGCGCGGCTACTTACTGCCGAGGCAGTGAAGGATGCAAAGCGGTCGCTGCGGTGGCTTGCCAGCGCCCACACCCCGATGGTCGTATTCGGCCAAGTGGGGGCGGCGCTCCTTGGGGCGCCCCAGCGTCCGGACAGCGCGCAGGTTGAGTTCGTCGCCGCGGACCCGGTGGCGACTGATCGCGAGCTCCGGGCCGCCGGCCTTGTCCCAGTCGACGTCGACGACCGCTGGCGAGAGTCAGACGTCCGTGAGCCCTGGACGCTGCCGGCGGGCGGAACGCTGGCTATGGCTCGCAACCTTCCCGGCACCAGGGATTACCGCGACCTCCGTCGAGGCGCGTCGCCTGTGGACCTCGACGCACGAACCAGGGTGCTCGTCGCCCACCCCAGAGACCTGCTGCGGATCGCCGACGCGTCTCCCCGCGAGTCAGAACGCGCCCGCGCACCTGGACTGCAGGCGCTACTCGAGGCCACGTATTCATGACGCTCGCAGACGACCAAGCTGAGCTGCTCCTAGCACTCCTCCGCAACGGTGTCGAGTTCGTCGTTGTCGGCGGTGTTGCAGCGCAGCTCCGAGGCTGGGCTGGCGCCACCGCTGACCTCGACGTCGCCGTGGCTACCGAGGGCGACAATGCGGAGCGGCTCAACCGCGCGTTGGCGGAAGTCGGCTTGATGAAGACCGACTACGGAGGGCTGGGTACGAGCTTTGAAACGCAGTATGGGCGATTGGAGATCGTGCGCCGCGCCGATGGTGTCGGCATGTATGACGACTGGATGCGTAAAGCGAGCGAGATGGACTTCGGGCACCTCACCATCGTCGTTGCGGCCACCGAGGACATCGTCAAGTCAAAGGAAGCGTCCGGCCGCGAGAAGGACCGCGCGGCATTGCCCGGCATGCGCCGGGACTTCGGGCTCAACGCCTGAGATCAGCCTGATCTGGTTCGAGTCGAGTGACAGGGCTGGTGGCTAACTAACGCTGGCTCGCCGCCTGGTCCAGCGCGGCGTTGACGAGCGCGTCGGCATTGGCATTCTGCGCGCGGGGCACGGTACGGATCGACCAGCGCTCGAAGCCGCGCAGCGCCTCCATCGCCTGCAGGTACAGCGGGCGCATGGATGGGTGCTTGACCTTGTAGAGGCCCTGGATCTGCTTGGCGATCAGCTCGGAGTCGCCGATCACCTCGACCTCGCTGGCGCCTAGCTCGCGCGCGCGCGCCAGGCCGAGCAGCAGGGCGCGGTACTCGGCGACGTTGTTGGTGACCTTGCCGAGCAGCTGCGCGTGCTGGTCGAGCACGTCGCCGGCCTCGGAGGAGATGACGGACGCGGCCGCCGCGGGACCGGGATTGCCGCGCGCGCCTCCGTCGACGTGGACGATCAGCTTCATCGCGGCGGGATTATGGAGCCCGCCGGGGACGGAGCCGTCGGCCGCAGCCGGCTGTCGCTCGAACGGGACAGGCTCTAGGAGGCTTGCGCGAGCGGCAGCAGATCGCCGGGCACGCGTGCGCGGCGGCGGTCGCGCACGATGCGCCGCTGCGAGTCATCCTTGGAGGACGCGCCCGCAGCCGCGTAGCGAGCCCTCCGGTCGAACTTGCGCCGGTCGACGATCACCGTGACGTTCGCGTCCTCGCTGTAATGGTCGACGAGCTTCGGATACAGCTCGTCGGCCAGCGGTCTGGGCACCACGCAATAGATCATCTTGGGCACGATGTTACTCCCCGGGCGCAGAAGCGCAAGCGGAGCAAACCGAATCGTCACACGACCCGCCGGCGGCTACGCGGCGGGCAGCAGCAGCATGCCCGACTCCGCGGCCGCTGCGTTGGCGAGACGATCCTCGCGCGCGAGCTCGGAGAGCTCGGTTCCCTGGGCGATCACCTGCGCCTCGACCACCGGTTCGCTGAGGTCGACCTCGTAGCG
>JBEKGK010000198.1:0-6088 GCA_050012835.1 Solirubrobacteraceae bacterium | reverse complement strand
CGTCGAACGCGAGTGGGGCGCCAAGGCCACGGCGATGATGTGGCGGGTCAAGCAGCTGGCAGACCCGCACGCTTTCCTCAATCCCGGTGTGGTCCTGAATCGCGACCCTGGCATCCATCTTAAAGACCTTAAGAGTCAGCCCGCGATCGAGGAGGTGGCCGCGCAGTGCGTCGAGTGCGGCTTCTGCGAGCCCGTCTGCCCGAGCCGCAACGCGACCACCACGCCGCGTCAGCGGATCGTGATTCGCAGGGAGATGGCGCGCCAGGCGGAGGGGTCGCCGGTGTATGAGTCGCTGCTCGCCGACTACGAGTACGACGCGCTGCAGACGTGCGCCGCAGACGGCAGCTGCCAGAGCGTGTGCCCCGTCGCGATCGACACCGGCAGGCTGGTGAAGGAGCTGCGCGCACGTGAGCGCGGCGAGCGCGAGGAAGCGGTCGCGCTGGCGATCGCCAGGCGTTATGGGGCGGTCGAGCGCGCGGCTCGCGCCGGGCTTGCGGCAGCGGGCGTGGCCGCTGACGTGCTGGGCCAGCGGCGGCTCGCGCACGTCCCCGATCTCGTGCGCAGGCGTGTGAGCAACGAGCTCGTGCCGACGCTGCCGGAGAACATGCCGCCCGCTGCGCCCGCGCGCATGCCCTGGACCGAGCGCCGGGGAGCCGCGGCCGTGTACCTGCCCGCTTGCCTCAACCGCATCTTCGGCAACCCGCGCGAGGGCGATCCGTCGAGGTCGCAAGGCGCCGGGTCGCCGGCGTCGCCGCCAGCCGATCTCGCGCCGTCGCTGCCGCAGGCGCTCGTGACCGTCTCGGCGCGCGCCGGCCTGCCCGTGTGGATCCCCGACGACGTCGCCGGGCACTGCTGCGCGACGCCTTGGTCCTCCAAGGGCTACCGCCGCGGCCACGACCACATGGCCGCAAAGACAGCCGCTGCGCTGTGGCGCTGGAGCGACGGCGCCAAGCTGCCGGTGGTGATCGACGCGAGCTCGTGCGCGCTCGGGCTGCGCGATGAGATCGCCCCCCGCCTCTCCGACGCGGAGCGCGAGCGCTTCGAGCAGATCGAGATCCTCGACTCGATCGCGTGGGCGCACGACCGCCTGCTGCCGCGGCTGCACGTGACGCGCACGGTTCCGAGCATCGCCGTGCATCCGACCTGCGCCGCCACCCAGCTGGGCCTGGCCGGCAAGCTCGAGGCGATCGCGCGCGAGCTCGCCGACGACGTGCTCGTCCCGGCCGCCACCACATGCTGCGGCATGGCCGGCGACCGCGGCCTGCTACACCCCGAGCTGCCCGCCTCCGCGCTGCGCGACACCGCCGCCGAGCTCGCCGATCACGAGGCCGGCGGACATGGGGTCGACGAGCACGTGTGCAGCAACCGCACGTGCGAGATCGCCCTGCAGCAGGTCACGGGCGCGCCGTACGCGTCGTTCGTGCTGGCGCTCGAGCGGCTCACGCGGCCGTAACGGGGCGGCCCGCGAACGACATCTATCGCTCGAACAACGGGCCGTATAACCATGGTTATACGGCGTCCCGCGGCCGGGTCTACGCCGCGTCGGGCCAGGTGGCGGTGCCCATGACGCCGTCGCCGTCCTCTGGCTTGGGACCGCCGACGGCGATGATGTCCAGTCCGTCGGGGCCCGCCTCGAACGCGCGCACGACCTAGGGCGCCACGCGCACGACGTCCCACTGGCGCAGCTCGTGGACCTCGTCGTCGAGCAGCACCCGCCCGGACCCTGCGACGACGACGTAGGCCTCCTCCTGCTCGCGGTGGCTGTGGGCCATCGGGCTGCGCAGGTTGGCCGCATAGCGGAAGAGGCTGATGCCGAGGTCACGCGAGTCCAGGTGCTTGCGGGCGAACCTGCCCTCGATCCCGGGAGCGCGATCGCCGACCGAGTCCTCGACCTCGAGCAGGTTCACTGTTGCGAAGCGGGACATGGGGCCTCCTTTGGCGCGGCGGACGGTTGGCTTGCTCGCCAACCTTACGTGCGCGCGGCGCTCGCCGCGTCCTCGAGGCGATCGTCTCCCCAGAAGAGCTCGCCGTCGATCGCGATCGTCGGCACGCCGATCACGCCCAGCTCGTGGGCGGCGTCGGTGGCCTCGCGCAGCGCCTGCTTGATCTGCGGGTCCTGCGTGGCCGCCTCGACCGCTTGGCGGTCGAGCCCGGCGTGCTCGGCCGCGTCGAGCACGCGCGCGGGGACGCTCAGATCGCGGCCCAGCGCGAAGGCGTCGCGGAAGGCCCGCAGGGTGAACTCGCGCCCGCGCCCGACGGTGAAGGCGAACGTCGCCGCGCGCATCGCCATCAGGTAGTTGCCCGGCCACGGGTCCGGCCAGTGGATCGGCGCCAGCCCGTAGCCGCGGGCGCGGCGCTCGATCTCGGCCATGCCGGCCTGCCTGCGCTGGTCCTCGCCGAGCGCCCACGAGCTCCGTCCGTTCGCCTTGAACAGGCCGCCCAGCGACAGCGGCTGCCACCGCACGGGCTCGGGGAGCACGTTCGCCAAGCGCTCCGCGGTGAGATACGCGTAGGGCGATCCGAGGTCGAAGTAGAACGTCACCTGTGGCATTTGACCCTCGTGCTCGTCGATCGTCTCATTCTATAATGCTTGCCGGCAAGCAAATACTTTATAGAAGGAGGCGTTCGCGTGGGGGCACGCACGGTCAAGGCAGCGCCGGAGCTCGATCCCGAGCCCTCGCAGGTCGAGGCGAGCGAGCGTCTGCGCGTGGCGATCGGCAGGCTCTCACGCCGTCTGCGCCCGACGCTGGCCGGATCGGGGCTGACGCCGTCGCAGATCTCGGTGCTGTTCACGGTCGTGCGGCTGGGGCCGATCAGGCTCTCGGAGCTCGCGGAGATCGAGAGCTTGAACGCGACGATGCTCTCGCGCATCACCGCGCAGCTGTGTGACGCCGGCCTGATCGTCCGCTCGGCCGACCCCAGCGACCGACGCTCCGCGAACGTCGCGGCGACGGCCGCCGGCAGGCGCATCCGTGAGCGCATCCACCGCGAGCGCACGCGGGCGCTCGGCGCGCACGTCGAAGAGCTCGATGAGCGCCAGCGCGAGGCGCTGTGGAACGCGCTGCCGGTGCTCGAGGAGCTCGCCGAGCGGCTGCCCGGCGGCCCGGCCGCTCGAGGCGGGCGCCGGTGACGCGCCTGAAGGACGTGGGGCGCGTCACCTTCGCGGCGCTCGCGATCCCCAACTACCGCCGCTACATCGCCGGTCAGTCGGTGTCGCTGATCGGCACGTGGATGCAGATGGCCGCGCAGTCGTGGCTGGTGCTGAGCCTCACCGGCTCCGCCACCACGCTCGGCGTGATCGTCGCCCTGCAGACGCTGCCGGTGCTGCTGCTGGGGCCGTATGGCGGCGTGATCGCCGATCGCATCGACAAGCGCCGGCTGATGGTGATCCTGCAGATCGCGATGGGCGTGCAGGCGCTGGTCCTCGGCGTGCTGACGGTGACGGGCTCCGTGCGCCTGTGGGAGATCGGCGTGCTCGCGGCGCTGCTCGGCCTCAACAACGCCTTCGAGAACCCCGCGCGCCAGGCGTTCATGCTCGAGATGGTCGGCGGTGAGAGCCTGCGCAACGCCGTCAGCCTCAACTCCGTGCTCGTCAACGTCGCGCGCATCATCGGCCCGGCGGTGGCGGGTGTGCTGATCGCCACCGTGGGCGAGGGCCCGTGCTTCCTGCTGAACGCGGCGAGCTTCGCCGCCGTCGTCACCTCGCTGGCCACGCTCGACCGCAGCGCCATTCACCCCAGCCCGCCCAGCGGCCGCGAGCCGGGGCAGCTGCGAGAGGGACTGCGCTACGTCAGGCGAACGCCGGAGCTGGGCGTGCCGCTGGCGATGATGGCGCTCGCCGGTGCGCTGGCGTACGAGTTCCAGGTCACGCTCCCCGTGATGGCGCGGCAGGGGCTGCACGTCGGCGCCACCGGCTTCGGCTTCATGACCGCCGCGATGGGCGTGGGCGCCGTCGCGGGCGGGCTGTTCGTGGCGATGAAGGGCAGGACCGGCCTACCGACGCTCGTGCTGGCCGCGACCGCGTTCGGCGTCGTGCTGCTGCTCGCGTGCGTCGCCCCGAGCCTCCCGACGGAGCTGGTCGCGCTCGCGCTCGCCGGCGGTGCGAGCATCTCGTTCATGTCCACCGGCAACTCCACGCTGCAGCTGAGCGCCGCGCCGAGCATGCGCGGTCGTGTGATGTCGCTGTGGTTCGTCGCCTTCCAGGGCTCCACGCCGATCGGCGGGCCGATCGTGGGCTGGGTGATGGCGCAGGCGGGCGCGCGCGCCGGCCTCGGCCTCGGCGGCGTGACGTGCCTGCTGACTGCGCTGCTGGGCCTGCTCGCGCTGCGCCGCCTGACGCCGGGGTCGGTCCGAGCGACGTTCGCGGCGAGCGCGAGGTAGCGGCCGTGGGCGAGCGAGAGCCGCCGTGCGGCGCCGAGATCCCGATCCGCTGGGCTCGTGGCTCCGAGGACGTGCGCGGCGCGTTCGCGGTCAGAGAGCGGGTGTTCTGCGGCGAGCAGGGCGTGCCGCGGGAGCAGGAGATCGACGCGCGCGACGAGGACGCGCTGCATCTCGTGGCGCTCGACCCGCAGGGCTCGCGGGTGATCGGCACGCTGCGCCTGCTGCTCGACGCGGACAGCGCGAAAGTCGGCCGCGTGGCGGTCGAGCGCGAGTGGCGCCGCCGCGGCATCGCTCTACGGATGCTCGAGCTCGCCCTGAGCGCGGCGCGCGAGCGCGGCTGCGTGCGGGTGCGCCTGGCGGCGCAACTGGAGGCCGTCGCGCTCTACGAGCAGGCCGGCTTCGCGGTCGAGTCCGACCTGTTCGAGGAGGCGGGCATCCCGCACGTGTGGATGGGGCTGCGGCTGACGCCGAGTGTGGCGGCGGCCGACGCCGAGTGATCCAGCCGGCGGCTGAACGACTATCTTGGAGGCGTGAGCGTCGCCACGGCCGATACATCGCGCCCTGAGGGCGCCTTCTGGCGGGAGACGTTGGCCCCGTATGCCCAGCCACGCCTCGGGCGCAGCCTGCTCGATCTGGCGACCTCGGTGCTGCCGTACCTGGCGCTGTCGGTCGCGATGTACCTGGCGCTCGGCGTCTCCTACCTGCTCGTGCTGGCGATCGCGATCCCCGCGTCGGGATTTCTGGTGCGCACGTTCATCCTCTTCCACGACTGCTCGCATGGCTCGTTCCTGGCCTCCAGGAAGGCCAACCTGTGGCTCGGCACCGTGCTGGGGCTGCTCGTGTACTCGCCGTTCCTGCGCTGGCGCCACGATCACGCGGTCCATCACGCGACCTCCGGCGACCTCGATCGCCGCGGCGGCGGAGACGTGCGCACGCTGACCGTCTCCGAATATCTCGCGCTGCCGTCGCGCGCGCGGCTGGGGTATCGCCTGTTTCGCAATCCCCTGATCATGTTCGGCATCGGGCCGATCGTGGCGCTGCTCGTGGGGCCGCGCCTGGTGTCGCGCTCGGCGCGGCCGCGCATGCGTCGCAGCGTGATCGGCACGAACATCGCGCTCGCGGTGCTGGTGGGGGCGCTGTGCTGGCTGATCGGTTGGCGCGACTACCTGCTCGTGCAGGCGCCCACCGTGCTGCTGGCGGGCTCGGCCGGCATCTGGCTGTTCTACGTGCAGCACCAGTTCGACGACGCCTACTGGGAGAGCGGCGAGGGCTGGAGCTATGCCGACGCGGCGCTGCGCGGCAGCTCCTACCTCAAGCTGCCGAAGGTGCTGCAGTTCTTCTCGGGCAACATCGGCCTGCACCACGTGCATCATCTGAGCGCTCGCATCCCCAACTACAACCTGCAGCGGGCGCACGACGAGAACCCGATCTTCCACGAGGTGCCGACGCTCTCGTTCCGGGACGGCCTGCGCGCGGTGCGCCTGAAGCTGTGGGACGAGGAGCGCGGACGGATGGTGACCTTCGCCGAGGCGGGCGCGGCGCGCTAAACTGGGGGTATGCTCACGCAGGCAGATCGTGCGGCCGAGAAGCGCCGTGTGAAACTTGAGGACGTACAGCGTCAGCTCGAGGAAGGATCGCTGACGATCCGCAAGATGACCGCGGAGGAGCGCAAGCGCTTTCCTCCCAAGACTGCCGAGCCGGGCCGCAA
>JBEKGK010000197.1:0-6091 GCA_050012835.1 Solirubrobacteraceae bacterium | reverse complement strand
TGCGATCTCACGGGTGGCACCCGTCTCCTATGCCGAGATCGTCTCCACGATCTCCTCGAAGTCCGCTGGTCCGGGCACGCGCCAGAACATCGACGAGTTCACCGTCGCCACCGCGCGCGCCCTGGAGAGCGTCGGAGGTGCCCAGCGGGGCAAGGCGATCGTCCTGCTCAACCCGGCCGATCCGCCGATCGTCATGCGCAACGCGGTCTTCGCCGATGTCGGCGAGGTCGAGCTGGACGCCGTGGCAGATGAGATCGCCGCTACCGTCGCCGAGGTCTGCACCTACGTGCCGGGCTACCGGTTGACCGCCAAGCCGCTGCTCCGAGACGGCACCGTCACCGTCCTCTTGGAGGTGAGGGGCGCCGGCGACTACCTGCCCGAGTATGCCGGCAACCTCGACATCATGACCTCGGCCGCGGTGCGCGTTGCCGAGCTGTTCGCCGACGCGAAGGTGACGGGATGAGATGAGCGAGCGCCACGCGGTGAAGATCGTCGATACGACCGTGCGCGACGGCTCCCACTCGGTCGCCCACCGGTTCACTCCGGAGCAGGTCGCGACGGTGGGCCGGGCGCTTGACCGCGCCGGTGTCTGGGCTGTCGCGGTCGGCCACGGCGACGGTCTCGGTGCGGCATCGCGTCAGTACGGCTTCCCGGCTCATCCGGACCCGGAGCTGATCGCGGCGGTTGCCGCCGTCGTGGAGCGCAGCAGGATCGCAACCGCGCTGCTGCCGGGAATCGGCACCAAGGACGACCTCCGTGCCGCCCACGACGCCGGCGCCTCCGTCGTCAGGGTCTCGACGGTCTGCACCGAGGCCGACATCGGCGTCCAGCACATCGGCCTCGCCCGCGAGCTGGGGATGGCTGCGCACAGCCATCTCAACATGGCCCACATCGCGCGGCCGAGCACGATCGCCGAGAACGCCCGGATCGTGGCAGACGCTGGTGGCGAAGCCGTCTACCTGGTCGACTCCGCGGGGGCGATGATGCGCGAGGACGTTCGCGCCGCCGTTGCGGCACTGCGCGGCGCCCTGCCCGAAGACGTCGAGATCGGCATCCACGAGCACAACAACCTCTCGCTTGCGGTGGCCAACAGCGTCGCCGCGGTCGAAGAGGGCGCCTCGCTGGTCGACGTGACGCTGGCCGGGATGGGAGCCGGCGCCGGAAACTGCCAGGCCGAGCCGTTGGTGGCCGTCCTTGGGCGCCTCGGCTACGAGACCGGCGTCGACCTGTTCGAGCTCCAGGACGTCGCCGACTCCTACGTGCGGCCCGAGCTGATGCCGGGTCCGATCGTGATCGACCGGCTCACCGGAACGCTCGGTTACGCCGGGGTGCCGGCGAGCTTCCTGCTGCACGCCGTGCGCGCCGGTGAGCGCTTCGGCATCGATCCGCGGGACATCATCCTCGAGCTCGGCCGCCGCAAGGCCGTCGTCGGACAGGAGGACATGATCCTCGACGTCGCCGCCAAGCTGGCGGAGCGTCCGGGGGCCGGCGCGGGCGACGCGGTCGCAGCGGCATAAGTGATGAGCGCGGATGCTTCCCTGATCGTGCTCGACGATGACCCCACCGGCGCGCAGGCGCAGGCCGGCGTGCCGGTGGCCCTGGAATGGGGCGCGGAGCTGCTCGCCGCGGTGGCGGAGACGAAGCCGCCCGCTGTGCATCTGCTGACCAATACCCGCGCGCTTTCAGCGGATCGGGCGCGGGTCGTTACCGGCGAGGCCGCCGCCGCTGCCGCGGCGGCGTTCCCCGACTCGCGGATCGTCCTGCGCGGCGACAGTACGCTGAGGGCGCATCTGCTGCCCGAGTACGTCGGCCTCCGCGATGCGGTCTTCCCAGGTCGCACGCCGGTGCTGATGCTCGTCCCCGCGCTGCCCGCCGCCGGCCGGGTCACCGAAGGAGGCGTTCACTATCTCGAGCGGGACGGCGAGCGGACCTCACTGGAGCGCACCGAGTACGCGCGCGATCCCGACTTCGCCTACGCCAGCGCGCGGCTGCTCGACTGGGCGCAGGAACGCTCCGCTGGCTTCTTTCCCGCCTCCGCCGGGCGTGAGCTGCGGATCGAGGAGCTTCGCAGCGACGGGGCGGCCGCCGTTTCGGGCGCGCTCGTCGAGCTCTCTGAACGGCGCTCGCCGGCCGTGCTCGCCGTCGACAGCACCGAGGACGCGGACCTCGAGCTGGTGGCGGCCGGTCTGCGGGAGGCCGAGCGGGCAGGCGCGGACGTCGCTGTCCGTAGCGCCCCGGCCTTCGTCGGCATCCTCTCCGGCGCGGGCGCCGACCGCTACCAGCCGCTGCCGAGCGCCGGGTCGGCGGTCCTGGTCCTGTGCGGCTCGCACGTTCCGAGAAGCACCCGGCAGCTCGAAACGCTGGTCCTGCAGCGGCCCGAGAGCGTCGTCTGGGTCCGGCCTGAGCGACTCGCCAACGGACGTGGCGAGCAGGAGATCGCCGCTGCGGCCGCGGCGGCGGCCGACCGTCTGCAAAGGGGCGGCCTGGCGGTCGTGGCGACCTCGCGCGCGGTGCTCGACAGCGACGACCGGCTGCAGGCTGGCGCCGCGATCGCATCCGGCCTGGCGGCGATCCTCGCGAGGGTCCGCGAGCACGCCGACGTCGTCGTCTCCAAGGGCGGGATCACCTCGGCGGTGAATCTGCGCGAGGGCCTCGAGAGCGGGCTGGCCGAGGTGCTCGGCCCCTTGCGAGACGGGATCTCGCTATGGAGCGTCGACACACCCGAGCGCAAGGGAATGCCGTTCATCGTCTTCCCAGGGAACGTCGGCGGCGACGACGATCTCGCAGATCTCGTCGCGAAGATGGCGGTGCCTTCGTGATCGCGCCCTTCTCGCACGTGCTCGGCGAGCCCGGCTCGGGGCGGGCGGTCGGCGCCTTCACGGCCTACGACCTCGAGGCGGCCGCCGCGGTGCTGAATGCTGCGGACTCCCGCCAGTGCCCTGTGATTCTGCTGGTCAGTTGTGCTGCGTTCGCCAAGTCTCGGGGACCGGCGCTGATCGACGCCCTGCGCGCGTGCGCCGAACGCGCGGCGGTGCCGGTCTGCATCCAGCTCGACCATGTCTCCGATCGCGGGCTGATCGAACGGGCGGCGCAGCTCGGATGCGGCGCGGTCATGGCCGACGGCTCCAAGCTCGAGTTCGACCGCAACGTCGAGCTGGTGTCGGACGCGGGGCGGCTGCTCGCCGCGCGCGGCGGGGAGGTCGAGGGCGAGTTGGGTCACCTCGCCGGCGGCGAGGACGTTGCCCGAGCGAGCGCGGCAAGCGGCCTGACGGATCCGGCGCTCGTCGGACGCTTCGTCGAGGAGGCCGGGGTCAGCTGCCTGGCCGTCTCGATCGGCAACGTTCACGGCGCCTATGCGGAGCCGCCGCGGCTCGACTGGGACCGGCTGGTCCAGATCCGCGCGCAGACGGAGGTGCATCTTTCCCTCCACGGCGCCTCGGGGCTCGACGCCGAGGACGTCTCGCGGGCGATCGAGCTCGGCGTGACCAAGGTCAACGTCAACCTCGAGCTGCGCGAAGCGTACATGCACGCAACCAAGCGGTTCCTTGACCGGACGCTGGAGGGCTACGACATGCTGGAGCTGCACGATCGGCAGACGGCGGCCGTCGAAGCCGCGGCGGCGGCCAAGATCGACATCTTCGCGAGGCTCGCATGACGGCGATCCGCCGGCTCGACCACGTGGCGATCGCCGTCCGCGACACGGAGGCCGCCCTCGCTCGACTCGAGTCCGGCTACGGGCTGTCGGTCATCTGCAGCGAAGAGATCGAGCGCCCGCACGTGCGTCTCACCTACGTCGACTGCGGCAACGCCTTCATCCAGCTGGTCGAGCCCCTCGACGAGGCAGGTCCGATCGCCGAGTTCCTGGCCGAGAACGGGGAGGGCCTGCATCACATCTGCTTCGGGGTCGACGACGTGGCCGCCGGCGCCGCCGCCCTCTCGCCCGAGGGCTCGCCGCCGCCCGCCGTGGGCAGCGGCCGCGGTCGACCGTCCGCCTTCGTCGCGGGCGACCCGCCGTGCGGCGTGCGCGTGGAGGTCACCGAGTTCCATCGCGACGAGGACGTGATCCGGTCTTCGGGATGGATTCCTCCCTCAGGCTCCAGTTGATCGGCTTGCACACTGTGGAAACGACACTCACCAGGTGATCAGACCACTATTGCAGATCCGGAAATCATCTGGTAGGATCACCAGATAATCAGGCGTAGGGGAAACGACTCGAGACAGAAAGAGAGAGACGCCTCGATGCGACGCTCAATCGGTGCCCGCAACTCATCACCCGGACAGTCATCTCAACGCTTCGCCCCGCGGGTGGTGGCGCTTGTGGCGCCGCTGATCCTCGGCGTGTTCTTGGCCGCCTGCGGCGGAAGCAGCAACAGCAGCAGCGGGAGCACGAGCTCCGGGCAATCAGCGGGCACGCCCGTCCGAGGCGGCGTGCTGAGCTTCGCGCGCAGCGAAGACGCGGACGTGGGTCTCAATCCGATCAATGCACCGAGCAACGGCTCGATCTTCATCATCACCCAGATCTTCGATCAGCTCGTCGAGATGGGCCAGGGAAGCGAAGTCGAACCTGGCCTCGCGGCCTCGTGGGAAAAATCGGCAGACGGCCTCAGCTGGACCTTCCACCTGCGTGAAGCGTCCTTCTCGAACGGCGAACCCGTCACCGCCGAAGACGTGAAGTTCTCGATCGAACGGTTTGCCAACCCCAAGATCAACGTCAGCTACCCGGCGCTCGGCGAAGCGATCAAGGACGTCCAGGTGGTCGATCCTCACACGGTGATCATCCACCTGAAGCACGTCAACGGCGCCCTGCTCGACGACGTCGCGATGTTCGCCTCCTCGATCGAGCCCAAGACGGTGGTCGAAAAGATCGGTGACAAGGCGTTCTCCGAACACCCCGTGGGCTCCGGACCGTTCATGGTGAGCGAATACAAGCGCGGCCAGAAAACCGTGCTGGTCCGCAACCCGCATTACTGGCGCACGGGTGAGCCGCTGCTGAACGGCGTCACCTTCGAATTCGTGCCCGACGCCAACACCCGCGTGCTGAAGCTGCGCTCCGGTGAAGCCGACGTCGCAAACGCCATCCCCTACAACCAGGTCGCTTCTCTGAACGGGACCGAAGGAGTCACGGTCGAAGTCGCCAAGGCACTGAGCTGGCAGTCGATCTTCCTTAACACCACGAAGCCGCCGCTTGGAGACAGCAAGGTCAGGCAGGCGTTGAACTATGCGACCCCCAAGGAACAGATTCTGAAGACGGTCCTGTACGGCAACGCCCAGATCGCCAACAGCATGATCCCTCCGCTGAAGTACTGGGACGCATCGATAAAGGCATACCCGTTCGAACTCGAAAAGGCGAAGAAGCTGATGTCCGAATCGAGCGCGCCGAACGGGTTCAAGCTCGAATTGCTGATTCCCTCCGGTGACCCGGTCGAGCAGCAGATCGCCGAGGTCCTGAAGGCCGAATGGGCCAAGATCGGGGTCAACGTGGACATCGTGCAGAGGGAACTGGGAGCGCTGGAGTCAGGCTGGTTCGAAGGCAAGGGCGGCATGGCCGCCACCTTCGAAGGCGGCACGCTCTCCAGCGACACGCTGTCGGACGACGAGATCGCCGGCCTCACGCTCAATCCCGCGGCCGGCCTGCACTCGCTCGGGACCTACTACAACAACCCGAAGGTCAACCAGCTGCTCTCAGACGCGGGTGGCACGCTCAGCGAAGAAAAGCGGGCGAAGGACTTCTCCGAAGTCCAGCAGATCGCCATGGAAGACGCTCCCGCGGTGCCACTCTTCTTCACGAAGACGGTGACCGGAGTGCGGAGCAACGTAAAGGATTTCCAGACCTACCCGATTGGCTGGTGGCCGCTGCGCCAGGTGTGGCTGGCGAAGTAACCTGTGCTCGCGTATCTCCTTCGGCGCGCCGCCCAGGCGGTTCCGGTGCTCATCGGGATCACCTTGGCGGCGTTCGTCATCATCCACCTGGTGCCAGGGGATCCGGCCAAGATCCTGCTCGGCGCCCGAGCCACGCCCGGCGCGGTGGCGACGCTGCACAAGCAGCTGGGCCTCAATCGACCGCTGCCCGTTCAGTATCTGAACTTCGTCA
>JBEKGK010000196.1:0-6178 GCA_050012835.1 Solirubrobacteraceae bacterium | reverse complement strand
CCCAGCGCTCGGCGAGCGTCGCTGGCATCGCCTCTACTATCTCAATTCCTTGCTTTCGCCCCGCGCAACACGTTGGCCCTAGACCGCAGAACAGAGCCCTGGAGCGCGCTGCTGGACGCGGGACGCGCGGACGGCCGCCTCGTGCGCGAGGCCAATGAAGGGGCCGGTCGCGCCGCCCGCGCGCGGCTCGTGGACCCCCCGGCGGAGCTGCACCCGGACGTGCTGGCGGCGCTCGCGCGGCTGGGCGTGGAGAAGCTGTACTCCCACCAGGCGCAGGCGCTGGTGGCGGCCACGAGAGGTCCGACGATGATCACCACCGGCACGGCGTCGGGCAAGTCGCTGTGCTTCAACCTGCCGACACTGCACATCCTCTGCGAGCAGGCACGGGCGCGGGCGCTGTACCTGTACCCGACGAAGGCGCTGGCGCAGGACCAGGCGCGGGCGCTGGCGGCGTTCGGCCTGACCAAGCGCGTGCGCCCTGCGATCTACGACGGCGACACGCCGCGCGAGGCGCGCAGGCAGATCCGCAAGAGCGCGAACGTGGTGCTGACGAACCCGGACATGCTGCACGTGGGCATCCTGCCCAACCACGCGGCGTGGGCGGAGCTGTTCGCGAACCTGGCGGTGGTGGTGATCGACGAGGCGCACGTGTACCGCGGCGTGTTCGGCTCGCACGTGGGCAACGTGCTGCGCCGGCTGCGGCGGATCGCGGCGGCGTACGGCACCGACCCGATCTTCCTGCTGACGTCGGCGACGATCGCGAACCCGGTGGAGCTGGCGGAGCGCCTGACCGGCCTGGAGGACGTGCAGCTGATCGACGAGGACGGCTCGCCGGCGCCGCGCCGGCGCATCGCGATGTGGAACCCGCCGCTGACGGACGAGGCGCTGGGCACGCGCCGCTCGGCGCTGGGCGAGGCGGCGGAGCTGCTGGCCGAGCTGGCGCGCGAGGGCGCGCGCACGATCTGCTTCATGAAGTCGCGCAAGGGCGTGGAGGTGCTGAGCCGCCTGGTCAAGGAGGACCTCCAGACGACGGACCCGCAGCTGGCGGGCCAGGTGGAGCCCTACCGCGCCGGTTACACGTCGCAGCAGCGGCGCGAGCTCGAGCAGCGCCTGGTGCGCGGCGAGCTGTGCACGGTGATCACGACGGACGCGCTGGAGCTGGGCATCGACATCGGCGAGCTGGACGCGGCGGTGGTGGTGACGTTCCCGGGCACGGTGGCGTCGCTGCGCCAGATGTGGGGGCGCGCCGGGCGGCGCGGGCGGGGCCTTGCGGTGTACGTGGCGGGCGAGGACGCGCTCGACCAGTTCTTCTGCCGCCACCCGGAGGACTTCCTCGAGCGCCCAGTGGAGGCGGCGATCCTCGACCACGAGAGCCCGCTGATCTACCGCCAGCACCTGCTGTGCGCGGCGCACGAGGGGCCGCTGTCGCGCGCGGACGGCGAGTTCCTGGGCCCGCGCTGGGAGGCGCACGCGGAGATCCTGCAGAGCGCCGGCGAGCTGCGCCGCCGCGACGGCACGATCACGACCTCCTACGTGCCGGGCCGCCCCGGCTCCTACCCGGCGGCGGAGGTGTCGCTGCGCTCGGCCTCGCCTGAGAGCTTCGACATCGTGGACGTCTCCTCGGGCGAGCTGCTCGGCTCGACAGAGGCGGCGCGGGCGCACTCGACGGTGCACGAGGGCGCGATCTACATGCACCAGGGACGCTCGTATGAGGTGCGCGAACTGGACCTCGAGCGCCGCCGCGCGCTGGTGGCGCCGTTCGACGGCGACTGGTACACGCAGCCGAAGACCGACACGGACACGGAGATCGTGCGCCTGCTCGACCGCCGCGAGGCGCTGGGCGTGACGCTGTCGTTCGGCGATGTCAGCGTCACGGACACCGTGCTCGCCTACCAGCGCAGGCGCCTGGCCGACCACGCGCAGGTGGACATCGTCGCGCTCGAACTGCCACCTACGAGCTTCGCGACGCAGGCGCTGTGGTTCGAGCTGCCCACCCACCTTTCAAGCGAGCTTTCTATTAATGATTCGTCGGCGTTCGGGCTGGCTGCGACGGTGCCGATGGAGATCCTGCTGGGCTCGCTGCACGCGACCGAGCACGCACAGATCGCGGTGCTGCCGCTGATCGCGATGTGCGACCGTTGGGACATCGGCGGCCTGTCCACGAACTTCCACCCGCAGACGGGCGTGCCGACGATCTTCCTCTACGACGGGCACCCCGGCGGCATCGGGATCGCGCGCACGGCGTTCGCGCGCTTCGAGGAGCTGTGCGAGGACGCGCGGCGCCTGATCGCGGGCTGCCCGTGCGCGAGCGGCTGCCCGTCGTGCGTGCAGTCGCCGAAGTGCGGCAACCTCAACGAGCCGCTGCACAAGGCCGGGGCGCTCGCGCTGCTCGAGCGGCTGCTGGCGAACGCCGCTCTGAACGCGACTGCGGCTTGTTGATAGGAGGGACCGGCCCGGGACCTCCGGCCGGCGCAACCGCAACAATGACCGGCTCGTGACCGGCTCGTGACCGGCTCGCCAACGACCATGCTCCGCGCCTCGAAGACTCCGATACTCGTGATCCTGCTCGCCTGTGCGGCGTTGTGCGCGGCGCTTGCCGCCAACGCCGCGCCGTCGCTTGCGCCGCCGCTGCAGTCGGTCGTCTTCGAAGGGCCGGGCGGGCGCATTCCGCTGACGCAGTGGACGCTGCGCAAGGATCCGGCCGACCGCGGCACCTCGCTCGGCTGGCAGAAGGGCGGCTTCAGCGGCGCCACGGTCAGCCTGCCGAACGTGGTCAGCCCGGCGCCGTACACGGGCCATGCGGGCGCGCGCAACTACGAAGGCTCGATCGCCTGGTATCGCACGAGCTTCCAGGTGGCGCAGGCGGGCACCTACGCGCTGAGCTTCCAGTCGGCGAACTACCTGGCGAGCGTGTGGGTCGACGGGCATGCGCTGGGCTCGCACAGGGGCTCCTACCTGCCGTTCGAAGTGCGCGCGCGCCTGGCGGCGGGCACGCACACGGTGGTGGTTCGCACCGACTGGCGCAACCCGGCGCAGCAGGCGCGCGAAGGCTTTCACCGCACGTGGTTCAACTGGGGCGGGCTGGACGGCGAGGTGGACGTGCGCCCGGTCGGCGAAAGCGAGCTGTCCGAACCGACCGTCCAGACGACGCTCACGGGTGGGAGGGATTCGAATCCATCGGACGCGGCGCAGGCGAGCGTGAAGGTGAGCGTGGAGGTCCACAACTACGGGCCGAGCCGCACGCTCGCGCCCGAAGGCTCGCTGGTGCACGGCGCGCAGACGATCCCGCTGAGCTTCCCGGCGCTGACGCTCGGGCACGACGAAGCGGCGAGCGCCACGGCGATCGCGCAGGTGCCGGCGCCGGCGCTGTGGTCGCCGAGCGCGCCCAACATGTACCAGCTGACGCTCACGCTCGGCCCGAAAAGCAGCTACTCGGCCAACATCGGCCTGCGCGAGCTGACCTGGCACGGCGGCCACGTCTACCTCAACGGCACGCAGCTGGAGCTGCATGGCGCTTCGATCGTGGAGGACGCGCGCGGTCACGGCGACGCGCTGTCGCCGGCGGACGAGGCGGGGATCGTGCAGGAGCTGAAGCAGATCGGCGCCAACGCCGCGCGCTCGCAGCACCCGCTGGACCCGGCGCTGCTGGAACGCCTGGACGAAGCCGGCATCCTCGTGTGGCAGGGGATCGGCCCGGTGGAAGGGGCCGCCAATTGGTACTCAACGACGCCGCGACTGCTCGCAGACGCGGAACAGCAGGCCAGGACGGCGGTGCTGGCGGCGGAGCTGCACCCGTCGATCTTCGCGTGGAACCTCGTCGACGAGGTCGCGGGCAACGGGCGCGACAGTCAGGAGGTCTCCTACGTGCGCACGCTCACGCGCTGGTTGCACGCGCGCGACCCGACGAGGATCGTGGCGGTGGACGTGTGGGGCGACCATCCGCCAAAGAGCGCCGGAGCGCTGTACTCGGAAGTGGACGCGGTCGCCGAGACGGACTACTCGGGCTGGTATGACTATCCGCAGGACACGCCCGCGCAGCTGGCCGCCAAGATGCGCGCGCGGCTGGCTGCGATGCAGCAGACGTTCGCCGGCAAGGTGCTCGTGGTCAGCGAGTTCGGCGCGGAATCCAACGGCCTCAATGCGCCCGGGATCCCCGGCAGCTACGCTTACGAGGCCAAGCTTCTCGCCGAGCACATCGCCGTCTACGAGGCGGACCCGCACCTCACGGCGATGATGATCTGGGTGCTGCGCGACTACCCGCTCACGCCGACGTTCGAGGGCGGCTCGATCAAACACGTGCTCCCGAAGCTCCAGCTGATCGAAGGGCTCAACCAGAAGGGATTGTTCACCTACGGCGGGCAGGCCAAGCCGGGGGTCGTGAGCACTGTGGCGCGGCTGTTCAAGGCGCTGCCGGCGGAATAGGCGGCGGACTCCGGTCGCGCCTTCGGTCCCGGATCGAGGGCGCACCGCGTGTGCTGGAGACAACCGCCTCGAACTCGAGGGCCGTTTCCCAAGGGCTGACGCGGTGATGAGCGCTCGGCCTTCCCTTCTCTGCATCTCGCTATTACGGTGGTCCGATGTCAAGCTCGGTGGACGCCGCGCGCCGCTGCGGCAGCTATCCGAGGCGCGCCGCTCGGTCAGCTCTCCTGTTCCTGCCACCACCGTACCGACGCGGCGAGACCGTCGCCAAGCGCCCAGTGGGGGCGAAAGCCGACCTCGTCCCGCAGCCGGGCGACGTCGGCGAGCAGCAGCCGCGGCTCGCCCGCCCGCTCGGGCAGCGCCCCGCGGCGAACGAGCTCCGGGCGTCCGAGCAGCTGCACGATCCGGTCGATCAGCTCGCCCACCGTGACCGCTGCGCCGGAGGCGATGTTGACCGCTCCGACGACGGGGCTGTCGAGCAGTGCCACCACGGCGCCGGCAACGTCCTCGACGTGCATGAAGTCGCGAACCTGCTCGCCGCTGCCCGTGGCGACGGGCTCTCCCGCCAGCAGCGAGCGAATCACCGACGGAACCAGGCGTCCGGGCGCCTCCCGCGGGCCGTAGAGGAAGAACAGCCGTCCCCATGCAAGCTCGACCCCCTCCTGCTCCGTGTAGGCGTGTGTCACCCGACGCAGCGCGTCCTTTGCCGCCCCGTAGAGGGTGGCGGGCGCCAGAGGAGAGGCGGACTCGCTGAGCGGACCCTCGACGCTCGACCAGTCGTACTCGGCACAGGTACCCAGCACGAGCAGGCGCCGTCCACCGCGGCGCACGAACGCGTGCACGAGCTGCAGGCTCCACTGAACCCAGAGGACGTTCTCGGGCGCGCGCCAGAAGCGCCCGTGCTCCGTGCACCAGGCGAGGTGAACGAGACGCTCGGGAGCGATCCCGTCGAGCAGCCCATCCACCTCATCGCGATCCGCCAGGTCAGCCCGATGCCAGCACACACCGGGCAGCTCGGGGGGACGGGCGCGCGTGGAGAGCGCGTGCACCTCCGCGCCTGCGCACACCAGCCGCTCGAGCACCGGCAGGCCGACGAAGCCGCTGGCGCCTGTCACGAGCACACCGCTCACCGGGCCGACCCCAACCGAATCGAGAGTCGATGAAGATCTCCGTTCTGCTCCCAACTCGAGACCGTCTGGAACTGCTGCGCCACGCCGTGGCGAGCGTCCTGCGCATCGACGATCCGGACTGGGAGGTCGTGATCTCCGACAACTGCTCCTCCGGGGACGTCGCGGGCTACGTGGCTTCGCTGGGTGACGAGCGCATCCGCCATCTGCGCACTCCTGAACTGCTGTCGGTTACCGAGAACTGGAACAACGCGCTCGAGCACAGCACCGGCGACTACGTCCTCATGCTCGGCGACGATGACGCGCTGCTGGGTGACTACTTCACACGGACGAGGCGCCTGATCGCTGATTTCGACCATCCTCAGGTCATCTATCACAATGCGCTCAGCTACGCCTACCCAGGGGTGATCCCGGCCGAGCCGGATGGGTTCCTACGAGGTGAGGGATATGCGGACTTCCTGCGCGACTGCGGCGAGCGGCCGTTTCGCCTGCCCCTGCAGGACGCCCGTAGGCTCGCGCGCGCGGCGGCGGGGTTCCGGCTGGGCTTTGGCCTGAACATGCAGTTCGTCACCATCGCCCGTGACGCCGTCGACGAGCTCTCCGGTGACGGCAGCTTCTTCCGTTCTCCGTTT
>JBEKGK010000195.1:0-6215 GCA_050012835.1 Solirubrobacteraceae bacterium | reverse complement strand
CTTGATGGAACATTCCGGCGCGGTAGTCCCAGTAGGTGAATACGCGCTCGGTCGGCCAGCGGTCGCGCACGACGTCGTGCAGGCCCAAGCCCTGTAGCTCCGCCAGCGCCGCGCGCTCCGGCGGCGTGACGTGGGTGTGGCCGACGTAGGCATCCGGATCGAACACGTCGACGTCTGCCGGCGCGATGTTCATGTCCCCACACACCATCGTGTCCTGCGGACCGCTGCCGAGCATCACCCGTAGCGCTGCCAGCCAGGCGAGCTTGTAGTGGTAGTGCTCGGAGTCCGGCTCGCGGCCGTTTGGCACGTACACGGAGTGCATGCGAATCCCGCCGCAGGTCGCAGACACCGCACGCGCCTCTGCATGCGGAAAGCCCGGCGCGTCGGGGACTCCGGCCACAACGTCGTCCAACCCCATCCGAGAGAGGATCGCCACGCCATTCCACTGCGTCTCGCCGTGCCGGGCGAACGCATAGCCACGGCCGGCGAGCTCCTCGCCGAGCAGCTGGTCGAACGCGTCGTCGGTGAGCTTGGTCTCCTGTAGGCAGAGGACGTCCGGCCGGCGCTGGTCGAGCCAGGGGAGCAACCGCGGCACCCGCTGCTTGACTGAGTTCACGTTCCAGGTCGCCACCCGCACGGCCCGTACGCTAGCGGCACCACTGCGCGTTTCGCTCGTGACCACGGGATCTGTATGTTCAGTCGATGGAGCACCGACGACGCACGCGGGTTCTGCTGGGGCTCGCTCTGGCACTCGGGGCGCTCGTGCTCGGCCACACCTGGGACCCCGCCAGCTCCCTGGCGGCATCCGCCAACCGGCAAGCAGGCGGAAAGCCACGAAAGGCTGCGAAGGTTCCGCCATCGGAAGTCACCCTGACGCCCACGCTCACAGCCGCTCCGGGTGTGACGGTCACGGTGCCGCCGGTCGGCTTGTCGATCGAGTACCCCGTGATGGCCCAGGACCTCGGCAGCGGGGCCTGCCCTCCCTCCGCCCTCGCAGCGGAGCTGCTCCGGCTCGGATCGCCACCGCTGGCGCTGGCTGGCGTGAGCCAGGACATGACGGCGCCGAGCGGGGCGCGCTCCGGCTCGCCCACATCATGGGAAGCTGGCACGCTCTACTCGCTTCCCGTCGCCTTCTGGGGCCAGTTGCACTGCTTGCTGATGACGGCAAAGGACCCGCTCACGGTGGGCCTCAACCTGAGAACGGGAAACCTCTCGTGGGCCACGCAGATGGCAACCGAAGCGCAGAGCGCGGCGACCGCCGGCCTGAGCTTCTCCCTTGGGAACGAGCCTGACCTCTATCAGCTGCCGAACTACGCATCGCTCGACAAGCCATTCGCCGGCGAAGAAGCGGCCGCGGCGAGCCTGTACCTGTCGCTCGCCACCTATCTGCGACCAGCGATTGGGAGCGCGCCCGTCGTCGGGCCTGAACTCGCGCGACCCGCGGACTGGCGCTATGAGCTTCCACACGTAGTCGAACAGCTCCATGAGCAGACGGTGGGCGTCCATCTCTACCCGCTCACCGCCTGCGCCAGCCCGCGGGCAGTCACGATCGGAGGGCTGCTCTCAACCGAGGCGGCCAACGCCCCCGCGAGACTCGCGTGGGTGGTAGCCGATGCTCGCGCGGCCGGGGTCGCGTCGATCATCTCCGAGGCCAACTCCGCCTCTTGCGGGGGCCTGGCGGGCGTCTCCGACAGCCCGGCGGCCGCGGTCTGGGCGGTGCGGTTCGTCCTCTCCGCCCTGAAGACGGGCTTCGGGGAGGTGCGATTCCATTTCAGCGGCAACTCGTATGACCCCTTCGTCGTCCGCGGTGCCGAAGTCCTTACGCGACCCCTGGAGAGCGCGCTCGTCGCGCTCAACCAGTGGCTGGCGCCCGGCTCCTCATTGCGAACCGTGCCCGGGGTGCGAGGCCTGCTCGCCACGGCCGTGGGCGAGACCGGTGGTGGCGTCCTGCTGATCCTCGAGAACGAGCGCGCGCAGGCCCGTGCCGTTGTGCTCCGCCATGCCTACAGGGTGCAGACCGCGGTGCTCAGCCCCGCGCGGGCCGGGCTGCAGACGGCGATCCTGAGCTCCAGGGGTGGCCGCATCCGGCTGTCCGTCCCACAGAACAGCGTGCTGGCCGTCTCAACGGTTCCGTAAGAGGGAGGTCTTGCGTTGCTCAGGGATGACCGGCTCGTCGACCGCCTGCGCGCGGCCGTCGTGGCCCGGCGAGCGGAGCTCGTGGAGCTCACTCAGGCACTGGTGCGCGAGCGCTCGCTGATCGGCGATGAGGAGGGGGCTCAGCGTCTGATGGCCGAGCGCCTGTCCGGACCCCTGCGTCTGCTACGGCCCCGTCGCGGGCTCGATCCACGGCACCGACGAGTGGGTCGACATCGACTCCACCGAGGCGGTCGCCAGCGCGATCGCGCTCACGATCGCCGGCTGGCAGCGAGGCGACGGCGCCTGACACGGAACTGGCAGCTCGTGCCGTCGGCGATGCTCTCAGGCACGAGCGTCGTACAGCTGAAAGCACCCGAGCGGCTCGAAGGTCCTTCTGCGAGTGGTGGGGCTCGTCGAGCGCCTGCGGTCGCGCCGACCTCTGCTACCGTTCGTGCATCAGGTTGGATGTTGGTCCAACACCGCAGTGCCAGCGCTCGTAGCCTTTGCTCAAATAGCAACTCCCGCGTTCGCAGCACACATCGACGCCGGAGGAAGACAATGGCTGCAGGAACCGTGAAGTGGTTCAGCGACGACAAGGGATTCGGGTTCATAACGCCCGATGACCAGTCCAAGGACTTGTTCGTCCATCACAGCGCAATCATCGGGGAGGGCTACCGCTCGCTCGCTGAGGGCGCGAAGGTCACCTACGACTCAGAGGCCGGGGACAAGGGACCCAAGGCGGTCAACGTCCAAGCCGCCTAGAGCCGTTTGCGTCTGCTGACCGTGACGGTTGGCAGACGCGAGGCCTTCTCTGAGAGGAAACAACTTCATGCCTCACCAACCCGCTGGCGATGACACGCTGGCCCTCGAGCACGAGGCCGTAGATCGCCTCGCCAACGTCGTCGTCACGGTCGTTCCCGTCGCCCTCCTGGGCGTCGCGATCTGGCTGGCGTGGGGAGGAACGCTTCACTGGCAGGACCTCGTGGTTCTGGCGGTCAGCTACCTGATCACCGGCGCTGGGATCACCGTCGGCTACCACCGTCTGTTCACTCACCGTAGCTTCAAGACCGGCCGCCCGCTACGCGCGCTGTTTGCCGTGTTCGGATCCGCCGCGGTGGAGGGACCGGTGATCGAGTGGGTATCCACCCATCGCAAGCACCACCGTTTCAGCGACCTTCCCGGTGACCCCCACAGCCCCCACACCGACCACGGTGTCGGCTGGCGAGGGGCAGCACGAGGGCTTCTCCACGCGCACGTCGGATGGATGTTCCGCGGCGTAGACCGCGCCAGTGAGGAGCGCTACGCCAAGGACCTGCTCGCCGACCCCCTGATTCGCGCGGTCGATCGCACGTTCCCTCTCTGGGTTCTGCTCGGGCTCGCGTTTCCCTTTGGTCTCGGCGTCGCGCTGACCGGCTCGCTGGTCGGTGGCCTGACCGGCATGCTATGGGGTGGCGCCGTCCGCATCCTCTTCCTTCACCATGCAACTTTCTCGATCAACTCATTGTGTCACTTCTTCGGCCGGCGCCGCTTTGCCACCGGCGATGAATCGCGCAACCTCGCCTGGCTTGCGCTACCCACCTTTGGCGAGGCCTGGCACAACAACCACCACGCCTTCCCGACGTCCGCACACCATGGCCTCACCCGCCGGCAACTGGACCCGGGCGGGTGGCTGATCGACGGTCTCGAGCGGCTCGGGCTCGCGTGGGACGTGGTGCGAATCACTCCAGGCGCGCAGCAGGCGAAGCTCACAGCCAGCGGCAGAAGCTAGGACCACCCACGTAGAGCCTGGCGGCCTTCGGCGAGGGGGCGGTCGGCGCCTCTGCCGGCCCCCGGTCGCGCCTCGACCGACCCTCCGACGGTCCCCTCTGTCGAGCGGGGGTGCTCAAGGCCGGCGGTGGCGCGCGCTCACCGCCGGCCTGCGCGAGGCGGATCCGCTCAGCGGAATTCGACTTCGCTCGTCGAGAAGGTGCCGGTCTTGATCGGCTTGATCGTGCCTTTCTTACCCTGCGGCACTCCGCACGGCGGGAACGTCTCGTAGACCGACGCCGCGTTCATCGGTGTCATCGCGGAGAACGGGCCGCCTTTCAGCGAGCCGGTGATCCCGGTCAGCGACACTTCCGAGATCGGCACCGTCAGGGTTCCGGCCGAGGCGCCTTCGTTTTCGCTCCAGGTGACGGTGAGCTTGCCGGCCGTCGTCGTCGGCGTGGTCGACTGCTGCAGGTAGGAGCACGTGACCGCTTCGGTGGTTTTCTCCTTGAGCGAGTAGCCCCCCGATTCCGGCACGTTCGGGCCTTCGCATCCCGCCAGGCTGCCGCTGATCGTGATCGTCTGTACGCGCGGCGTTTCGCTCAGCCCCGGCGACAGCTTGATCGTGCCGTCGTTGACCGTGCAGGTGTCGTAGGTCTTGCGTTCCTTTTCGACTTCGCCGTCGGAGTTCGGCGTCTTGACTTCGACGGGCGCGCTGGTTTCGCTCGTGCCTTCAGCGTCGGTGCTCGTGACCGTCACGAGGTACTTCGTGTTCGGTTGCACCGGGCCGAGATGGGCTTCGCGGAAGTAGTTGCTCGAGGTCGTGATCGTCACCACCGGCGCGCTCGAGCCGACCGGCGTGGCGGTGACCGTCGAGTATTTGACCAGCGCTTCGGTTTCCGGAGCCTCGGTCCAACCGACGTTCAAGAGCAGATATTCCGTGGAGCCGCCTTCCGCCAGCGACACGCTCACGCCGACGATGGTGGGCGGCGCGGGCGGCCGCAGCGGCGGGGTTCCCTTTTCGAGGTACGCCGCGGAGCCCACGTTGTAGAGCTTGTCGCCGTACGCGTCCGTCGCGGGTTTGGATTCGAGGCTCCCCGACATCGCGCCGTACGATCGCGTTTCGCCGAACCAGGTCCATTCGACGCTCGCGGTCGCCGTGTACGTCGTCGAGTGGCCGCCGCCGCCCTTGCCGCTGCCGCCGCAGGTCGTCTTCAGCTGCACGTTGCCGACCGGGTAGCCGTGCGAGCTGAAACCCGTCTCATAGACTTCCTGCCGGATTCCTCCGCACCAGTGGCCGAGGACCGCGAAGGCCGGTCCTTCGCCCATATAGAGCCGCAGCGTTTCGGCTGCCGACGCCGCGCCCGCGAGCGCTCCGCTCACGATCGCCACGGTGGCGAAGCCCAGGACCGCCTTGCGCAGCATCTTCGAACCCCTTCTCTCGGTTTGGGCCGCCTCGCCCGTCACGCGGACCGAGGCGGATGATGACCATCGACAATTAGACACGCTTCCGGCTGAGAGATCACGTCGATGTGCGGATTCTCATCGACGCATCCCCGGCGCGCCCGCACCCGACGCTGGGCTACCTCCGCCCCGCGGGCGGGAGTGCCCCGCGCGCGGCACCTGCGTCCCGTCGCGCGCCCCCCTGAAATGGGGCGGCCCGGCCGGACCGCCCCACCTGGAGACCGCTACCCCGGCCGAGTCCTATTCCCAGGCGATGCGCAGCCCGGACTTCCACTCGTCCGCGCAGCAGGGCACCCACCCGGCCTAGGCGCGCCCGAAACCCCGAAACCCCGAAACCCCGAAACCCGGCCATATGCAGGGACATCGGTGAATGGAGCCAACCGGGATCGAACCGGTGACCTCCTGCTTGCAAAGCAGGGGCGGTCATGCTGGGGCCAATAGGTACGGGGGTTTTGTGTCGGCGAGAGTGCGATTATAGCTGGCGAAAATGGCCCATGCGGTACTCAAAGCGGTACTCGCGGCCATGTGGTACTCACGTGGTACTCTGCATGAAAATGGCGGGTGAAGGAAAGCGAAGTGGCAGTGATCCAATCGGCGCGCTCGTAGTTGCGGGCCGGGCGAACAGTCCCGCCTACGAGGCCAAGTGGCGACGCGCGGGCCGACAGGTGAAGCGCCGCGTGGGGCCGGCATGGCTTGAGCGGGCGGCGGACGACAGCGGATGGGTCATGCGGCGTGGGCGAGTGCCGGAGGGCTACTTCGACGAGAAGCGCGCGACCGTGCGCATGGCTGAGCTGATCGCCGAGCACGACCGGGAGGAGCAGGCGATCGAAGCGGGGGAGCGTGAACGTCGCGAGCGCGGGGTGACATTC
>JBEKGK010000194.1:0-6266 GCA_050012835.1 Solirubrobacteraceae bacterium | reverse complement strand
ACGCCAAACTAATCTCGGGCTCAAGAGCACCAGGCGAAGATCGGCGTCGCGGGCGACTCCCAAATCATCCCCATTTTCATCAGCCCGTGCGGGCCCGCGGCGCGGGCACGGGAACTAATCGGATTTCAAGCGGCGGTTGCCCCGTCTCAGAACAGGCTCTGCTGGCGCGTGGTCGGGGTCGATGCGGCGACGTCGCCCACCGTACCGTCAGCTTCGCCTGAGCTGCGACGCCAGAACGCGCCTGGTGCTCCGCCGCGGCGAACCATCCGGGCGAGGCGCGCGCGTTCCTCCGACGGCGCATAGGCACGACGCCGGTAGAGCTCCTCGTAGCGCGCAACCAGGTCGGGGCGCTGCGTTCTGAGCCAGTCCATGAACACGGTGCGCACCTCGCCGCGCAGGTGCAGCGCCACTCCGGCGACGTTGGTTGCGCCGGCCTGCGCCGCGAGCTCGAGCAGCGGCTCGACCTGATGCGGCGCGTCGTTGATCCCGGGCATCAGCGGTGCGATCAGCACACCGGTCGGGATGCCGGCGCGATTCAGCTCAGCGACGGCCTCCAGGCGAGCACGCGGGCTCGGCGTGTGCGGCTCGGTCGCGCGCCACGCCTTCTCGTCGAGCGTCGGAATCGACAGGCACGCGGTGAAGCTCGCGCGCTGCGCGATCTGCAGCATCAATGGCAGATCGCGCAGCAGCAGCGGTGACTTGGTCAGCACAGAACATGGATTGCCCAACCCGCCCGCCGCGTCGCGCAACGCTTCCCAGATGCCCTCCATCAGGCGGTAGCGGCCCTCGACCCACTGGTAGGGGTCGGTGTTCGTTCCCAGCGCCACGTGCTCGCCCTTCCACGAGGGCCGCGCAAGCTCGACGCGGAGCACCTCCGGAGCGTTGACCTTCACGACGATCTCCCGCTCGAAGTCGCGGCCGGGGTTGAAGTCGAGGTACTTGTGGGTGGGACGGGCGAAGCAGTTGTGGCTGACGACGCCGTTTGCGATGAAATCGCCCGTGCCGGTGGTGATGTCGTAGAGGCGCATCGCCATCCCGAGAGGGCGGATCGAGGTCACGCGCAGGCCGGCGTCACTGTTCAGCAACTCGCCCTCGGTCGGGAGCGACCTGCCGGGGCCGAGCAGCTGACTATTCACGGCAAGATGCGGCCGCTTAAGCGGCCCGAGCTGATCCGCCGTTACGTGCTCCCAGCCACACTCAGTCAGGAAACGATGATCCGCGCTCGCGATCAGCTCGGTGCCGTCCTCCAGTACGACCGAGTACGCAGGCTTGATGCTGGACCACTTGTCGAGAACGCGCGTCGCCACGAACCGTCGATATTTGCCGACGGAGTCCGTGCCGTAGATCGAGTCGCCGAGCTCGAGGTCGGCAACGCGACGGGTGCGCCCATCGGCCATCAGGATCTGTGTGTCGGGGCCTATGCAGTAGGTGCACGCATGACTGCAACCCCTATACGGGTTGATCGTCCAGCGAAACGGCATCCGCGAGGCCGCAGGCACGTGATTGAGCACCGACTTGGCGTGCACCTCGTAGAAGCGCATGTCGAGCGCCTCGGGCGCGTCGAAGCGACGCACGGCGGCGGGGTCGCGGTAGCCAGGCAGCTGCCGCTGCTCCTCGCCGTCGAGCGTCAGGTTGCTCCAGCGCACGAACGTATGTTCGCATGGCCGCCAGACGAGCGCTCGCTGGCCCCTTACACAACCCCTACGCACACCTGCGCTGCCGCTTAGCGACCTCGCGCACGATGGCTGCACACCCCACCTATCGACCCCAGGAGGTTCGACCACATGACCATCTCCAGACTGCTCGGCGCGACCATGGTCGCGGGCGCTCTCGCCACCGGCGGCGCGGCCGCGGGCATCTCCAGCGCCGGCGCCGCAACGAGCACCCAGAGCACGGCTGCGACGACCGCAGCGAGCGCAGAATCGACCACGCCGACGACCTCGGCTTCGACCTCATCGACGACCACGCCGGCACAGAAACCGGCCACGCCGAGCGGAAGACCCTGCCCGAACATGGGCTCCGGCACGAGCGGAAGCTCCAACTCGGGCTCCAGCTACACCGGCGCCCCCGCGGGAGCCACCGCCCAGTGATCGCCGGCCGCTCGAGCCGGTGACGCAGGCTCGTCGTGGGCGGGGCCGCACAGGCCCCGCCCACGACGACGCGCTCCGCAATCGAAGTGGCTGACGCGGCGCGAAAGGCGGGCTTCGCGGCCGGCCCGCCAAGATGACTCGCAAGCCCCCTGGGGCTGTGGGTTTCTACGGTTATCAACGTACGTCCACCCCGTCCAGGAGGGGTAATCGTCCCGCGCGCGCGAGCCGAGCGACTAGATGTGGACTCCGATCACCCGTCATATCCGGAGCGCAACGGGAGTAGATCGTCGTGGCTGTGCCGCGACGACGCCGACCGGGAACGCATGCTCGACATGGAGGAGCGCGTGCGCCCGTGCCGGCAGCGAGCGCTTGCGATCCTCGCCGTGGCGATCGCGCTGGTCGCTCCGTGGCTCGGGTGGTGGCCGCTGCTGTTCCTGATCCCCTCGGCGGGCTTCTTCGCGACGGCGGACCACTTCCTGACGCGCGTCGCTCGCCCCGAGCTGGTGATGTTCGCAGCGTGGGTCGGCAGCGAGGTCACGATCGCCGGCGCCGTCACGCTGGAGGGCGGGCCACGCATCGTGGCGCTGTCCTGGCTCGCGATCCCGGTGATCACGCTGAGCTCGCGCTTCTCGATACGCGGCGTGATCGCGGGCGTGGCGATCGCGAGCGCGCTGGTGCTCGCGGTGGGCTTCGGCACCGCCCCGCACATCGTGCTGAACAGCCCCGATATCGTGATCGCGCCACTCGCGCTCGTGCTCTGCGTGGCGGTGCTCTCGACCCCGCTGATGCACTCGGACATCCAGCACCGCAGCGACGCGGTCATCGACCAGCTCACCGGGATGCTCAATCGCACGGCGCTGAGCGCGCGCACGCACGAGCTCGCCCAGCAGTCGGAGGTCACGGGCGAGCCGGTCGGCGTGATCGTGGCCGACCTCGACCACTTCAAGCGCGTCAACGACACGCGCGGGCATACCGCCGGCGACATGGTGCTCAAGGAAGTCGCCTACCAGCTGCGCAAGCAGCTGCGCGCGTTCGACCTCGCCTACCGCCTTGGTGGAGAGGAGTTCCTGATCCTCGTGCCAGGGTCCGACCTCGGGCGCACCGCCGAGCTGGCCGAGCGCCTGCGCGAGGGCATCGCCGCTGATCCCGTGGGCGACGGGCTGGCGGTCACGATCAGCCTCGGCGTAGGAGCCTCCGGGCAGAACGAGCGCTTCGACTACGCCGCCGTGTTCGCCGACGCCGACGCCGCGCTCTACAGGGCCAAGCGCGGCGGACGCAACCGCGTGTGCGTGGCCGAGCGCCACGTAGAGACCGAGCGTGGCGTCCAGGACGCGGGCTTGCTGCACCCTGCCGACGGCACGGCAGCCCTGGCGTAGCCGTCAGCGTCGCAGCAGCTCACAGCTCGATCACGCTGCGGATGCCGTCCTGGGCCTCCATCAGCTCGAAGCCGCGGTTGATATCGGCCAGCGGCAGTCGATGTGAGATGAACGGGTCCACGTCGATCTCCCCAGCGAGATAGCGGTCGACCAGCGCCGGCACGTCCTCGCGCCCCTTCAGGCCTCCGAACGACGAGCCGCACACACGCCGGCCCGTGATCAGCAGGCGCGGCACCACATCCAGCGTCTCGCCGCGGCCGGCGACCCCGCAGACCGTGCACAGGCCCCAGCCCATGCGCGCCGCCTCGAGCGCCTGACGCATGACGGCCACGCTGCCGGTCGCCTCGAACGTGTAGTCGGCGCCGAAGCCGCCCGTCATCTCGAGGATCTGCGCGACCGCGTCGGCGCCGCCGATCAGCAGGTCGGTGGCACCCTGGCCACGCGCGAGCTCCAGCCGCTCGGGCGAGAGATCGACGCACACGATCCGCTCTGCGCCCTGCAGGCGAGCGCCCGCGACGGCACCCAGCCCGACCATGCCCGCGCCGAACACAACGCACGTCGAGCCCTCCGTGACGGCCGCCGTCTTCATCGCCGCGCCCAGCCCGGTGGACAGCCCGCATGCGAACAGGCAGGCGCGGTCCAGCGGCGCCTCGCGGTCGATGCGCGCCAGCGCGATCTCCGGCATCACCGTGTACTCGGCGAACGTCGAGGTGCCCATGAAGTGACGCAGCGGCTCGCCGGCCCGCGACAGGCGCGTCGTGCCGTCGGGCAGGTACCCGAGGTTCTGCTGCTCGCGGATCGCCAGGCACAGGTTCGTGAGCGGGCTCACGCAATGCACGCACTCGCCGCACTGAGGCGAGAACAACGTCACCACATGGTCGCCCTCGCGCACCAGCGACACGCCCTCGCCACAGCGCTCCACCACGCCCGCACCCTCATGGCCGAGCACGGTGGGCGCGTAGCCGGAGGGATCGACGCCGGAGGCGGTGTACATGTCGGTGTGGCACACCCCGCACGCCTCCAGGCGCACGAGCACCTCGCCCGGCCCCGGCTCGGCCAGCTCGACCTCCTGCACGACCAGCGGCTTGGCGAACTCCTCGAGAACGGCGGCGCGGATCCTCATCTGCTCACGTGGCGGCGCGCGCCAGCAGTCGCTCCTCGCCGGCGAGCGTCTGGCTCGTGGCGCCGAGGATCTCCACGTCGGTCAGCTCACCGGGGGCGGCGAGGCCCGTGAAGTTCACCGCCTTGTTGTGGCGCGTGCGGCCGCGCAGGCGCTCGGGGTCGGTGCGCGAAGGGCCTTCGACGAGCACATCGAGCGTGCGCCCGACGAAGCGCTGGGCGCGCTCGCGCGCTTGGCGCTGCACCAGCTCCAGCAGCTCCTGCATGCGCTCCACCTTCACGGGATGGGGCACCAGGCCGTCGGTGATCGCGGCCGCCTCGGTGCCCCGCCGCGGCGAGAAGATGAACGTGAACGCGCTGTCGTAGCCGACCTGCTCGACGACCTCGAGCGTCTCGCGGAAGTCGTCGTCGCTCTCCGCCGGGAAGCCCACGATGATGTCGGTCGTGAGTGCCGCGTCGGGAACGTGCTCGCGGATCATCGCCACCCGATCCAGGTAGCGCGCGCGATCGTAGGTGCGCCGCATCGCCTTCAGCACGCGGCTGGAGCCCGACTGCAGCGGCAGGTGGATGTGCTCGCACACGCTCGCGAGCTCCGCGTGCGCGCGGATCACGTCCTCGCGCATGTCCTTCGGGTGCGGGCTCGTGTAGCGGATGCGCTCGATCCCCTCGATCCCGTCGAGCAGCCCGAGCAGCTCGGCGAAGCCGGTGCGCCGCCCCCGCGCGCCCGCGCCGGCGCCCGGCGTCGAGGACCTGGCCGGGAGATCGCGGCCGTAGGAGTTGACGTTCTGCCCGAGCAGCGTCACCTCCTTGACGCCGTCCGCGGCCATCGCCTGCACCTCCGCCACCAGCTCCTCGGGAGCACGGCTGACCTCCCGTCCGCGCGTGGAGGGAACGATGCAGTACGAGCACGCGCAGTTGCAGCCCACGCTGATCTGCACCCATCCCTGGAACTGGCGCTCGCGACGCGCCGGGAGGTGACCGGTGAAGCCCTCGAACTCGAAGAACCCCTGCGCGGTGAGCGAGTCGCTCGTCAGGAACTCCGCCAGCTTGTGCACCTGGCCGGGACCGAACGCCACGTCCACGAACGGAAAGCGCTCGAACACCTCGTCCTTGACCGACTGCGCCCAGCAGCCGCCGACGCCCACGATGCGCTCGGGCTGTTCGCGCTTGAGGCGTTTCGCCTCGCCCAGGTGCGCGACGAAGCGACTGTCAGCCGACTCGCGAATCGAGCACGTGTTGAACAGGATCAGGTCAGCCTCGCTGCGCTCGGCGGCCTCGGCGTAGCCGAGCGACTCGAGCATCCCCTTCATGCGCTCGGAGTCGTGCTCGTTCATCTGGCAGCCGAACGTCGTCAGGTGGTATCGTTTCTGCATAGTCAAGATCAGGGAGTCAACATGGCAAGCTCCGAGGACCCAAAGCATGGCAGACCTCAACGCCGAGCAATCGGCATCGTCCGCGTGTCCCGCGTGGCGGGCCGTGACGGCGAGAGCTTCGCCAGTCCCGACGAGCAGCGCCAGCGCATCGAAGTCGAGTGCGAGCGCGATGGCCTGAATCTGCTGGATGTCATCCCCGAGCTGGACGTGAGCGGCGGGACACCGCTAGCGAAGCGTGAGGGCCTGCGGACGGCGGTCGAGCGCGTCGAGGCTGGCGAGGCCCAGGTCGTGGTGGCCGCATACTTCGA
>JBEKGK010000193.1:0-6287 GCA_050012835.1 Solirubrobacteraceae bacterium | reverse complement strand
GCTTGCCGAGGCTCGTCACCTCCACGCCGCTGGGCTCGCCGGCGGGCACGTTGACGTTGAGCAGCGTCCTCGCCGGCAGCGGCACGTCCTCGATGCGCTCGATCAGTCGCGCCACGAACGCGGCGGCGATCTCGAAGCCGAAGCCGCCGTCGAAGCGGTAGTCGAGCGCGCCCGCGCGCGACTGCTGAGAGACGGCGATCGCCGGCAGGCCCAGCACCACGCCCTCCAGCGCCGCCGCGACGGTGCCCGAGTAGGTGATGTCGTCGCCGAGGTTGGCGCCGTGGTTGATACCCGCCACGACCAGGTCGGTGTCGAAGTCCTCGACGATCCCCAGGCTCGCAAGCCGCACGCAGTCGACGGGCGTGCCGTCGGTCGCATAGCCCATCGTCCCGTCCGAGAACGGAACCTCGGCCACCCACAGCGGCCTGCGCGTGGTGATCGAGCGCGCCATCGCCGAGCGGTTGCCGTCGGGGGCGATCACCGCGAGGCGCACGCCGTCGAGCTCCAGCAGCGCACGCCTGAGCGCCTGCAGCCCGTCCGCCTCGATCCCGTCGTCGTTTGTCAGCAGCACGTTCAGCATCGCTGGGTCCAGCATAGGGGCCGCTTCGGTCCTTACCGGTCACGAAGCGGTGATGTCAACGCCGGGCCGCCATACCCATATATGCTCGCCTAACGATGGAGGCGGGGGAGCTATTGGGGCGGAACTCTGCGAAGGCTGCGAGGAACGACGAGCACACCGTGATCAATCGAGTTTGCCGTCTCGTGGTCGTCGCGCTCGTCCTGCTCACGATGGCATCTACTGCGGCGCCCGCCGCCGCAAGCGCGCGGCCGACCTCCGAGAACGCGAGCGCCACCCATGCCTATCTGATCGCCTCCAACACCTTCGAGGAAGCCGAGCTCAGGAACCTCCCGCAGTCGAACGCTGCGATGGAAGCGACGGCATTGCGCATTTCCGGCGAATGCCCGGGTGTTCTCGCAGGCGCGCCGCCGGCAGAACAGGAACTCGATTTCACCAGCCTACAGGCGCAGACGCCGGTGAGCCCACGGGCAGAAGGTGAACGGCGCAGGCAGTCCACCCAGCGCGAGGACCTCCAATTCGAGCTGTCGACCGCGCTGGAAGACGCGCGCTCCCAGCTCAACCGCGAAGCGACCGAGGCGCTGATCAGCGCACTGACGCCATTGAGGTGGAGCAGCCCGACGATGACGGTGCTGGTCCACGTGACGTTGGCGAGCGCTAAAGCAGATCTCGCACTCCCCGTGCCGAGCGTGTGCGCCGACATTGAAGAGTGGGTAGCAAGCGGCTTCAAGACGCTGTCCCCCGCCTCCAAAGACATCGCGAGCTACAACGAAGCGCTCTTGAAGGATGGATTTGAGTTGATCGCCATCGTTGGGCAAGTGCACCTGAAGTCCTTCACCGAATTCCTCGCGCCCCTCGAGAACGCCTCCGATAGAGCGCTCGCCCGGCGCAACCAAACACTTACAGCAGAGCTGCACAGTTCTAGCGTCAGCAAGCAAAAGACACTGAAGGACCTGGAAGCGACCGTCGGCCTGCCAGCCCCAAAGCCCCAGAAGAAACTCCTACCGTCGATCAAAGAGCCGCCTGTGATAGCCCGTGGCAAGACCGCCGCGGGCGGGAAGTTCGTGGTGCGGGCCGAAGGGCGTTCGAAGCGGCCGGACGCCGTCGGCTGCAGTGCCTTTATCACGATCGAAGAACCGTCCCGTCCACAGGAAGGTGTGGTCGAACTCCTCAGTAGCGGGGAAGGCACAAGCAGGTGTGTCTCGCGATCCCACGTCGACCCCCAACCGGCGGTGCACTGCAACTCGGGACTGCTCACCCTCGAGGCAAGCCTGCTGCCTGCAACGCGCAGCGTGCGCCTGCTAATGAGCAACGAGCGCACGATCACCTCACCGGCGATCCGCGTGCCGGCGCGCCAGGGAGGGCCGGCGGGCCTCTACTACCAGGTCGTGCGGGGACCATCGCCGATACCCGTATCGCTGACTGAGCTCGACGCGCAGGGCAACACGCTCACGGTGTTGAAGCTCCCGGCAGTGGTGGAATGCACCAAGAACCCGATCAAATACGCGCCCGGCGGGATCGTGCGGCTGATCCACGAAAGCCTCCCTCAGGGACCGAGCTTCACGATCCGCGCCGAACGCTTCCGCAAGCTCGGCGCCACGCATTTCGAGTTGAAGGCCGAAGTGAGCGAACAGCGACTGTTCAGCGCGGGCGACGAGATTGGCAGCCTGTTCGGAACCGAATCCGAATCCGAACCAGGCCCCCCACCGGGCGTGCCTGGGCATGCGATTCGCCTCGGCGGCCTTGGCGAAGGCGGCACGTTCGCGCCGCACACGTCCGACGGCTGCGAACCCCAGCCCTACGCGATCGTCTACGGCCTGCTGAAGGCTCCCCGCGACACAGTGCTGGCGCGGGTGTCGGGCAAGCTCGTGCCGTTGCGCAAGGTGGCGATCCCAGCGCGGCTGCACGCCGACGGTGTACTCGCCTACGGCGCCTTCTCGCCACTACCAAGCGAACTGCTGGTGCGCAGCCCCGCAGGCAAGATCATCGCCAGCGAAGATCGGAGCGGGGCGGCGAAGGCTGACACCGAAACCTGCGAAGGCGAAGCCGAAAGCTAGTAGGACACACGCGCCAGCGCCAGCCCATGCGCCGGCGCCGTCCTGCCCGCCTGCGCCCGCGGCCTGCCCTCGAGCAGCTCCGCGAATTCATCGAACGTGCGCGCGCCTGAGGCAACGTCGAGCATCGTGCCGACGAGCACCCGGTTCATGTGGCGCAGGAACATGTCGGCCTCGATCCAGAACTCGAGCAGCCCACCGAAGGAACGCCACTCCGCGGAGATGACCCGGCAGTTGAAGTGGGAGTGCTCGGTTTCGGTGGGCGTGAACGCGGTGAAGTCATGCGTGCCCAGCAGCGTGCTCGCACACTGCTCGAGCGCGGCCCTGTCAAGCGCGCCCGTCCACCAGAACGCCCGCCTACGCTCGAACGCCGAGCGCGTGCGACGCGCGAGCACGCGGTAGCAGTATGTGCGGCTGGTGGCGTCGCGCCGCGCGCTGAAGCCTTGCGGCGCGGGCTCCGCCGCGAGCACCGCCACGTCGTGGTCGAGCAGCCCGTTCAAGCGCAGCGGATCGACCGCCTCGTGCGCGTAGCTGGCGACCTGCGCCCACGCGTGCACGCCCGCGTCGGTGCGCCCGGCGACCGTCAGCGTGAGCGGCCGTCCGTCGTGGCCGCTCTCGCCCAGCACAGTGCGCAGCGCGCGCTCGAGCACCTCCTGCACCGTGCGCTCCTCCGGCTGTCGCGCCCAGCCGGCGAAGTCCGTGCCGTCGTACTCGATCGTGAGCTTGGTGACCATCAGCGCGCGACGCCCGCCGCATCACGGCGCCCGCTGCACGCGACGCCCCGCGCGCGGCGCTGGCGCGACGCGCGCGGCCTCAGACGAGCTCGATGAAGACCATCTCCGTCGAGTCGCTGCGACGCGGCCCGAGCTTGAGGATGCGCGTGTAGCCGCCCGGTCGCTCCGCATAGCGCGGCGCGACCTCCGCGAACAGCTTGTGCACGGCGAACTTGTCCTGCGAGAGCGTCGACAGCGCCTGCCGGCGAGCGTGCAGGTCGCCGCGCTTGGCAAGCGTGATCAGTTTCTCGATCTCCGGCTTGACGGCCTTCGCCTTCGCCTCGGTCGTCTTGATGCGCTCGTGCTCGATGATCTCCTTGCTCAGGTTCATGAGCAGCGCCTTGCGGTGCGCGGAGTCGCGGCTGAGCTTGTGTTTGGTCTTCTGGTGGCGCATGTTGGTGAGTGAGTGTAGGTGAGGCGAGGAGCTTGGGTGGTTCCCGCAAGTGTCTGTATATCTATGGTTATACAGACAGTCGCAGCGGGATACCTCAGTCGGCCCGCAGATTCAGCCCGCGCGCGTGCAGCGTTTCGATGACCTCGTCGATCGACTTTTTGCCGAAGTTGGGGATCGCGTTGAGCTCGGCCTCGGACTTGGAGATGAGATCGCCGACCGTCTGGATGCCGGCGCGCTTGAGGCAGTTGTACGAGCGCACGCCGAGCTCCAGCTCCTCGATCAGGATGCCCCACTCCTCGCCCTGCAGCGCCGCCTGCGAGCCGCCGCCGACCGCCAGGCCGTGGCCGTCCAGCTGGCCGCCGGGGGTCGCGCGCAGCTCCTGGATGCGATCGGCGTCGGTGAAGATCGCCAGCTGGGAGATCAGCAGCTCGGCAGCCTCGCGCAGCGCCGCCTGCGGGTCGATCGAGCCATCGGTCTCGATGTCCAGGGTGAGCTTGTCGAAGTCCGTCTTCTGTCCCACGCGCGCCTGCTCGACCGCGTAGGCGACGCGGCGCACGGGCGAGAAGATCGAGTCGATCGGGATCACGCCGATTGGCTGGTCGGCGGACTTGTTCTCCTCCGCCGGTCGGTAGCCGCGACCGCGACCGATCGTCATGTACAGCTCGAGCTTGGTTTTCTTCTCGAGCGTGGCGATGTGCAGGTCGGGGTTGAGGATCTCCACGCCGGCCGGCAGGTCGATGTCCTTGGCGGTTATCTCACCGGGCCCCGTGACCACCAGCGGCGCCTCGACCTCGCTCGCGTCCGAGTGCATGCGACAGACGACGCCCTTGAGGTTGAGCACGATGTCGGTGACGTCCTCCTTGACGCCCTGAATGGTGGAGAACTCGTGCGCAACGCCCTCGATGCGCACGCTCGTGACGGCCGCGCCGGCGAGGGATGAGAGCAAGACGCGCCGCAGCGAGTTGCCGAACGTGTAGCCAAAGCCGCGATCCAGCGGCTCGATCGTGAACGTGCCACGGTTCTGCTCCACGGACTCGCTTGTGATCCGGGGGATTTGGAAGTCGAGCATGAGAGTCCTAACGTCGTTTTGATGTCGCACCGGCGCCACTGATGGCGCCGGCTCTGAGCACCGCCGCCCGGATGGGCCGCGATGCGGGCAAAAGTAGTTCTACTTCGAGTACAGCTCGACGATGAGCTGCTCCTGCACCGGCGCGGCGACCTCGCGTCGCTCCGGCTTGCGCAGCACCTTGGCCGTGAGCGACTCGTGGTCGGCCTGGAGCCACGCTGGTATCTGTCCGGTCAGCTCGGTGGCATCTCTGACCACCTGCGTGGCCGGGGTGTCGATCTTGATGGTGATCACGTCGCCGGGCCGCACCTGATAGCTGGGGATGTTCACCCGCCGGCCGTTGACCGTCCAGTGGCCGTGGCGGATCAGCTGGCGCGATTGCCGGCGCGACGCGGCGAAGCCGAGACGCACCAGCACGTTGTCCAGCCGGCACTCCAGCAGCGCGAGCAGGTTCTCGCCGGTGATTCCCGGCTGGCGCGACGCCTTGACGTAGTAGCCGTGGAACTGCTTCTCGAGCACCCCGTAGTAGCGGCGCGCCTTCTGCTTCTCGCGCAGCTGCACCCGGTACTCGCTCTGTTTCATGCGCCCGCGCCCGTGCTCGCCCGGCGGGTAGGAGCGACGCTCCACGCCGCACTTGTCGGTCAGGCAGCGCTCGCCCTTGAGGAACAGCTTCTGCCCCTCGCGGCGACACTGCTTGCACTGGGGGCTCGTGTCTCTGGCCATTAGACGCGCCTCCGCTTGCGGGGGCGGCATCCGTTGTGTGCTTGCGGTGTGACGTCCTTGACGCCCGTCACTTCCAGGCCGGCGGCCTGCAGCGAGCGAATCGCGGTCTCACGGCCGGAGCCCGGGCCCTTGACGTAGACCTCGACCTTCTGCAGCCCCTGCTCCAGGCCCTTGCGCGCGGCCGCGTCAGCGGTCACCTGCGCGGCGAACGGCGTGGACTTGCGCGAGCCCTTGAAGCCGGCGCCGCCGGCGGACTCCCACGCGATCACGTTGCCTGCGGTGTCCGTGAGCGAGACGATCGTGTTGTTGAAAGACGTCTTGATGTGGGCCTGCCCGACCGGGATGTTCTTGCGAACCCGGCGGCGCCCCCTCTGCGGCCGACGTGGAGCCGGCATCAGCGCTCAACGCTCACTTCTTACCCGCCTTCTTCTTTCCGGCCACCTGCATCCGCTTCGGGCCCTTGCGCGTGCGCGCGTTTGTCTTCGTGTTCTGCCCGCGCACGGGCAGGCCGCGGCGATGGCGCAGGCCGCGGTAGCAGCCGATCTCCTGCAACCGCTTGATGTTCTGGGAGCGCTCACGGCGCAGGTCGCCCTCGACGGTCAAGTCGCTGTCGATGAGGTCGCGCAGCTTGACGACCTCTTCCTCGGTCAGGTCCCGCACCTTGCGATCGGGCTCGATCCCGACCTGTGCGAGCAGGGTG
>JBEKGK010000192.1:0-6308 GCA_050012835.1 Solirubrobacteraceae bacterium | reverse complement strand
GGTGGTGTTCATGGGGTCCAAGCGGCTCCTCGGTTCGCGGGAATGATCGGCGCGCTGGGCGATCGTTGATCGGCGGCGCTGCGGCCGGGCCAGTCACTGGCTCCGGGAAACAAGAAAACGCCCTCCGCGGGCGACCGGGGAAGCGTATCGCACGGTCCAAGCGCCCGACAAGCCCGCCAGCCACTCCAAGTCCGCCAGCTACTCCGGCTCCCTACGCCGTTGCCGCCCCGGGCGACCTGCGCGGCACGAGCACGAGGCGCTTGAACTCCGCCACGAGCACCCCATCCTGGTTGAGCACGCGCGTGTGCACCTTGACGGTGCCCCTGTCGGGCTTGGACTGCGACTCCTTCTTCTCGAGCACCTCGGACTCGCAGTACAGGGTGTCGCCGTGGAATACCGGCGCCGGGTGCTTGAGCTCTTCGGTCGCGAGGTTGGCGATCGCCTTGCCGCTGACGTCGCTCACCGACATGCCCAGCGCCAGCGAGTACACCAGCGGGCCCACAACGACGTTGCGGCCCTGCTGGGATTTGGCTGCGTAGACGTCGTTGAGGTGCAGCGGATGGTGGTTCATCGTGATCAGGCAGAACAGGTGGTCGTCTGACTCGGTCACGGTCTTGGCGGGCCAGTGCTTGTAGACGGCGCCGACCTCGAACTCCTCCAGGTAGCGGCCATACGGGTGGGAGCCGCTCGCCTCGCGTGCGGCCTGCTCGGTCTCAAAGGTCTCGGTAGCGCTCATGCAGGTCGTGAGTCTAGTGGGCGCCCGCAAGCGCTCGCCGCGCGCCATCAACGGCGGCGGCCGAAGCGGCGCCCCTGACGGCCGCCGGGCACGCATACCCGGGGGCGGGTATGCAGCCTTCGCCGGGGAGTTTGCCCCCAGGTGGCGCGGGAGAGGGTGCCGGCGGGGCCGGGGACGGCGATTCAGGCGGGGCCGGAGATGGCGGAGCGGGAGACGGCTGCTCGACGGCCTGCGCGAAGGAGCTCGCGTACGGCAGCCCGCAGACCACGTCGTAGGCCTGCGCGACCGCGCTCGCCGCGTCGAAGCCAGCGAGCGCCTGCCCGCGCGAGTGCAGCGGGCGTACCTCGGACGCGCTCAGGGCGGACCCATGCAAGGGCAGGTTGCACAGCGCCGGTGTGCGGCCGCCGGCGTGGCGCCTGAACGGATCGCCGAGCCTGCGGACCACGGGCACCCCGAGCGAGCGCAGCGCGGTAAGCCGCAGGTGCACGCTCACCGGATCGGCGAGCGGCGAAGGTCGGTTGACGAGCAGCACGAGCGCCCGCTGAGCAGCCGGTGTACGAAACCGCGGCACGGCCACCGCCAGGTAGTCGTCCCCGAACGGACCGCTCACCGCCACCTGCAGCGAACGCCCTGAGATCTCCTGCCGGCCGGATCCGTGGAAGTCGATCTCCGCCAGCGACAGGTCGTCCGGTGTCGGCGACAGGGTCACCTGCCAGGTCCGCGAAGCGGCGGCGAGAGCGGCAGGGCTCAACCTTGCGCCGCGCGCGGCGAGACCTCGGCAGCCACCGCCCAAGCCGTGAGCAGGGCAAGCGACCCGCATAGCGAGACCAGCATCAGCGTGGTCAGAGGACGGCGCATCATCGATACTTCCCTGTAGCGATCGTAGCGTCGCCCACCCCGACCGACCCAGGAGAGCCATTTGCGAAACCCCCGCGACTTCCTCAAGCCCCTCGCCATCGACGCGCCGGAGCCGCTGCGCGAGATTCCCTTCAAGCCGTCCCGAATGATCCACTTCCTGGACTTCTCCAACGAGAAGATGGTCGCCAAGGTGCCCGACATCGCGCCCACGGTCGACATCCTGTTGGGCAACCTCGAGGACGCCGTGCCGGTCGACCGCAAGCTCGCGGCGCGCGCGGGCCTGATCAAGGTTGGGCGCGAGATCGAGCTCGGCGACACGGCCCTCTGGACGCGCGTCAACGAGCTCGCCTCGCCGTGGGTCCTGGACGACCTGACCGAACTGGTGATGGAGATAGGCCACAAGCTCGAGGTCATCATGATCCCCAAGGTCGAGGGCCCGTGGGACATCCACTACGTCGACCGCCTGCTCGCGCAGCTCGAGGCCAAGGCCGGGCTACAGCGCCCGCTGCTGATCCACGCGATCCTCGAGACCGCCCAGGGCGTCGCCAACCTCGAGGAGATCGCCTGTGCCTCGCCGCGCATCCAGGGCATGAGCTTCGGTCCGGCCGATCTGGCGGCGTCGCGGCGGATGAAGACCACGCGCGTCGGCGGCGGGCATCCCGGCTACCGCACGATCGCCGACCCCGAACCCGATGGGGAGGGTGGGTTCATATCCCCGCGCCCGAGCTACCAGCAGGACCCGTGGCACTACTCGATCGCGCGCATGGTCGACGCCTGCACGTCCGTCGGCGCGCTGCCGTTCTACGGCCCCTACGGCGACATCAAGGACGTCGAGGGCTGCGAGACCCAGTTCCGGGCGTCGTTCCTGCTCGGCTGCGTCGGAGCCTGGTCGCTGCATCCGGTCCAGATCGAGATCGCCAAGAAGGTCTACTCGCCCGACCCCGACGAGGTGGCGTTCGCCAAAAAGGTGATCGCGGCGATCCCCGACGGGCGCGGCGTGCACATGATCGACGGCAAGATGCAGGACGACGCCACCTGGAAGCAGTGCAAGGTGATGGTCAACCTCGCCGAAATGCTCGCCAAGAAGGATCCCGAGCTGGCTGAGGCGTACGGGCTCTAGGCATGCGAACAGCGCGCCGAGGACCTCTGCCCGCAGCGCTCGCACCGCTGGCATGCGCGGCGGTGCTGGCGCTGGGAGCCGGCTGGGTAGCCTCGGCGCTGGGCGCCGAAGCGGCCGTGAGTCGCTCCCAGACAGCCTCGGAAGGCGGCGTGAGCGCCGTGCTCACCTACAAGGAAGGTCTTGGCGGTCCGCTTCCATACTTCGACCTGAAGTTCTCGATCTCAAACTCGGGGACGAGCTTCTACGAACAACCCGTCAGCTCCCGCTACTGCTCCGCGGGGTGCATACCCGAGGAGCTCAGCGGCGAATCCGGCAAGCCGAGCTCCGTGGCGGTAGACGATCTCGAAGGCAACGGTCAGCCGAACGTCGTGCTCGAGCTCAATACGAGCGGCGCCCACTGTTGCATGGTAATCCAGGTCTTCAGCTTCGACCCTGGCGTGATGGCCTACCGCTCCGTTGAACACGACTTCGGCGATCCGGGCGCACTCATTGCCGACGTGGCCGGCGACGGGCGGCTGGAGTTCGAGTCCGCTGACGACCGTTTTGCGTACGCCTTCTCCTCCTACGTTTACTCGGGCCTGCCGCTTGAGATCTGGCGGTTCGAGGAAGGTCGCTTCGTGGACGCAACCAAGGAATTCCCAGCCGCCATTGCCGCCAACGCAGCGGGCTATCTCCAGGGGTTCCGCGCCAATCGCCGCCACGGCCATGGCCTCGGCGCAATCGCCGCGTGGGCTGCCGACGAGGAGCTGCTCAGGCATGGCGCCCTGGTGACGCGGACGCTGGACAGGGAAGCACGGCTGCACAACCTGCGAAGCGCTGAAGGCTTCAGCCCGAGTGGAAGGGCGTTCGTCGCAAAGCTCGAGCGTTTCTTGAAGAAGGCTGGTTACACGTAGTGCATTGCGAAACGCTATGCTCATTGCATGGCACAACTCGTAACCAGGCTTGACGACAAACTCGTAGCAGCGGTTGACGAGCTCGTGGACAGCGGGGTGGTTGGCAATCGTTCCGAGGCCGTGCGCATGGGACTTGAGAGGCTTGTGGAGGAGCATCGAAGGCGCCGGATAGGAGAGGAAATCGTCGAGGGATACACACGTCATCCTGAGACCGATGAGGAGCTTGCCCAGGCGGAGCAGGCGACCCGCACGCTGATCGAAGAAGAACCCTGGTGAGCGTTCCCGAGCAGGGGGACATCTGGTGGGCCGAGGCCGAAGACAAGCGCCGGCCCGTGCTGGTGGTCACGCGCTCGCAGGCGATACCCGTGCTGAAGCGCGTCGTGGTGGCGCCGGTCAGCCGAACCGTGCGCGGGATCCCGACCGAGATCGGGCTCGGGCCGCGCGAGGGTCTCGACGCCGACTGCGCCGCCTCCTTCGACAACCTCCAGCCGGTCCTGCGCTCTGCGCTGACCGAAAGGACCGGCACGCTCGGCCCCCGACGCGATGAGATCTGCCAGACGCTACGAGCTCTGGCCGACTGCTGACTCCAGTTCACCCTCCGGCCATGGAGCTGGAATCCACCCCAACGCGTCCAGGGCGTCTCGAACGCGTGCGGACGCCACGCCCTCGTTGCCAGAGCAGTAGTAGTCGAGGTAGCAGCCTCCCCTGCAGGCAAGATGGGAGACGACCCCGCCTGCATAGCGCCAGCTCATCGAAACAGGCTCTGTGTCGGCGTCTCGGTGGCGCCAGCGCATGTTGCAAAGCGCGCCGTACAGCTCACGCGCGAAGGCATCGTCCGTCCGCACCCGCTCAGACAGGGCTCGAAGCGCTACTTCGAACGCTTCGAACTCATCCTCCGCTGCCGTGTCTGCAGCCGATTCGCCATTGCTCTGGTTGCTCTGCATCGCGACGCGAGTGTAGCGTTTTGTCTGCGGCCCGCAGACCTGGAGGCGGCCTTGCAACGCATGAGACGCAGGCCTCCGTGTAGGGTTCCGGCGCCAATGCCGAGCCCGATCACCAGACGATGAGATTCTTCGAGTTCGAGGCGCGCGAGGTCATCAAGCGCGCGGGCATCCCCGTAACGGACTACGGCTTCACGACCGACCCGGCAGAGGCGCGCGCGATCGCGCAGCGGATCGGCGGGCCGACGGTGATCAAGTCTCAGGTGCTGACCGGCGGGCGCATGAAGGCGGGCGGCGTCAAGTTCGCGGACACGCCCGATGAGGCCGAGAGCTACGCGCGCGAGATCCTCGCGCTGGAGATCAACGGACACATGCCGCGCGGCGTGCTCGTCGACCCGAAGGCCGAGGTCGAGCAGGAGTACTACGCGGGCGTCGTCTGGGACGGGATCCGCAAGCAGCCGGTGATGATCTTCTCGCCCGTCGGCGGCATCGACATCGAGCAGGTCGCCGAGGAGCAGCCCGACAAGGTCGGGCGCCGGCATTTCTCCAACATCCTCCCCTTCAGCGAGTTCCAGGCCAAGGAGGTGATCGCCTCCACCGGCGTCACCGGCTCGGCGCTGAACAAGCTCGTGCCGATCGTCACACGACTGGCGAAGCTGTTCGTGTCGAACGACATGATCCTTGCCGAGATAAACCCGCTCGGGCGACTCGCGGACGGCTCGTTCGTCGCGCTGGACGCGCACATGGACATCGAGAACGAGGCTCGCGGGCGCCACAAGAAGCTGCTCGCGGATCTCGGCGTCGGCGACGAGGAGACCCGTCAGGCGCGCGAGGCGACGCCGTTCGAGCTCGCCGGCGAGCAGGTCGACGCGCAGGACCACCGCGGCGTGGCCGGCAACGTGACCGAGTTCGACGGCAACCTCGGCCTCGTGATCGGCGCCGGCGGAGGCTCGCTGACGCTGTTCGACGCCGTGCGCGCGCACGGCGGCAAGCCGGCCAACTACTGCGAGATCGGCGGCAACCCGTCGGTCGCCAAGGCGTGCGGGCTGGCCAAGCTCGTCCTGGAGAAGCCCGGCGTGGACAAGATCGCGGTGATGATGTCGATCGTCTCCAACACGCGCGTGGACATCGTCGCGCGCGGCGTCATCAAAGCGTGCCTCGAGCTCGGCCACGACCCCGCCGAGAAGATCGCCATCTTCCGCATCCCCGGCGCGTGGGAGGAGGAGGGCTTCAAGATCCTCGAGAAGTACGGCGTCGACTACGCCGACCGCTCCGTGTCCCTCAACGAGGCCGCCCGCCGCGCGGTCGAGAAGATCCAAGGGGCCGCAGCGTGAGCATCCTGATCGACGCGGACACGACGTTCATCGTCCAGGGCATCACCGGCCGCGAGGCAGTCAACCTGACGCGCGAGTGCCTCGACTACGGCGCCGGCGCGAAGGTCGTCGGCGGCGTCACCCCGGGCAGGCTCGGCCGCGAGGTGCACGGCGTGCCCGTGTTCGACACCGTCGCCCAGGCGGTGGCCCACCACGGCGCGCCGATCTACGGCTCGGTCGTGACCGTCCCCCCCGCGTTCACCAAGGACGCCGTGTTCGAGGCGATCGAGAACGGCGTGGAGCTGATCGTGATCGTCACCGAGCGCATCCCCCGCCGCGACGTCGCCGAGATGGTCGAGCTGGCCACGCTGCGCGGCGCGCGCATCATCGGTCCGAACTGCCTCGGGATCATCGTGCCCGACGTGATCAAGATGGGCGGAATCGGCG
>JBEKGK010000191.1:0-6356 GCA_050012835.1 Solirubrobacteraceae bacterium | reverse complement strand
TTGATTCCCTGCGGTTGGGCCTCGTGGCGCCAGCGGCGCATCTCCTCGAGCGTCGCCTTGACCGCAGCAGGCTCCGCCGGTGTCAGCAGCAGGCTGGCGCGCGTGACGATCTCGCCGTCGGCGAGGTTCGAGCGGCGGTAGCCGAAGCCGAGCTCGCGCGGCTCGCGGCGCTGCACTCCCGACGCCGTCGCGATCTGCACCCACTCGAGCGCCGGCTCGAGCTCGCCGCCGTACGCGTTCGCGTTCATCCGCACCGCGCCTCCCACCGTGCCCGGGATGTTCACGCCGAACTCGATACCCGACAGGCCCGCCCGCGCCGCGCGCGCGGCGACCGCCGGCAGGCGCGCGCCGCCGCCGCACAGCACACGCCTTCCCTCGACGGATATGGCCGCCAAGTCGCGGTCGAGCTTGACAACCAGGCCCCGCACGCCCTCGTCGGCGACCAGCAGATTGGAGCCCGAGCCCACCACGCTGACCCTCACGCCGCCGGAGGCCGCCCACGCGAGCAGCTCGAGCAGCTGCTCCTCGCTGCCCGCCCGCGCGAAGTAGTCCCCCACGCCACCCGTGCGCACCGTCGTCAGGCGCGCGAGCGGGAAGTCGTGCTGGATGCCCGCCGGCTCGTTCACGCAGCCACCAGCGCGTGGCCCAGCGCGTCGACGTCGCCCGCGCCCATCACCACGCACACGTCGCCGTCCTCGAGCACGCCGCGCAGCACCCGCTCGGCCTCGGCGAAGCTCGGCGTCCAATAGACGGGCTTGCCCGCGCCGGCGTCCGCGCTCGACCGCGCGATCAGCAGGCCGCTCACCCCCGGGTGGTCCTCCGCTCGCTCGCGCGCCGGATACACGTCGAGCACGACCACCACATCCGCCAGCGCCAGTGCGCCGCCGAACTCCCTCGCCAGCAGCGCCGTGCGCGAGTACAGGTGCGGTTGGAACACGACCACCAGGCGTCGGTGCGGCAGCGTGCGCGCCGCGCACAGCGTCGCCGCGATCTCGGTCGGATGGTGCGCGTAGTCCTCGAACAGCAGCGCGCCGTTCGGTCCGGCGCCCAGCGGCTGGAAGCGCCGGCCCGCGCCGTGGAAACCCGCCAGCCCCGCGATCGCGAGCGCGGGGTCGGCTCCCGCGATGCGCGCCGCCTCGAGCGCGCCGGCGGCGTCGATCGCGTTGTGCGCGCCCGGGACCGCCAGCGCGACCTCGTGGCCGCGCCAGTCAAAGCGTGAGCCTCCGGGCAGCAGCAACGGGTCCGGCACGTCGTAGCCGACGACCTCAACTCCGGCGTTGGGCGCCAGCGCCCGCAGCTCGGGCCGGTCCCACACAACGGTCGCGGTACGCGCAAGCGCCAGGAACGCGCGAAACGCCTCTTCCACCTGCGCCAGCGACGCGAACGTCGCGTGGTGGTCGAGCTCGACGTTCGTCAGCAGCGCGATCTCCACGCTGAGGCTCAGCATCGAGCGGTCGGACTCGTCCGCCTCGATCACCAGCCACTCGCCCTCCCCCCACTCCGCGTTGGGCAGGCCGCCGCCGATCGGCGCGCCCACGAGCCACCCCGGCTGCATGCCCGCCGCGCGCAGCGCGTGCGCGATCATCGACGCAGTCGTCGTCTTGCCGTGCGTGCCCGCCACCGCGATCGTGCGCCGCATCGTGCTCAGCTCGCCCAGCAGCTCTGCACGCGGGCGCTCGGGGATGCCGCGCTCGCGCGCCGCGCGGCGCTCGACGTTCTCCGCACCGACCGCCGATGAGTAGAACAGCTCGACGTCCTGCCCCGGCGGCACGTTCTCCGCGCGATGGCCGATATGCGCCTCGAGCACGCCGTCGGCCGCCAAGCGCTGCAGATACGGACCGTCGGCCCCGTCCGAGCCGCTCACCTCCGCGCCCAGCGCGTGCGCCGCGCGCGCGTACGCGCTCATGCCCGCGCCGCCCACGCCCACGAAGTGCATGCACCGCCCGCTCCACGGCCCGCTCATCGCGCGGCGTCCAGCAGCTCTCGTGCCACATCGCGTGCCGCATCCGGGCGCGCGAGGCTCGCGGCGGCCGCGGACATCGCCTTCAGCCGCTCGCGATCGGCCAGCAGCGCTGCCACCTCGCCGCCCAGGCGCGCGCCGCTCAGCTCGGCGTCGGCGATCACCACCGCCGCGCCCGCGTCCGCCATCCAGCGCGCGTTCGCGCTCTGGTGATCCGCCGAGGCATGCGGGTAGGGGACGAGCACCGCCGGCAGCCCGTGCGCGGCGATCTCGAACACCGATCCGCCGGCGCGCGCCACCACCAGGTCGGCGGCCGCCAGCGCGTCGGCGAAGTCGCCGAGCGGCAGGTACTCGCGCAGGTCGTAGTCCGCCGGCAGCTCGCGCGCCGCCAGCTCGGCGTGATCGCGCCGTCCGCTGACGTGCAGCACGTGGAACGGCGCGCCCGCGAACGCCTCCACCGCAGCCAGGTTGATCGAGCGCGCGCCCAGCGAGCCGCCGAACACGAGCACGCACGTCTCATCCGGCGCGATCCCGAAGCGCGCGCGCGCCGCCCAGCGGTCCTGCGAGCTCGGCGGGATCGGGCGGCCCGTGACGCGATAGCGAGCGCCGTCGCGGCCCGGCAGCGCGAACGCCAGGCACACCCGTCGCGCGAAGCGGGCGAGCAGCCGGTTGGTCAACCCCAGGTGGCTGTCGGCCTCGGTCAGCACCAGCGGGATGCGCATGCTCAGCGCCGCCACGCCCACCGGCCCCGCCACGTAGCCGCCGCCGCCCATCACCGCGTCCGGGGCGAGCCGCTTGAGCAGCGCCCGCGCGCGCGGGACCGCCGTGGCGGCAAGCACGAGCGCGCGCAGCGCGCGCAGCGGGTTGCTGCGATGCAGGCCCACGACCGCGATCGTGTGCAGCGGGAAGCCCGCCGCGGGCACCAGCTGCGCCTCGGCGCGCCCGCCGCCGATGAACGAGACCTCGACGCCCTCAGCCCGCAGCGCGTCCGCCACCGCGAGCGCCGGCACCACGTGCCCCGCGGTCCCGCCGGCGGCGATCACGATCCTCTTCGACTTTCCCATCACCGCCCCATCGTGCCGGTTCGCGCGCCTGCGCGTCGGCGGAGCGCCCGCGACGCGAAGGCGCCACCGCGCGCACGTGCCCGGTCGCGCCGGCCGCGACGTTCAGCAGCAGGCCCATCGCCGCGAGCATCACGATCATGCTGCTCGAGCCATAGGACACGAACGGCAGCGGCACGCCCGTCAGCGGCGCGAGGCCCAGCACCGCGAACGCGTTGAGCACAGCCTGCGAGACGATCAGCGCGGTCACCCCCACGGCGATCAGCGCGCTGTAGAGGCTGCGCGCCGCCTTCGCCGCGCGCAGGCCCGCGTAGGCGATCAGGCCGTACAGGAACAGCAGCGCGAACACCCCCACCACGCCCAGCTCCTCGGCGATCACCGCCAGGATGAAGTCCGTCTGCGCCTCCGGCAGGTAGAAGATCTTCTGCACCGACTCCCCCGGGCCGACACCGAACAGGCCGCCGGAGCCGATCGCGATCTGCCCCTGCACGGCCTGGAAGCCGCTCGACGAGGCATGTGCCCAGGGGTCCAGGAAGGACGTCAGCCGCGCGCGAGCATACGGGCGCGCGATCGCGTAGATCAACACCAGGCCCAGCACCGTCCCCGCGATCAGACCGAGCTTGCGTGGCGGGATCCCCGCAGCGACGAGCATCGCGCCGACCGTGAACGCGATCACCATCGCGGTGCCCAGGTCCGGCTCGGTGAATACGAGCAGGCACGCCGCGCCCACGACCAGCAGCAGCGGCTTCGCCAGCGCGCGCAGGTCGTGCACCTGCCGCGGACGCTTGGCAAGCAGCGTCGCCGCGTACAACACGAGCGCGAGCTTCATCAGCTCCGAGGGCTCGAACTGGAACGACGCCGGCCCGATCCAGCGGCGCGCGCCGTTGACGCTCACGCCGACGTGCGGGATGTGCACGGCCAGCACCAGCACGAACGAGACGCCCAGCAGCGGCGCGGTGATGCTGTGCACTTTCGCCACGCCGTCGCGCGCCAGCACCCGCATCGCCACCAGGCCGATCGCGCCGTAGCCGACGAACTTGACCAGATAGCTGCCGCCGTAGCCGCCCCCCTGCAGCAGCGTGGTCGCCGAGGACGCGCTGTAGACCATCACCGCGCCGAAGGCCAGCAGGCACATCGTGGCGGTCAGCAGCATGCGGTGCTCCAGCGAGCGATCGACGCTCGCGCCCGCCCGCGCACGGCCGGCCTTGCCCGTGCCGCGCTCTCGGCCGGCCTTGGCCCGGGTGGACGAGCCACCGCTCCCTCGCGCTGCTGGCATCCATGCTCACTTCGACGCCGGCCGGCTGAAGCCTCCCGTGCATCCGGCCCGCCCCGCCCGGCGCCGCCTATCGCTCGTCTAGACGCCTCTGCTCTGGCGGTAGATCGTGAACCCGATCGCGCCGCAGATCGAGGCCACGATCCAGAAGCGCAGGATTATCTTCGTCTCAGACCACCCCTTCAGCTCGAAGTGATGATGGATCGGCGCCATCAGGAACACGCGTTTGCGGGTCATCTGGAAGGAGATCACCTGGATCACGACCGACAGCGCCTCGACCACGAAGATGCCGCCGATCAGGATCAGCAGCAGCTCGGTCTTCGTCATCACCGCGAGTCCCGCGATCGCTCCGCCCAGTCCCAGCGAGCCCGTGTCGCCCATGAAGATCGTCGCCGGGAACGCGTTGAACCACAGAAAGCCGATGCACGCGCCCCCCAGGCAGCCCGCGAGCATCGCCATGTCGTAGTCGCCGGCGAAGAACGTGATGCCGATGTAGGCGAGCAGCACGATCGCCGCGCAGCCGGCCGCCAGGCCGTCGAGGCCGTCTGTGAGGTTGACCGCGCTCGTCGTGCCCGCCACCACCAGGTAGATCAACAGCGGGTACAGCCAGCCGAGGTCGATGTGGTAGTCGACGAAGCGCAGCTCCAGCGTCGGCGGCAGGTGCGCCTGATACCTGGCCACGTACCACAGCGCCAGCGAGATCGCGATCGTGACCCCCAGCTTCGTCCGCGCGCGCAGCCCCAGCGAACGGCGCCTGACAAGCTTGATGTAGTCGTCGGCGAAGCCCAGCAGCGCGCACGCGATCGCCGCGCCGAACACGCCCACCGAGCGCCATTCGTAGTTCGTGAGGATCAGGAACGCGACAGCGACCGCCAGGAAGATGATGATCCCGCCCATCGTCGGCGTGCCCGCCTTGTGATGGTGTCCCTCGGGGCCGTCCTCGCGGATGTGCTGGCCGAACTCGCGCTTGCGCAGGAACTCGATGAACTTGGGGCTGAGGAAGATGCAGATCAGCAGCGCGGCCGTGCCCCCGAAGAGAATCCGGCCCATTCAGCGCTGCTCCGAAGCGGCGCTGACCGCGGGCATCGGATCCGCTTGCGCCGGGTCCTGGGGCGCCGAGCCCTCGCCCACCGGCTCGCGCGCTCGCGGCGCCTGCCCGCGAAGGCGCTCGAGCACGCGCTCCAGACCCACCCCGCGCGAGCCCTTCACGAGCACCGTGTCACCCTCGCGCAGCAACCCGCCGAGCAGCTCGCCGGCCGCCCGCGCATCGGGCGCCGCGTAGCTCTCACCGCGGAACCCCGTGCGCATCTCGGCCGCCAGCGGGCCGACCGTCACGAGCAGCTCGACGCCCCTCACGTGGGCGTGCTCGCCGATCTCGCGGTGCATGCGCGGCGCTTCTGGCCCGAGCTCGAGCATGTCGCCGAGCACCGCCACGCGACGCGCCGGCGCAGTCTCGGTCAGCTCGTCGATCGCCGCACGCATGGACATGGGGTTGGCGTTGTAGCAGTCCGCCACGAGCACCACGCCGCCTCCCAGCTCCTCGCGCTGCCCGCGCATCGCCGAGAAACGCACGTCCAGACGTCCGCGCGGCGTGTACCCGAGCGCCCGCGCCGCCGCCACCGCGGCGAGCAGGTTGCTGAGGTTGTACGCCTGCGCGAACGACGGCCACAGCTCTATCTCATCCTCGCCGTGGCGGATCACCACCGACCCGTCCGCGCGACGCTCGGCCAGCGAGACATCGCCGCCCTCGCCGAAGCTGATCGCGTTCAGGTCCGCGCGCAGATGCGGCTCGAGCAGCGCCTCCCCCGCCGGCACCACCACGCTCGCACCCGGCGCGAGGCCCGCGATCAGCTCGGCCTTGGCCGCCGCGATCGCCTCGAGCGTTCCCAGCAGCTCGAGGTGCGCCGGCCCCACGTTCACGATCACGCCGACGTCCGGCTCCGCGATCGCCGTCAGCTCCGCGATCTGGCCCGGACCGCGCATCGCCATCTCGAGCACCAGCAGCTCCGTCTCCGCCGGCGCGCCCAGCAGCGCCAGCGGCAGCCCGATCTCGGTGTTGAAG
>JBEKGK010000190.1:0-6361 GCA_050012835.1 Solirubrobacteraceae bacterium | reverse complement strand
AAAAAACCACGCGACGAACCCAGCGACCGCGAACCCGCCAACGAAGACCCCGAATCAGCAAGCGACGCAGGACCCCAGACCACCCCGGCCTCAACCCCACTCCCCGTCTCCACACTCATAGCGCCTCCCGCCTCCTTGCTCGCCACGAATGGACCCCACACGGGGAGCCCACCAAGCTCAACAGATGTCGAGATTCCGTGACCCCTTCTCAGGTGCCGCATCATAAACATCATCCGTAGCTAAAGCAAGACCTCTTTAGGAAACTCGGTGTCACAATCTGGGTCAACTCCACCCGCAACATGAGAAATCCTCTACGATGGTCGGCTCGGCGACGCGCGAACGACCGCGCTCGGATGCCCAGGGCCAAAGGCCGACTCGGCGCTCCGACGGCCCCCAGAACGCCATGCACGTCGATCCCTACATCATCCTCGGAAGCGCCGTGATCGGCTTCCTGGTCGGCATGACCGGCGCCGGCGGAGGCGCCCTGATGACGCCGATGCTGATCCTGCTGTTCGGGGTCACGCCCTCGACGGCGATCTCCAGCGACCTGGTGGCGGCGGTCGTGATGCGCCCGTTCGGCGCCGCGGTGCACCTGCGCAAAGGCACCGTCAACCGCCGCCTGGTCGGCTGGATGGTGCTCGGCTCGGTTCCGATGGCGTTCCTGGGCGCGTACCTGCTGCACCTGATGGCGCACGCGAAGGCCGCCCAGAGCAACATCGAGACGGCGCTTGGCGCCGCGCTGCTGCTGGGCGCGGCGGCAATGGTGCTGCGCTACGTCCTCGACCGCCGCAGCGAGCAGCAGCGCACAGGCGCCGTGCGCGACGTGGACGTGCATCCGCTGCGCACGGTGGCGATCGGGATGGTCGGCGGCCTGATCGTCGGCATGACCTCCGTGGGCTCCGGCTCGCTGATGATCATCCTGCTGCTGTTCCTCTACCCGATGCTCGGCGCCAACCAGCTCGTCGGCACCGACCTCAGCCAGGCCGTGCCGCTGACGCTCGCGGCCGCGCTCGGCGCGCTCGCCTTCGGGCACGTCGAGTTCGGCGTCACGACCTCGCTGATCATCGGCAGCGTGCCGGCCGTGCTGGTCGGCTCGCTGCTGTCCTCGAGCGCACCGGACCGCTACATCAGGCCCGCGATCACGTTCGTGATCTTCGCCTCCGGCCTGAAGTACGTCGGCCTCGGCACCACAGCCCTGGGCTGGGTCCTGTGCGCGACCCTGCTCGTCGCGGCGCTGAGCTGGCTCGTCTACAAGCGCCCGTGGCAGAGCTCGAACGGCCTTGCGGATCTCGCGCACACGGATGTCACGCCGCAGCCGGACCTGCTCGAGTAGCGATTGACGGACTGACGCTCGTCTGCGCTATCCGAGCGCCCACAGCAGGCGCGGTCGAGCAGCAGCGATCTTGCGCAAGCCCTGAGTGATGCTGCCGATATTGGCAGCTATCTTGCAGTAGATGCAGCTTGAGGCGCGAGCATGAGCGGCGCGGAGCTGGGCCTCGCGGTCTCGGTCTTCCTGGCCTGCGCGGTGGAGGCGGTGGAGGCGTTGACGATCGTGCTTGCTGTGGGCACCACGCGCAGCTGGTCCTCGGCGATGAGCGGCGTGGGAGCCGCGACCGTCACGCTGGCCGCGATCGTCGCGGTGCTCGGCCCGGCGCTCACGGCACTGCCGATCGACCTGCTGCGGGTCCTCGTCGGCTGTCTGCTGCTGGTCTTCGGGCTGCAGTGGCTGCGCAAGGCGATCCTGCGCTCGGCCGGGCTGAAGGCCAAGCATGATGAGCTCGAGACGTTCAGGGAGGAGACGGAAGCGGCGAAGGCGGCCGGCGCAAGACGTCCCGGCTTCGACGGCTACGCGTTCACGATCTCGTTCAAAGGCGTGCTGCTGGAGGGCCTGGAGGTGGCGTTCATCGTGCTCACGTTCGGCGCCAACCAGCACCGCATCCCGCTGGCCGCCGCCGCCGCCGGGCTCGCGGTGCTCGTGGTCGTCGCCGCGGGCGCGACCGCGCGAGCGCCGCTGGCGAAGGTGCCGGAGAACACGATGAAGTTCGCGGTCGGCGTGATGCTGAGCTCGTTCGGGATGTTCTGGGGGACCGAGGGCGCCGGCGCGAGCTGGCCGGGCGGCGACGCGGCGCTGCTGGCGATCATCCCGGGCGTGCTGCTGACGGCGGTCGCGATGGCGTGGACGGTGCGGCGCGCCGTGAACCAGGCGCCCATCGCAGACCTCCCAGCGACGCCCGCCGAAGCCGGCGACCAGGCCACGGTGAGCGCATGACGCGCGTGGAGGCGTTCCTCGCGGGCGTGTGGGAGTTCGTGGTCGGCGACGACTGGCGGACCGCGCTCGGCGTGGTGCTCGCGCTGGCGCTCACCGCGCTGATCGCCAGCGCCGCGATCGCGGCATGGTGGGTCATGCCGCCGGCCGTGATCGGGCTGCTCGCGCTGTCCATCAGACGCGCGGCGCGGGACAGCTCCCGCCGGGGATGAGCCGCAGGTCGCACCTGACGCCGGCGAGCGTCGCGCGGCTACTCCCGGCTCACGAGTGTCCGAAGCGCACAGCGGGGAGGATGCGCCGCGCCCAGCGGGGCAGATACCAGGCTCGTTTGCCCATCAGGCGCAGCAGCACGGGCAGCACCAGCAGGCGGATGAGCACCGCGTCGAGCAGCACGGCGACTCCCAGGATGATCCCCATCTCCTTGGGCGGCAGCGGCCCGGAGAGCGCGAACGTGAAGAACACGGCGACCATCACGGCGGCGGCGGCGAAGATCACCCTGCCCGAGTGCGCCATCCCGTTGACCATCGCGTCCCTGGCGTCGTGGGTGCGGTCCCAATGCTCCTTGGCGGAGGACAGCAGGAACATCGTGTAGTCCATCGAGATCGCGAAGATCATCGCGAAGAAGAACACGGGCCCCCACGCATCGAGGAAGCCCTGAGGCTGGAAGCCCAGCAGCGAGTGCAGATCGCCGTCCTGGAAGATCCACTTGGACACGCCGAAGGCGGCGCCCGTGGCCAGCAGGTTGGTGAGCACGCCGGCCGCGGCGAGCAACGGGGCCTGTAGGGCAAACAGCAGCAGCAGGAATCCGAGTACCAGCACGACCCCGATCACGAGCGAGGTCTTGGCGGCGAGCAGGCTCTGCAGGTCATGGTCTTCGGCTACCGCGCCGCCGAGCAGCGCGCCCGCCGGAAGCTCGGCGCGCAGCCGATCGATGGTCGCACCAACGGCCGGACTGGATGGGTCCTGGCGGGGGATCGCGGTCACCATCGCAAGCCCCGCGGCGCCCGGCTGGGTGGGCAGCACTTGGGCGATGCCGGGGTCGCTCTTGGCTATCCGGGCGACCGTCGTGGCCTGCGCTGCCGGCGCGACGATCTGTAGCGGGCCTGTTGCGCCCGGTCCCATCGCGGCCTGGACCTGGTCGTAGCCGATGCGCGAGGAGCCGCTGCTCGGCACCACCTTGATGGACGGCATCGACGTCTTAAGCTGGGTGACCGGGTAGGCGAGCGCGAGCAGCACCACCAGCGCGGGGACGCCGTAGCGGAGCGGGTGGCGCCAGAGCCGTTCGCCCCACGCAGCGAACACCGGGGAGCGGTGCTCGCCGGAATGCGCCCATGGCATGGAGAGCTTGTCGACCTTGGGGCCGAGCTTGGCCAGCACAGCCGGCAGCAGCGTGAGCGTCGCGGCGAGCACGAATATGACGGCGAGCATGATCCCGAGGCTCATGCTGCGAAACGCCGGGCTGGGGACGAGCATCACCGCGGTCAGCGAGATCAGCACGGTCACGCCGCTGAACAGCACGGCCTTGCCGGCCGTGTCCATCGTGACGGCCGTGGCCTCGATCGCGTCGAGCTTGGAGCCGAAGAGCGCGCCGCGGAAGCGCATCACGATGAACAGCGCGTAGTCGATGCCGAGCGCAAGCGCGAACATCAGCGCGAAGTTCATCGCCCAGATCGAGATCGGGGTGATCAGCGTCCCGAGGTACAGCGAGCCTGCTGCCGCGAGCAGACCGACCATCGTCAGCATCAACGGCAGGCCGGCTGCCACGAGCGAGCCGAAGGCGAGCAGCATGATGCCAAGCGTCACCGGCCAGGAGATGACCTCGGATTTGAGCATGGCGGAGCGGTTGGCGGCGTTGAAGTCAGACCACATCCCGGCCGCGCCGGTGAGGTTGACCACGACCGCGCCCGCGGAGAGCCCGTGCAGCGTCCCCTTCAGCTTGTCCGCTGCGGCGACCATGCCGTTTGGATCCCGCGCCGCTCCCGCCTGCACGATCGCGGTGTGACCGTCAGGAGAGATCGAGATGCCGGCGGCGGGCGCAACCACCGTCCTCACCGCGCCGTTCGCGCGTAGAGTCGCCTCGACCCGGGATATGACCGATCTGAACGCTGGCGAGCTGACGGTTTCGGTCGGGGAGTACACGACCGTCATCAGCCCGTAGCTGCCGAGGCCCTTGAAGTCGCGTTCGACCAACTTGCGGGCCTGCGCCGACTGCGAGCCGCTCGCTTCCCAGCCAGCCCCCGACAGCGCGCTCTCCACCCGCGGCGCGAAGAAGCCCAGCACGAGCGCGAGCACAACCCAGCCGGCGAGCACCCTGCGGAAATGCGTCGCCGTGTAGCGACCCAGGCGGCCGATCGGTCCCACGCGGGCTGTCTGCGAGCCCGACGGCTCTGCGATAACGAGCGGGCGGGGTCCAACGATGGCGCTCATCGCGCGACTCCCGCCGGCAGCAGCGCGTCGAGCTCGTCCAGCTGGCGGCGCAGTCCGCCGCAGACCTGCTCGCACAGGTCGAACACGGCTTCATCGGCGATCTCATAGCGCGAGAAGTTGCCCTGCTTGCTGCGACTCACCAGCCCGTCGCGCAAGAGCACGCTGAGGTGCTTCGAGACGTTCTGCTGGGAGGCGCCGGTCGCGCGTTGGAGATCCTGGACCGTGGCTGGACCGGCGCGCAGGGCGTCGAGCAGCCGGATGCGCATCGGCTCCCCGAGGACGCGAAAGCGCTCGGCGATCAGCTCGACCAGCGGCTCTGGAAGAGGGTGTGGGACGTTCGTGCTTGAGCTCATGTCGAGACTCTAGCACAACTACATCGTTGTATGCTATTCTAGTTGTGTGTTCCGATCTACAAGAGTCTTCGAGCGCGAAATGGAGGCCCTGTGATGAGCATGACCGCGACAGCCCGCCGTGTCGGCGACGGCCTCAAGCACGAGGTGGACGTCAACGGCCGCCACACGATCGTCACCGACGAGCCCGAGCGCCTCGGTGGCAGCGACGAGGGACCCGCGCCGCACGAGCTGCTCGCGGCGACGCTCGCGTCGTGCGTTGCGACGATGATCGCCATGTACGCGCAGAACCGCGGCTGGGAGATCGGCGAGACGGCCGTCGAGGTGGACTACGACCCGGACAGCGTCCCGCGGCGCTTCGCCGTCGACATACACCTCCCCCGCGACCTCACGCCCGAGCAGCGGCGCCGGCTCGAGCGCGTCGCCGAGACCTGCCCCGTGCGCCGCGCGCTGGAAGCCGGCTTTGCGTTCGAGGAGCGCGTGCTGACCACGCAGCTACCAAGAGCGGCCGCGTAGAGGCAAGGCCCAGCTGATCTCCGAGCTGGCAGTGCCCGATTTCCGAGTAGCAGGGCAAAGATGGTGCGTGACGCTATGATGCATGTATGAAGCGCACCACAGTGTCCCTGCCAGACGATCTCGCACAGGCCCTTGAGCGCGAGGTGCGGCGACGACATGTCTCGGCATCGGAGGTCACACGCGACGCGCTAGCAGAGCACCTCGGCCACGCCACGGGAAAACCGCGCGAGCTTCCGTTCGCGGCGCTTGGCCACAGCGGCCATCGCACGACCGCGCGAGACATGGAGCAGTTGTTGGAACAGGAGTGGAGTGACAAGCCTGGCCGTCGTTGACGCCGGGCCGCTGTACGCCGCCGCCGACGCCGACGACCAGGACCACCTCGCCTCCCGCGCAGCGCTCTCGCGAGATGACCTCCGCCTGGTCGTGCCCGCGCTGGTGGTCGCCGAGGCGACTTACTTCATAGGGCGACGCCTGGGCGCGGCCGCCGAGAGCGCGTTCCTGCGCGGTATCGCGGACCTGGACGTCGAGGGACCGAGCCACGAGGATTTCGTGCGCATGGCGCAACTCGTCGAGGAGTACGCGGACTTCCCGCTCGGAGGAACCGATGCGTCCGTCATCGCGCTCGCGGAACGACTCGACGCCACGGTCATCCTTACGCTCGACCGCCGCCATTTCGCAGCGGTGGCCCCGCTCCATTGCGAAGCGTTTGACTTGATGCCCTGACTGCGGCGCGCTGGCTTGGGTTTTACAGTCCGCGGCGTTGGAGTACGTGGGGGATGGTGCGTAGGAGGATCTTGATGTC
>JBEKGK010000189.1:0-6478 GCA_050012835.1 Solirubrobacteraceae bacterium | reverse complement strand
GGTCGCCCGACAGGAACGCGCTGCTATGCGTGCTCGCGTAGCTCGCCACGCGCGTGCCCGGCAGCGTGCGCTGCACGCGCGCTTCGACCTCTCTCAGTTCGGCCTGCACCGCCGCGTCGCTCACCGATCGGCTCGCCGGCAGCGTCACCACCGCCAGCAGCGGCGCGCCGTTGCCGCCCGTGCCGTGGAAGTCTCGCGTGATCTGCTGGTTGGCCAGGAACCCTTCCTTGCCCGGCACCGTGAACTTCCGTTTGAGCGCTTTCGTCGCCGTCCCCGCAGATGCCATGCCGACGAGCGTCAGCACCAGCCAGAACGCGGTCACGATGCGCTTGTGGGCCAGCACCCAGCGGGTCAGCACAGCCATGGTCAGTGTCCTTTCTCCGCCAGCCGGCGGGGCTTGGATGGATGGGAGCTACCGCTGAGACCGACCGTCGCCCTGAAACTCATCGCTCTTGCTCCATCATCGTGTGTGTCCGCGTGGGGGCTTCGGGTCTGGTAGTCGTCTCCGGCCATTGAGTCTCCAGCCATTAAGTCTCCGCACGCCGAACATTCTTCCGAAAACAAAGATCCTTCAAGAATGTAATGATTCTGAATGGAATGATTTATATCATGAATCTTTCCACTGGAGTATGATCGTCTTGTGGGAGTTGATCGGGAGCATGACGACGCGCGCGACGCGGCGGCGCGGGTGCCGACGTCGGTCGTCTCACAGGCTCCGTTCCGTGCGGTCGGCTTCAACGTCTCCTCGATCGGATTCGCAGTGTCGCGCCGCTTTCATGACACGCTCGCGCCGCTGCAGCTCGAGCCGCGCGAGTTCGCGCTGCTGCGTGCCATTGGCGCGGCCGAGGGTCTATCCCAGCAGGCGGCCGCCGAGCGGCTGCAGATCCCGCCGAGTCGCATGGTCGCGTTCGTGGACGCGCTCGAAGCGCGCGCGCTGGTCGAGCGACGACCACATCCACGCGATCGGCGAGCACGCTCGCTGCACCTGACCCCCGCAGGACGCGAGATGCTCGAGCGCGCGTTCGCGCTGGCGGCCGAGCTCGAGCGCCATCTGTGCGCGCAGCTCAGCACCGCTGAGCGCGAGCAGCTGCTGGACCTGCTGCAGCGGGTCGGCTGGCAGCTGGGGCTCGCACCGGGGACTCACGCCGCGCACGCCCACCCGGCGCTCGCACACGAGTAGCCGTTGAGATGGCGGGGGGCTGACTCGCCCAGTTGTGCAGACCAGGATGGTCGAGGACTTCGGACTCAAGCCGTGATCACGGGCCCGCCAGCGCCTGCCCGTGGGGCACTCGCCGGGCGTCGGCCGGCTCGGGCCTGCCACCGGCGTCCATCCCCGGCCAGGGCGGGTCGGGCTCGCCGCTGAACCAGTACTCGCCCTCGCGCAGCCCTGCCAGCAGCTGCTCGGTCCAAGCGGCCTCGCCGTCCAGGCGGGCCTGGGTCAGTCGCATGTGCTCGGCCACATGGGCGGGCTTGTCGGGATCGCGCCTGACGTCCGCGACGGCGAACTCCGTCGCGTGCCGGCTGGCGTCGATCTGGGCGAGGCGGTGCTCGAAGGCGGCGATGACCTCCCTGCGGCTGAGCGTCCAGGCGAAGCTCCACGCCGCGAGCAGGTCGTCGGGGGCGTGCGGCTCGACCTTCCACAGCGCCGCGCGCAGCAGCACCAGGAACTCCGTCTCGCCATCGGGGGTGAGGCGGTAGGTGGTGCGCTCGGGCCGGCGCCCGTGCGTCTCGGTCTGGACCTCTTCGAGGAAGCCGTCGCGGGTGAGGGTGCGCAGGGCGTTGTAGACGGAGCCGGGGTTGAGGTGGGCCCACTGGTCGGCGCGCCAGCTGAGCAGCTCTCGCCGCACGAAGTAGCCGTGGACCGGTTGGAAGATGCGCACCGCGCCCAGTACGAGCAGCCGTGTCGATGACATGGCGCCAGTCTAGTTGACAAGACTGATTATTCATGCTTGACTAAGCAGCCGTATGATCAAGCTTGACGATGTAGTGATCGAGACCGAGGATCTGCGCAAGAGCTTCAAGGGCCACGGCGAGCCCGTGCAGGCGGTCAGGGGCGTGAGCATGAGCGTGCGCAGGGGCGAGGTGTTCGGCTTCCTCGGCCCGAACGGGGCCGGCAAGACGACCACGCTGAGGATGCTGACGACGCTGCTGCCGATCGACGAGGGCCGGGCTGTCGTGGCGGGCTGCGACGTGCGCACGACCCCCGGCCGGGTGCGACGCAGGATCGGCTACGTCAGCCAGCTGGGCGGGGCCGACGACCTGGCGAGTGGGCGGGAGAACCTGATCCTCCAGGGCCGTTTGTACGGCCTCGGCCCGGCGGAGGTGAGCAGGCGGGTGGCGGAGCTGATCGAGCTCCTCGACCTCGGCGAGTTCGCGGACCGCCGCGTGAAAACCTACTCGGGAGGCCAGCGCCGTCGCCTGGATGTGGCGCTCGGCATCGTGCACGAGCCGGAGGTGCTGTTCCTGGACGAGCCGACGACGGGTCTGGACCCGCAGAACCGGGCCAACCTCTGGAGCCATCTCGGCAAGCTCGGCGAGCGGGGCACGACGATCTTCCTGACGACGCACTACCTGGAGGAGGCCGACGCCCTCTGCGACCGGGTGACGATCATCGACCACGGCATGATCGTGATCGAGGGATCTCCCCAGGAGCTCAAGCGCCAGGTGGCGGGCGACACGGTCGTGCTGGGCCTGCGCGACGAGGCGCACGGACCGGCGCTGCTGGCCGAGCTGCGCGAGCAGCCCTACGTGCGGGAGCTGAGCACGGAGGGCGACGGGGCGGTGCGCCTGTACGTCGACGAGGGCAGCGCCGCGATCCCCGAGCTGCTGCGCCTGCTCGAGCGGCGGGGCGTGGGCGTGCAGACTCTGAGCCTCTCCGAGCCGACGCTGGACGACGTGTTCTTGCGCCAGACGGGACGCAAGCTGCGCGACGCCGGGGCCGTGCAGGAGCAGGCGGCATGACGCTGGCGCTCGACATCAGGCTGCTGTACCGCCGCTATGCCCTGCAGCTGCTCCGCAACCCCGTGTGGCTGTTCGTGGGCTTCTCCACGCCGCTGCTGTACCTGGCCCTGTTCACTCCCCTGCTCAAACACCTGACCGGCGCCTCGCTGGCCAACGGCGGGCACGTGCTGGACGGCTTCCTGCCGGGCATCCTGTCGCTGCTGGCGTTCGCCACCGGCACGGGCTCGGGGTTCACCACGATCTTCGAGCTTCAGGCCGGGGTGATCGAGCGGCTGCGGGTGACGCCGGCCAGCCGCCTGGCGATCCTGATGGGGCCGATCCTGGCCTCGATGACCATGATGTTCGTCTTCGACGCCGTGATGGTGGCGGTGGGGGTGGCCTTCGGCTTCGACATCCACTGGGCCGGCATGGCCGTGCTGAGCGTGCTGCTGGGCGTGTTCATGATCACGATGGCCGCCTTCTCGATCGCCACGGCGCTCGCGACGAAAGAGATCAGCGGCTTCGCAGCGATCATGAACGGGATCAACCTGCCCGTGCTGCTGCTGGCGGGCGTGCTGCTGCCGATTTCCCTGGGTCCCGCCTGGCTGAGGGTGCTGGCCCACTTCAACCCCCTCTATTACCTGGTGGAGGCGGCTCGCGTACTGGCCTCCGGCAGCTTCTCCGGCGAACACGTCTGGCAGGCCTTCGCCGTGTTGGTGCCGCTGTGCGCGCTGGTGCTCGCGTGGGCGACACGGGTGTTCCGCGACGCTGTGGCGTAATGGCGGGGGAAGGATTCGAACCTTCGAAGGCAGAGCCATGTGGTTTACAGCCACACCCCTTTGACCGCTCGGGAACCCCGCCGGGGGCGGCCGTGAAGTTTAGGGAAGAGGGTGGGGGTTGGCCGGCCGCAACCTGCGAACCGGAGTCCGTATAACCATGGCTATACGGACTCCGTTGTGAGAGTGTTCGAGCTCGCAGTGTCCGAGCTCGCGCGCGACGCGCCCGGACCCGCGAGTGCCCGTGCTTAGGACGCCTCGCGCAGCTGCTGGGCTTCGGGCAGTGTTTGCAGCTTTTTGAGCGTGCGGTTCTCGATCTGGCGGACGCGCTCGCGCGTGATGTTGAACGCGCGACCGACCTCCTCGAGCGTGCGCGAGCGCCCGCCGACGATGCCGTAGCGCATCTCGATGACCTCGCGCTCGCGCCGTGGCAGCGAGGCGAGCACGCGCGAGACGTTCTCGCGGCGCAGCGCCTCGGACGCGATCTCGAAGGGAGATTCGGCTGACACGTCCTCGACGAAGTCGGCGAGCGCGGAGTCGTCCTCCTCGCCGACGGGCTTCTCCAGCGAGATCGGCTGCTGGGTGATGCGCATGATGTCGCGCACGTCGCGCACCGTGCAGTCGAGCTCGGCGGCGAGCTCCGCGGGGCTGGGCTCGCGCCCGAGCTGCTGGATCAGCCGCCGTTCGGCGTGGATGAGCTTGTTCAGCCGCTCGACCATGTGCACGGGGATGCGGATCGTGCGGCCCTTGTCGGCGAGCGAGCGCGTCACTGCCTGGCGAATCCACCAGGTGGCGTACGTGGAGAACTTGTAGCCGCGCCGGTAGTCGAACTTCTCGACCGCGCGGATCAGCCCGAGCGAGCCCTCCTGGATCAGGTCCAGCAGCGTCAGCCCGCGGCCGACGTAGCCCTTGGCGATCGACACCACCAGGCGCAGGTTGGCCTCGACCATGTGCTGCTTGGCGGCCACGTCGCCACGCTCGATGCGCTTGGCGAGAGCCACCTCCTCTTCTGCGTTCAGAAGCGGCACGCGACCGATCGAGCGCAGGTACAGCCGCAGCGAGTCCAGGCTCGGCTCGACCGTCAGATCGACGTCCGGGCGCTTGAGCTCCTCCAGGCGGACGTTCAGGTCGCTGACGTGCTCGTCGCTCCTGTCCTGCTCGCCGACGCCGGCGCTCTCGAGCGCATGCGCCGCCGGGCGGTTGGCCAGTGGGTCATCGGTGTGGTGCTCGTGAGAGCTCGTCCCGGGCCCGTGCGGATGCAGCTCGGGCACGGACTCGCCGGCGGCGAGCACCTCGATGCCGTGCTCCTCCAAGTAGCTCAGCAGGTCCTGCGTCTGCTGGCCGGAGAGCTCGGCCTCCTCCAGCGCTGCGGCCAATGCGTCGGCCGCCACGAATCCCCTCTCCTGAGACTCGGCGATGAATCCATGCAGCTCCTCCAACTCGACCACGGCTACGGCTGTGTCTGGAGCAATCAACAGCCCCTCAAGCTTGTCGCTCAACTGGCCTCCCTAAGACCCCATTCAACTCCCCATCGCAGCGGCTGTCCGCTGCGACCTCCCCAGCCCGACGCTAAGCCTCCTGTGCGTTGCGTTGCTCGATGAGTTGCGTGCCGATTGATACCAGAATCGACGGGCGCGCGGTGCGCTTGCACCCGCGGGCCAGCGGCGGGCGTCCCGCGCGCTAGGCTTGGTCCCGGTGCGGGCGACACGGCCGACCTCCACGCTGTCTCCCACAAGGGGCTCTGGCGACGACGTTCAGGCGCGCCGGCCGGGCGTCGCGGTGGGGCTCTCACGCGTGGGCGTGAGCGGCGTCGAGAAGGTGGTGCGCATTCGCGACGAGCTGTTTCTTGCGCGGCTGGACTGCTACGTGGATCTCGGCCACGACCAGAAGGGCGCGCACATGTCGCGCTTCGACGAGGTGGTCAACGAGGCGATCGGCGAGGTTGTGCTCAGCGAGTCGCCGTTTCGCGCGGAGACGCTCGCGCGGCACATCGCGGAGCTCGTGCGCGAGCGTCAGCGCGCGGAGCGCGCGGAGGTGACGATCGCGGCGCGCTATCCAGAGCACAAGCCGGCGCCGGTGTCGGGCATCCAGACCCAGGAGATCTACACGCTGCACGGGCGCGCGGTCGCCTTCGAGCACGGCACGCGTGGCACGGTGGGCGTGTCGGCGACGGGCATGACGGCGTGTCCGTGCGCGCAGGAGCTGGTGGCGGCGCGCGCACGCGAGCGGCTGCTGGCGCAGGACTTCTCGGCCGGGCAGATCGATCAGATCCTCGAGAGCGTGCCCGTTGCCACCCACAACCAGCGCGGGCTGGCGACGCTGCAGATCGGCTGCACGGAGCAGTGCGCGGCGGAGATCGACGCGACCACGCTGCTGGAGATCGCCGAGGCGAGCATGTCCTCGGAGATCTACGAGCTGATGAAGCGCTCGGATGAGGTGGAGGTGGTGGAAAAGGCGCACCGCCGGCCGCGCTTCGTGGAGGACTGCGTGCGCGAGATGCTCGCCGGCGTGGTGCGCGCGTTCGCGGAGCTGGACGGCGAGAGCTTCGTGTCGGCCCGCCAGGAGAACCTCGAGACGATCCACCAGCACAACGTGGTGGCTGAGCGCCACGGCCTGCTCTCAGAGCTGCGCGCGGAGATCGAGTCGGGCGTGCCGAGCGCGCATCACGCCACGCTCGAGGAGTGGCTGAACGCGGGCGCGCCGGGCGCCGGCGCCTGAGGCATGGCAGGCGCCTGATCCCGTCCCGGCGGCCGCCCGCCCGG
>JBEKGK010000188.1:0-6566 GCA_050012835.1 Solirubrobacteraceae bacterium | reverse complement strand
CAGTACCTTAATCGGTGAAAGGACCGGTCTTAAACACCGGAGATCCGGGTTCGAGCCCCGGCTGGTGCATTGCGACAGAAATGACAGAATTGCCCGCTAGTGACAAACCGCGTACGTCCCCTGACCTCAGACATCCCATGACCTACTCGTGACCGTCAATCTCTTCGACTACTTCGAGGACCTGCCAACACGGGAGGGCGAGCCCGTCAGGTGGGCCGCGCGGGCGCCGCGCCGCCCACGCGCGGACTACGACCTCAAGCTCACACCGCGCTCGTCCGATTGGCAGCACGATCCCGCCTCGCTGGCGGAGCTCGAGAGGCTCGAGCGTGAGCCGTGGGTGGCAGCGGTAACACGCGGCCGTGACGGAGTCCGCCTGCGCCTCGCCGACAGCTGGGTCGAGATGGCCGGCGCCGCCCTGGAGGCGGGCGGCAGCGCCGAGGCCCCGCTCGCGGACCTCGCGCAGGGGCGACGCATCTCGGTGCAGTTCTGGGACGCGAACGCCACCAAGGCCCTGCACGTGGGACACCTGCGCAACCTGGCGATCGGCAACGCGCTCGCCGCCGCGCTCGCACAGGCGGGCGCGCAGGTCGAGCGACGCAGCCGCATCTCCGACATGGGCCGCGCGATGGGCGAGGCGATGGCCGGCGTGATGCAGAGCGGCCGCCACGCAGAGGGCTGGTCCGACGGCGACGAGAAGAGCGACCACTTCGTGGGGCTGTGCTACGCCGAGTACGTCGCCGCGGGCAACGTGCTCGCAGCCGGCGATCTCGAGCAGGCCGAGGACTCGCTCTCACGCGAGGTGCACGTGCAGAACGACGCGGCCGACGACCTGATCAAACGCGTGCTCTCTGGAGATCGTGAGGCTCTCGAGCTCTGGTACAAGACGCGCGCGTGGGTGATCGCCGGGCAGCGCAAGACGCTCGCGCGACTGGGAATCGCCTTCGACAGGGTGTTCTTCGAGTCCGACTTCCTCGCGGAGACGGCGGAGCTGGCCGAGACTGGCCTGCGCAACGGCAGCCTCAAACGACGTGCGGACGGAGTGATCGTCTACGCCACGGGGCTCGAGGAGCTCGAAGAGCTGCCGCTGGTGCGCGCGGACGGCCTATCCACGCAGCACATGCGCTCGCTGACATACGCACTCACCGCTCCCGAACTCGAGGACATGACCTCGCTGCAGGTGACCGGCTCGGAGTGGGTCTCGCACGTGGCGAGCATCCGCAAGCTCGCGGCCGAGCTGCGGCCGGACCTGAACGGAGGCTTTCATCCGAGCCGCAGCATCTTCCACGGCATGGTCTCGACGCAACAGCGCGCGATGACCTCGAGCGCGGGCGCGCAGCTGATCGACGAGCTCACCGACTGGCTCGACGCGCGCATCGACGGCGAGCGCGAGCTGCACGGGGTGCGCCGCAGCCATCCCAACCCCGAACGCGTGGCGGCGCAGGTGGCGCTCGGATACTTCCTGCCCCACCCCGCGACCCCGGACATCGACTTCGACCCCGAGCGGCTGCTGTCCGATGATGAGAGCCTGGGCTGGGACCTCGCGCGTGCGCGTGCACGCCACAGCCGCGACTCCACGCGCGGCGGACGACCGGCAGAGGATCCCGACTACCGCTTCGCGGTGATCCAGTCGGAGCTCTACCGCCGCTACCTGCGACTGGCGGTCGAGCGGCTGGACGTCAGGCCGCTCGCGCACTACCTCAAGCATCTCTCGATCTGGTACCTGGAGGGCGAGCACGGCGAGCCGGTCGAGCGTGTCGTGCACACGCTGCTCGACCGCAGCGCTCGCGGGCTCGGCTTGGAGCCGGGTCCATGAGCACGCTGCTGATCGACAACTACGACTCCTACACATACAACGTGTTTCACCTGCTGGCGGCCGTCTCGGGCGAGGAGCCGATCGTGGTACGCAACGACGCCGTCTCCTGGAGAGCGCTGTCGCGCTGGGACTTCGACGCGATCGTGCTCTCGCCGGGGCCCGGGCGCCCCGAGCGCTGGCACGACTTCGGCGTGTGCGCGGACGTCCTGCGCTCCAGCGAGATCCCGGTGCTCGGCGTGTGCCTCGGTCACCAGGGTCTTGGGCACCTGCTCGACGGCGCGGTGCGCAGCGCGCCGATAGTCATGCACGGCCGCCTGAGCACCGTCAAGCACCACGGCAGCGGCCTGTTCGAGGGCATCCCCCAGGACTTCTCGGTCGTGCGCTACCACTCGCTCGCGGTCGGTGGCGAGCTCGGCCCCCAGGGCCATGTGACCGCCTGGACCGACGAGGGCGTCGTGATGGGCATCGAGCACCGCAGCCGCCCGCTGTGGGGCGTGCAGTTTCACCCGGAGTCGATCGCCACCGAGCATGGGCGCAAGCTGTTCGAGAACTTCTACGCGCTCGCAGGCGCCCACCGCGCCGCACGTGCGCGACCCGCGAGCACCCCCCGCACGCCGCCCCGGCGCCCGCGCCGCCCGGAGCGTCGCGCCGACGGCACTGCTCGCAGCCTGCTCGTGCGCTCGCTCGAGGGCGAGCCGTCGACCGAGCTACTGTTCGAGCGGCTGTTCGGCGCCGCCGAGCACGCCTTCTGGCTCGACAGCGCCGACGCGCCGACGCCGCTGGCCCAGTGCTCGTTCCTCGGAACGACGATGGGCCCCGATCGCTGCGTGATCGAATACGACGTGCACGAGAAAGCCGTGAGCTCACATCGTGCGGATGGGAGCACCGTCGAGCTCGGCTGCATCTTCGACGTCCTCGACAGGGAGCTCGCCAAGCACACGATCGAGCCCGCGGCAGGCCTGCCGCGGGGGCTGCTCGGCGGCTATGTCGGCTACCTCGGCTATGAGTGCAAGGCCGACTGCGGCTCGCCCAACGTCCACCGCTCGGACGTCCCCGACGCGGTGCTGATGCTCGCCAACCGTGTCGTCGCGGTCGACCACGTGGCCCACCGCACGCACGTGGCGGCGCTCTGCCACGAAGACCAGGCCGACGCCGAGCGCTGGCTGGACGAGGCCGAGGCGATCGTGCGCGAGACGATCGCGCAGCACGCGCTGGGAGAGTCGTTTGCGTCGCAGGCGCTCGCTGCTGAGGACCCGCCGGAGGATCTCGTGACGTTTCGCTGCGGGCGCGGGCGCGAGCAGTACCTCGCGGACATCGCGCGCTGCCAGACGGCGCTGGCGGCGGGAGAGTCCTATGAGGTGTGCCTGACCGACCAGATCCACACCGACGCGCACCCCGAGCCATTTGCGCTCTATCGCATGCTGCGCCGGCGCAACCCCGCGCCGTTCGCCGCGTACCTGAGGCTCGGCGAGCTGGCCGTCGTCAGCTCCTCGCCGGAGCGGTTCATCGGGATCGACCGCGAGCGCAGAGTGCAGGCGCGGCCGATCAAGGGCACGGCGCCGCGCTCGCCCGACCCCGAGCGCGACGAGCAGCTGCGCGAGGGACTGCTGCACGACGAGAAGACGTTCGCCGAGCATCTGATGATCGTGGATCTGCTGCGCAATGATCTCGGGCGTGTGTGTGAGGTGGACACGGTGCGTGTGCCGCAGTTCATGGTCGTCGAGCCGTATACGACGGTGCACCAGCTGATCTCGACGATCACCGGCGTGCTCGAGCGCGAGCGCACGCCGGTGGAGTGCGTGCGGGCGTGCTTTCCCGGCGGCTCGATGACCGGAGCGCCGAAGCTGCGCACGATGGGCATCATCGATGACATCGAGCGCGAGGCGCGCGGTGTGTACTCGGGTGCGATCGGCTACTTCGGCGTCGACGGCAGCGTAGACCTGAACATCGTGATCCGCACGATCGTGATGCGCCCGGGGGCGACGACGATCGGTGCGGGCGGAGCGATCGTAATGCAGTCCGACCCGGAAGAGGAGTTCGACGAGATCCTGCTGAAGGCGCGCGCGCCGATGTCCGCGATCGCGCAGGCGGTAACCGGCAGCGATGCGGCGGAGGCGTGGACGGTCGAGCTCGAGCCCGGCGCGGTGGCGATGGCGATGGCAGGGGAGGCGCCATGAGCGAGATCGCGCCAATCGAGTCGGGGACGCCACCCCGCGCCGAGCCGCGAGCGACGTGCTGGTACGTGCGCGCCGCCTGCGATGAGGATGTCCCAGCGGTCGCAGCGGCGATCGCGGAGCTGCTGCTGGAGCTTGGCGGCACCCCGCCGGACGCGCGCGGAATGCAGGCGACAGCGCGCTCATTGCTCAGCGATGGCGACGCCGGCGTGCTGCTCGTCGCTGATGCGGAAGGCGCGCTCGTGGGCGTTCTCGCCGCGAGCTGGCAGACGGCGATCCATGTAGCGGGCCGCTACGCGCTGATCCAGGACCTGTGGGTGCACCCCTCGTGGCGCAGCAGAGCGATCGGTCGAGACCTCGTCGCGGCGCTGTGCGAGCTCGCAAGCGGGCGGCAGATCGCGCGAATCGAGGTGGGACTGCCGCGGGAGGGCTTTGCCGGGATCGCGGCGACGGAGGCGTTCTATCGCACCCACGGCTTCACGCCGCTCGGCGCGCGCATGAGGCGGCTGCTCGAATGACTGGCCTGGACCCCTTCCGTCGGCGCCTGGATGAGCTCGACGACCAGATCGCACAGCTGCTCGGCGAGCGCTTCGAGGTCTGCCGGGAGATCGCGATCTTCAAGATCGCGCACGGGGTCCCGATGATGCAGCCCGGCCGAGTCGCCGAGGTTCGCGCTCGCTATCTGGCCCGCGGCCGCGAGGTCGAGCTGCCGGCGGACTTCACCGAGGAGCTGTTCGGAGTGCTGATCGCGGCGACCTGCAGGATGGAGGACGAGCTGATGGCGACACCCGCTGAGGCTCAACCTGGCGCCACACAATGACCCCGCCGACGTTCATCACGCTGGGCCCGTCGGGCACCTGCCACGAGAACGCGCTGCGCCACTACCTGGAGTTCCAGGGCCTCGAGTCCTTCGAGATCGTGCTGGTGACGGACCTGCTCGAGGCGATCGGGCAGGTGCGCGAACAGCCGAACACATTCCTGGTGCAGTGCAGCGCACACGTGCAGGTCCACCTCGTCACCGAGCGCTACCACGAGGAGGTGTTCGTGATCGACACGTTCATCTATCCCACGAAGGAGCTCGGCCTGCTCGTGCGCACGGACGTCAGCGAGCCCAGGAGCCTCGGCATCGTCTCGGCGACCCGCGGCTACCTAGACCTCTCTCCCTGGGAGACGATCATCGACGAGCCGTCGAAGCCCGTCGTCGCCGCCAACCTGCTCGACGGCCGCTACGACGCCGGCCTCACACACGCCCACCATGCCGCGGAACATCCCGACCTGCTGCGTCTCGAGGAGTACTACGGCGCGGTTGACACGACGTGGGTCGTATACGGCAGGCACAAACGCTTCCGCGGGGCCGTCATCGGACAGCGCGTCCCTGCGTTGTTCGAGGCTCAACCTGCCTGACGCTTGCGAGCGCGCTCCGCGGCTTGATTGCCGGGAACACGCGAGCGCGAGTCTCCCAAATCGCGAAACTGGACAGAGGAGCCGGTTGGTCGCAGCGATTGGGCTGACAATAGTATAAGGCCAGCAGCCAGCTATGTCGGCCAGCGAGCGTAGCCCCTTCGGTCGACAGTGGCGTCGCTTGTGGCACGCTCGAAACTCCAGTGTTTATCGTTGCCGTTGCCCGTGTACCGAACTACAGTCTCTTAGTCAGCCAATTGAACTTCTCGACTAGGAAGATCTACTCGGGACAAATCACGGACAAGGTGCCAATGCCCAGAACGAGTTCAGCTGCCTCAAAAGCCAACGACGAACCAGCGTGGTCGATTCCGAGCCTGCGCGAGCCGCGCTACTCGCAGTCGCTCGAGCGCGGGCTTGCGATCCTGGGCTGCTTCACGCCCAAGCGCCCCGTGCTGGGAATCGCGGACATCGCCGACGAGCTCGGCATGAGCCGCTCCACCACGCACCGCTACGTGATCACGCTGGTCGCGCTCGGCTACCTCGAGCAGGGCGCCTCGCGCAAGTACCGCCTCGGGCTGCGCGTCACCGACCTCGGGATGTCCGCCCTGAACTCGACGGGGCTGCGCGAGCACGCCCACCCCTACTTGGAGGAGCTGCGCCAGCGCACCTCCTACACGACGAGCCTCGGCGTGCTCGACGCTACCGACGTCCTGTACGTCGACCGCGTGCGCAGCTACCGCCGCGGCCAGAGCAAGATCGACCTGAACCTGCACACGGGCTCACGCGTGCCCGCGTACTGCACCTCGATGGGCAAGCTGCTGCTCGCGAACCTGCCCGAGCCCGAGCAGCGCGAGCTGATCGCGCAGATGAAGCTGACCAAACGCGGCCCCAACACGATCACCTCGAAGAAAGCGCTGCGCGAGGAGCTCGACGAGATCCAGGCCGCGGGCTTCGCCGTCGATGACCAGGAGCTCGCTTCGGAGCTGTACGCGATCGCCGCGCCCGTACGCAACGAGGCGCGCGACGTCGTCGCGGCGGTCAACCTGGCGGCGCACAGCTCGATGATCTCGCTCGAGGAGCTCGTCGACGCGCTCGGCCCGCACCTGGTCTCCACCGCGGACCGCATCTCCGCGCGCCTCGGATACAGGCGCGACGACGAGGCGAACTAGGCCCCGCGA
>JBEKGK010000187.1:0-6848 GCA_050012835.1 Solirubrobacteraceae bacterium | reverse complement strand
CGCGCGCAGCCGGCGCGATCCAGAGCCACGCGGCGGCGATGCCGGGCACGACCACCAGCGCCACGAGCATCTTCGTCTCGAAGCCAAGCCCCACGCACACGCCCGCCGCCACCAGCCAGCGCGTGCGATGGCGGGTCGACGCCGGATCCAGGCCGCGCACCGTGCACCACAGCGCCGCCACGCAGCACAGCACCAGCAGCGCGTCCGGGTTGTTGTGGCGCGAGATCGCCACCGTGATCGGCGTCAGCGCCAGCGCCAGCCCCGCCACGAAGCCGCCCACGCGCCCGAAGCGGCGGCGAACGAGGTCGTACACGAGCGCCACGCTCGCCACGCCCATCAGCGCCTGCGGCACGAGCATGCTCAGCGGGTGGTAGCCGAACACGCGCACCGACAGCGCCTGCACCCACAGCGCCAGCGGCGGCTTGTCCACCGTCATCACGCCGCCGCGGTCGAGCGACGCGAACAGGAAGTCGTGCCAACTCAAGCTCATCGAGCGCACCGCCGCCGCGTAGTAGTCGTTGGCCCAGCCGTTGCGCGCAAGCGCCCACAGGTTCAGCACCGCCGCCAGCGACATCACAGCCGCCAGCTCCGGGTGCGGCGCCCGCAGCGCGAGCGCCCGCGCCCCTGCCGGTGCCCGTGTCCGCGAGTGCGACCGCCCGGCGGCGCCCGGCGGTGTCGTGACCGATGCCGCCGGCGCTGTCGACGATGCGGCCGAGCGTGCCTGCCATGGATAGCTCATGCCGGCAGCTTCGCCGCACGGTGTAGGAGCAGCGTGTGCCCAATCTCAAAGTTGCATAAGCGAGGACGCGACGCCATTAGAGCGGTCGATGGGCAAGCGAGGCAAGAACGCAGGGAGCGTGGCGTGCTTGGCACGCGAGCGACCGAGGACGCAGCCTCGCGCCGCTCAGCGGCCGCTCTAATCGATCAGGCGCCTGCCCAGCTGCGAGATCGCCAGGCGCCACATCAGCAGCGCGAACGCCAGCAGCACCGCCGCGTGACCGAGGTCTGCCGTCCCGAGGCTGCCCAGCGACGCGTCGCGCACCAGCTGCACGCAGTGGTACAGCGGGTTCACCTGCGCCACCTGGCGCACGCCGACGGGCAGCGACGAGACCGGGAAGAAGGTGCCCGCGACCAGGAACATCGGCGTCAACACCGCGCTCGTTATGTAGTTGAAGTTGTCGATCGTCTTCGCCACCGCCGCCACCGTCACGCCAAAGCCCACGAAGCCGAAGCCCGTCACGAAGCCGATCAGCGGCACCAGCAGCATTCCCCATTCCGGCGCCAGCCCGAAAGCGAAGCCGACCAGCAGCGGTGCCACGCCGTACACGCCCGCGCGCAGCGACACCCACAGCATCTCCGCCGTGATCAGCTCCTCCACGTCGACCGGCGCCGCCAGCATCGCGTCGTACGTGCGCTGGAACTGCCAGCGGATGAACGTGTTGAACATGCCGGGAAACGCCGAGGAGAACAGCACCGCCGTGGCCACCACACCCGTGGCGACGTAAGGGACATAGCTCACGTGCAGCAGATGCGGCGCGAACTTCTCGAAGCCCAGCCCGAACGCCAGCAGGTAGATCGTCGGCTGCACGATCGACGAGAACGTCGTCGCCTTCCAGTAGCGCCCGAAGATCGCCACGTCGCGGCTCATCACCCCTGCCAGCGCCGCCGGTTCCAGACGCCCGACGCGCCGGACGCTCGAGGGCGGCCGGGCCACCACCACCGTCTCGGGCTGCGCACGCGAGCTCATCATTCGATCTCCTCGCCGGTCAGCGCCACGAACGCGTCCTCGAGATTCGCCGGGCGGCGCACGCCCTCCGGCGCCAGGCCGTCGAGGGACTCCGCGCGCATGATCGCCACCGCCGGGCCGCTGCGCCGGCTCGCCCAGCCGTGCTCGCTCGCCAGCTCGCTCACCTGCGCCAGGTGCTCCGGCGGCCCGTACACCTCCAGCACCTGCTCGCCCGCGTGCGCGCGCACCAGCTCCGCCGGCGTGCCCTGCGCGATGATCCGCCCCGCCGACATCACCGCCACCGTGTCCGCCAGGCGCTCCGCCTCCTCGATGTAGTGCGTGCTCATCAGCACCGTCACGCCGCCCGCGCGCAGTCCGTCGATCAGCGACCACAGCTCCTGGCGCACCTGCGGGTCAAGGCCCACCGTCGGCTCGTCCAGCAGCACCAGCCGCGGGCTGTGGATCAGCCCGCGCGCCACCAGCAGCCGGCGGCGCATGCCGCCCGAGAGCTCGCGCACGATCGTGTCCGCACGCGGCGCCAGGTTCGCGATCTCAAGCGCACGCGCCACCGCCGCCGGGCGCTCGCCGCGGGGCACGCGGTACAGACGCGCGAACACCGTCAGGATCTGCCTGCACGTCAGCTCCACGTCCAGGTTGTCCAGCTGCGGCACCACCCCCATCTCCAGGCGCGACTGCTTCGATTCGCGCGGCAGCTCGAAGCCCAGCACCGCGATCTCGCCCTCGTCCGCCAGCGCCTGCGCCGTCAGCATCCGCATCGTCGTCGACTTGCCCGCGCCGTTCGGCCCCAAAAGGCCGAAGCACACGCCCGCCGGCACCTCCAGGTCGAGGCCGTTCACCGCCGTGATCGCGCCGAAGCGCTTGGTCACGCCCCGCAGCGAGATCGCCGGCGGCACCGTCTGATCTCGCTCGTCGGGCACTCGGACACTGTAGGGGGGCTCCGCGTTCCCCCGCTCTGCCGATGCCAGGACGGAGCCACATGCCTCGCCCATGCAAGTTAGCTCGTCGCGCCTCCACCGATATGCAGGTTGCGTTGCATGAGAAGGTGAGCGGTCGTTTGTGCCGACGCGCTTTGTCTCTTGCTTTTCCCCTGCAATACTAGGGAATTGGTCCAGAGGAGTCGAGTCCACTTAACAGAACTAAGCCAAGAGCCGCTACGTAAGCTAGCCTTTCCAGTGCCTTCCCTCGGATTTCCGAGCGTCGCGCGGTGGAACCACGAACCCCAGGAGACGACCGGCATGAGCACAGCAGAGCAGGTGCAGGCCGAGAGAGCCTTCGGAATCGAACTAGTCCAATATGCTGGCAGGTGGGTGGCGGTCCAAGATCGGACCGTCCTGGACAACGACGAGACCTTGGAGGCCCTGCTTGCCCGGCTCAACGGACAGCGAGAGACAGTCGAAATCTTCAAGGTCCGCGAAGATCCCGCCGCTCCCTGCGGTTGAGAAGCCAGACCTAATCGCTGCAACTCACCGTTCCCGCTCTATCAGGAAGTTTCCCTACCTCGCCACGGGCGATATAGCCCCGGGGGACATTGCGGTTCTTCGCCCCGCATTGCCGGTCACCTTGCTGGGCGGCCACGGCGGCGAGATGACGACGGCGCGCGCACTCATCGACAGCGGAGCTGATCAGACGACGTTCTCCGACGAGTGGGCCAAGCTGCTTGGGATCGAGCTTGAGCGAGACTGCCAGCAGATCGAAGTCGGTGTTGCCGACGCAAAGCGCTCGGTTCGGCACGTCTTTACGAAGGGTCTCCAGGTCGAAGTCGTTGGAGAGAAGATGCTTCTCCCAGTCGTCATGTTCTGCCAGAACCTGCCGATCGGGCTCCTTGGCAGGCGTGACTTCTTTGAGCGCTACCTGGTGCTGTTCGACCATCGGAACCATGATTTCTTCCTAGAGCGCCGCACAGACCCCGACGAAGGGGAGGGCGACGATTTCGACATGAAATCGGCGTGTCGAGCAGAGAGCCGCAGGGTGGCGTAGCAAACGCAGCCAACGATCTCGACATCGAGATCCGACGAATCGCCCTGTCAGGCTTGTCCCGCGCCTTCTCACGCTCCCACGCTCATGTGCGGATGTCGATCCCCGCTGCTGCCGATGTGGACGCCGGTCCATACCCGCGGGGCCCGATCTGCGCGACCCTGCCTGCAAGTTGTTCGTAATGCATCCCAGGCGAGGGAAAGGGTCATGTCAGGCAGAGCTCCGCAGATCGTTGCGCTCGGAGGCGGCGGCTTCTCGATGGAGAAAGACGGCTCCCTGCTCGACGACTACGTGCTGTCGCTCACCCGCAGCGCCAGACCGCGCGTGTGCTTCCTGCCCACCGCCTCCGGCGACGCCGACCACTACGTCGTGCGCTTCTACCGACGCTTCTCGCCCGACTGCGACGCCAGCCACGTGTCGCTGTTCCGCCGTGACCAGGGCACCGGCGGCGTCGAGGACGACCTCGCCAGCCACCTGCTCGCCCAGGACCTGATCTACGTCGGCGGCGGCAACGTCGTCAGCATGCTCGGAGCGTGGCGCGCGCACGGCCTCGACGCGATCCTGCGCCGCGCGTGGCGCCGGGGCATCGTCCTGTGCGGGCCATCCGCCGGATCGCTGTGCTGGTTCGAGCAGGCGCTCAGCGCCTTCCACGGCGCGCCACGCATGGTCCGCGGGCTGGGCCTGCTGCCCTACTCCAACTGCGTCCACTACGACGCCGAGCCCGCCCGCCGCGCCGAGTACCACCGCTTCGTCGCCGACGGCATGCGTCCCGGGTTCGCCGTCGAGGACGGAGTCGCGCTGCATTTCCGCGGCACCAGCCTCGAGCGCGTCGTCAGCTCGCGCCCCGACGGCAGCGCCTTTCTCGTCGAGCCGGGCGGCAAGCGCGTGCGCGAGACGCGCCTGCAGGCCACGCACCTGGGCGGGGCCGTCGCGGCAGCCGCCGTTGATCAGAGCGCGTCCGCCGGCCCCACCCCGAGGAACGCCGTCGCACAGGCCAAGCCGGAGCCTGTCGCAGCGTGAGCAGCCGACCGGTCATCGACGTACGGGAGCGCCAGATCTTCGCCATGGGCGGAGGCGGCTTCACGATGGAGCCCGCCAACCCGCTGCTCGACGACTTCGTGCTGTCGCTCGCCGACGTCGGCGAGCCGCGCATCCTGTTCCTGCCGACCGCCTCGGGCGACACGAACACGCAGATCAACGCGTTCAGGTCGCGCTTCGCCGAGCGCGCGTGCGTGCCCGAGCACCTGTCGCTGTTCCACCTGCGCGACTCCACGCGCTCGCTCGCCGACACCGTCCTCGACCAGGACATCGTGTACGTCGGCGGCGGCTCGATGCGCAACCTGCTCGCGCTGTGGCGTGCGCACGGGCTCGACCGCCTGCTCGTGCAGGCCTGGCAGCGCGGCACCGTGCTCGCAGGGCTGAGCGCAGGCGCGATGTGCTGGCTTCAGGCGGGGGTCACGCGCTCGAGCGGGCCTCCCGAGCCGATCGCCGGCCTGAGTATCCTCGAGGGATCGCTCACCGTCCACGCTGACGGCGAGCCCGAGCGCCTGCCCGTATGGCTGGCGAGCGTGCGCGACGGCACCCTCCCCGGCGGCTGGGCGCTCGACGACGGCGTCGGGCTGCTGTTCCGCGGAGAGCGCGTCGAGCGCGCCGTCAGCTCGCGCCCCGGCGCCGGTGCGCAGCGCGTTGATGCCATCGAAGGCGAGCTCATGCGCAAGCGCGTCGACGTGGAGCTGCTCGGCGACGGCCCGCGCGCGGCGCTCGGCGGCTTCGACGAGGCCGTCGAGGAACTGCGCCGGGTGCACCGCCTGCGGCGCGGCACCTCCAGAGGGCGCGGCTGACGGCGCCGCGGCCAGCCGGCCTTTAGCCGGGGTCAGCCGGGTAGTACAAGCGTCCAAATACGCACGAATGTGCGGAGATGTCGCACGAAACCGGCGAATAGCCCGAAAGGGACGACATGAATTGCCCGAAAAGGGCAGGCGAGCGTCGTCCGGAAAGAACGAACCTTCAGACGACAAGCCATTCCGAACGGAACGATCTTCAGAAACCGGATCCTCAAACGGAAGCGACACCTGATGCGACAGCCGATTCGACACCTGACGCAAGCCCCAATATCGACATCGATCACTCCCCTGACCAGCCTCGACCGCGTGCTGCGGTGCGTGTCCTCCGGCTATCTCGCCGACGGCTGCTCCTGCCAGACGACGGTTCCCGCGAGCGTCGCCAGCGCCGCGTGGGCGCGCGAGCTCGAGCGCGCTCCCGCGCGCGAGGACCAGTTCTTCAGCTTCCTTTGGCGTGGCGGCGAGTGGCTGTCCTACGGCCTGCGCGACGGCCGCGTGCGCGGGGTCTACTGCCCTGAGCACTGCGCCCGGCGCGCCGAGCGCTCGTGCGGCCAGAGCGTCTCCGTGGCGTCCTGACGAGCGGCTATGCGCCGACGCGTTCAAAGACCGCCGCAAGGCCCTGGCCGCCGCCGATGCACATCGTCTCCAGGCCCAGACGCGCGTCGCGCCTGCGCATCTCGTGCAGGAGCGTGGCCAGAATCCGCGCGCCGGTCGCGCCCACGGGATGACCAAGGGAGATGCCCGAACCGTTCACGTTGACGCGCTCCAGGCCGTCGTGCAGCTGCCACTCGCCGAGCACCGCCAGCACCTGTGACGCGAACGCCTCGTTGAGCTCGATCAGGTCGAGCTGCTCCAACGTCAGGCCAGCGCGCGCCAGCGCCAGCGCCGTGGCCGGCACCGGGCCGATGCCCATCGTCTCGGGCGGCACGCCCGCCACCGCCCACGAGACCAGGCGCGCCAGCGGCTGCAGGCCCAACTCGGCGGCCCTGTCCGGGTGGGTCACCACGCAGATCGCCGCGCCGTCGTTCTGACCGCTGCTGTTGCCCGCCGTGACGGTCGCGTCCGGGTCGCTCGCGCCCATGATCGCCCGCAGCCGGCCGAGCGCCTCGAGCGTCGTGTCGGCACGTGGGTGCTCGTCGAGCTCGACAACGCCGTCGCGCACCGGCACCGGCACGATCTCCTCCGCGAAGACGCCGCTCTGCTGAGCGGCGACCGCGCGCTCGTGCGAGCGCAGCGCCAGCTCGTCCTGCTCGTCTCTGGGGATGGCGTACTGGCGGCGCACGTTC
>JBEKGK010000186.1:0-6884 GCA_050012835.1 Solirubrobacteraceae bacterium | reverse complement strand
CGGTGCATCTGCGCGCCTGAGCGCCCGACCGGGCAGCGGCGCGCCTCAGGCGTTGGCGGGCCTGACGGGAGCGTCCACGTGCACGCTCACCCGAAAGCGCACCGTCGCGCTCGGCGTCGCGTCAAGCGCGACCAGGTGCACGTGCAGGTGCGCGACGCTGCCGCCGTTGTAGAGCATGTTGCCGCTGCGTTCGACCGTGGCGAGCGCGGTCGGCGCCAGCTGTGACTTGAGCGTGCGCTTGATCTCCCACAGCTCGGCGCCGGCGTCATCGGGCAGCTCGTCGAATGACACCACGTGCAGGTTGGACACGACCAGGTAGTGCGCGGCCGCGCCGTCGTAGGGGTAGTCGTTCTTGGTCACATACCAATGCCGCCCGGTGTGCTCCACGGGCTCGCGGTGGTGCGCGGCGACGTGCTCGGGACAGAAGACGCACACGCCCGCCGCTTCGAGCTCCTGCATGTAGCGCCGCTGCTCAGCGCTGCGCGCGGCGTCGACGTTATACAGCGGGCTCAAGGGCACGCTCATAGACACAGAAGGTGAAGCCGTGCTCGTTCTCGACGACGCGCTCGCTCTGCTGCACGCGCCGCCACTCGCTCTCCGCGAGCGCTGGAAAGAACGCATCGCCGTCGATCTCGCCCTCGACCTCGGTCGCGTACACGCGCTCGGCAATCGACAGCGCTTCGCGATAGGCCTGCTCGCCGCCGATCACGAAACAGTCGCCGTCGCAGGCGTCGATCGCGCTCGAGAGGTCGGGGAACACCTCGGCGCCCGGCGCCCGCCAGTCGCAATTGGAGCTGAGCACGAGGTTGCGCCGGTTCGGCAGCGGCCGGAAGCGGTCCGGCAGCGATTCGAACGTCCTGCGACCCATGACCACCGCGTGCTCGCTCGTCAGCTCGCGGAAGCGCTTCATGTCGGTGGGCAGGTGCCAGGGCAGCGCGCCGTCGCGGCCGATCACGCCGTTGCCCGCGAACGCCACGAGGATCGAGACCATCTCAGGTCGCCACCGGTATGCCGGCGATGGCGGGGTGCGGGTGGTAGTCGGAGAGCTCGAAGTGCTCGGCGCGGAAGTCGTGGATGTCGTCGATCCGGCGGCCGTCGTCGGTCAGGCGCAGCGTCGGCAGCGCGCGCGGCTCGCGCGCGAGTATCTCATCGACGTGCGGGAGCTGGTTGGCGTAGATGTGCGCGTACTGGATCCAGTGCACGTACTCGACGAACTCATAGCCCGTTAGCTGCTCGAGCATCAGCCCGAGCGCGGTGTACTGGGCCATGTTCGACGGCACGCCGATCGGCGTGTCGCCCGAGCGCTGGTTGTGGATCAGGTGCAGCTTGTCGCCGAACACCAGCGCGTGGATCCAGCCGTGGCACGGGGCGATCGTGTTGCGCGAGCGGACGCCCGCCTCGCGGTGGTTGGCGTTGGGGATCCACGGGCTCATCACGGCGGTCCTGTCAAGCGGCAGGTCGCGCAGCTTGCGCACCAGGTGCGGCAGCTGGTCGAACCCGGGGTCCTCGCCGTCGAGGTCGGTGGTGAAGTTCTTGAACGCGTGCCCGTAGGAGCCCGGCCCGAGGTCGCCGGGTTCGAGGCCGCGCGCTTCGCACTTCTCAGGCGTGGCCCACGCGCCCCACCAGTTGCAGCCAAACGCCTCGAGCTGCTCGAGCGTGCGGGCGCCGTTGATGAACGCGCACAGCTCGCCGATCGCCTTGCCGACGAAGCTCTCGATCGAGCGCTCGGTGATCACCGCCGCCCCGTCCGCCATGGGGAAGCGCATGCAGTGCCCCGCGAGCGCGAGCGCGTCCTCGCCCTGCTTGGTCTGCACGCGCGTGCCGCCGTCGCGGATCGCGCGCAGCATGCCCTGGTACGCGGTGCTGGGCGTGCGCTCCTCGTAGGGAAGGTAGTCGGGCATCGAAGGTGATCCTAGTCACCGCTCGGCGAGCGCCGCTAAGGTGCTCGGGCCGGGTCTGCCCGACGAGGAACGAATGGGAGCCAACAGCGGAATCCTAAGCCCGGACGTGAACTACGAGGAGCGGTTGATCCGCTCGCTCGAGGACATGACGCGCACGGTCACGCATCTCAAGGGCCTCGGCTACCGCGTCGTGCTCACGTCCGGCTCCTTCGATCTGATCCACCTGGGGCACGTCAAGTACCTCGCGCGCGCAAAGCACTTCGGCGACGTGCTCGCGGTGGGCGTGGACAGCGACGCGAAGATCCGCCGGCGCAAGGGCGAGGACCGGCCGATGGTGCCCGAGAGCGAGCGCCTGGAGATGCTCGCCTACCAGCGACCGGTCGACCTGATCTTCCTCAAGGAGGACGGCGAAGCGCGCTGGGCGCTGATCAAGGCGGTGCAGCCGGACGTGCTCGTGCTGACCGCCGACCACTCCTACAGCGATGAGGACCTGAGCGCGCTCAAGAAGATATGTGGCTCGATCGAGGTGGTCGAGCGCCAGGCGTCGGTGACCACGAGCGAGCGCATCAGGCAGATGTACATGAACCTCGGCGAGCGGCTCGGGCCGAAGCTCGCAGACGTGCTCCCCGGGCTGATCGACAGCATCCTGAAGCGGGGATGACGCACCGCGATGAGCGAGGTCGTGGTCGCCTACATCCCCGTCCTGCACGAGGGGTACCGGCGGTTCCTGGATGCGCATGGGCAGGGCAGGCGGCTGTTCCTGATCGGCCCGGCGCTATACGTCGACTACCGCCCGCTGGCAAAGGACATCCGCTGCCTCGACGCCGAGCTGGCGGCGGCGGCGATCGCGGCATGGGGCATCTGCTCGGAGGTGAGCGTGCTCGACGAGCAGGCGGCAGCTCGCCTGGCGGCTGAGAGCCCAAGCATCACACTGCCGGACGAGGACGTCAGCTACCAGGTGGTCGAGCGCTTCTTCAGCCGCTGTGAGATCCGCTACGACACGGTCTTCCTCAGGTGGGACAAGTCCAGGAGCGTGCGACTGCTCGTGCCGGGCGAGGTGCGGCGGGCGAGCGTCGATGAGGAGATCGCCGACATCGCGGCCGCGGCGCAGGCACAGGCCGCCACCAGCATCGACTGGTGGCGACAGGTGGGCGCCGCGATCCGCTTCGCCGACGGCACGATCGCGGCGGCCACCAACGAGCACAACCCACACCGCCTGAGCGCCTACGCGGTCGGCGACCCGCGCAGCAACTTCTTCAAAGGCGTCGGCCTGGAGCTCTCGACGGCCACGCACGCTGAGGCGCGGCTGATCGCGCAGGCGGCTCGCGACGGGGTTTCCACGGAGGGAGCGGTGATGTTCGTCACCGACTTCCCCTGCCCGCCGTGCGCGAAGCTGATCGCGGCCGCCGGCGTGGCGAAGGTCTACTTTCGCGAGGGCTACGCGGTGCTCGACGGCCAGGACGTGCTCGAGGCGGCCGGCGTCGAGATCGTGCAAGTGGATTGAGACGGTGTCGGGGGCGGGTTCAGACCAGGTGGCCAGGCCCACGACGAACGCCGGACCGACGCAGCAACTGGTCAGAGAGACGATGACGCGTGTGGGCGGCTACTGGCGGCCGCTGGCTGCTGTCGCGCGCCTGCTGGAGGAGCTCGGCGAGCTCGCGGAGACCCTCGCGAGCCATGGGGACGACGGTCACGGGCTGGCGTCAGAGCTCGCGGACCTGTGGATCATCACTACCGCCGTGGCCGATCAATTCCTGGGCGAGGTGGCCGAGCCAGGCTCACTGAAATCGCCTCCGCCGCCATCGCCCGAGCCGAGCAATCCCGAGCCGAGCGATCCGTTCCGAGGGCTCGTCGCCGCCGGCGGCCAGATCGCGCGGATCGTCAACTACTACGACGGTCCAAAGACGCCGCGCGCGCTCGCGGGCTGGCCGCCGCTGAACGACGCGGTGGCCGAGTTCCACCGGCTGCTCGCAACTGTGGCGCACGCACACGGCGTCGACCTGGGCATGGCCGTCGCCGACAAGCTCGCCGCGATCCCGGCGCGGGACTCCGATCGCTTTGCGCAGACCGAGCACGATCCGAGCACGGCCCCCTGCCTGGAGCAGTTTCGCTTGATCCAGACGACGGAGTGGGGCGTCGATGTTGAGCGGGCGCGCTTGTGGGGCGCTCCGACGTGGTCCGCGCAACCGCTCGCGTCGAACGTGGCCGCAATCGCTCCCACCTTGACCTCATTCACCCGAGCGGCGACGCGCGAGCGCCTCGACGGCTACGTCGTCACGGGCCCGGCGCTCGGCTCGACGGACACGCTGGATGAGTGGGTGCGCGATGTGCTGAGCGAGCTCGCAAGCCATGACCCGCGGCACGACGAGGCTGTGAGCCAGCCTGCCGGCGATTCAGTCGCGGAGCCCGCAGTCACGTTCAATGGTGTGCGCCTGTCGGCGGCGGCGTTCTCCGGGCCGTATCCGCACATCCTGCTCCGGCCCAGCGACGTCAGGGGCGCGGACCGCTCACGCTAGAGTCGCGCTGTGGCTTCACAGGCGTCGGTGGACTGGAAGGCGTGGCACGCGAGCTACCAGGACCCCGACTCCGAGCTGGGTCGACGCCTTGCGCTGGTGCAGGATCAGCTGCGCGCCGCCCTGGACCGCGCCCCCGTGGGCCCGATCCAGATGATCAGCGTGTGCGCGGGCCAGGGGCATGACGCCATCGGCGTGCTGGTCGACCATCCGCGGCGCGCAGACGTGAGCGCTCGCCTGGTGGAGCTCGACGCTCAGAATGTGCAGCTCGCCCAGGGCGCGGCGCGCGCAGCGGGCCTCGACGCGGTCGAGGCGATCTCCGCCGATGCATCGCTCACCGATTCCTACGCCGGCGCCGTGCCGGCTGACGTGGTGCTCGTGTGCGGAGTGTTCGGCAACCTGTCGGCAGCGGACATCGCGAAGACGATCGACCAGCTCGGACAGCTGTGCGCCCCGGGAGCCACGGTCATCTGGACGCGTCACCGCCGCCCGCCAGATCTCGTGCCCCACATCCGTGAGACGTTCGAGCACGCAGGCTTCGAGGAGGTCGCGTTCGAGGAAGCCTCACCGTTTGGCGTGGGGACGAACCGCTTGACGGTGGCGCCACGGCCGCTGAGACCAGGGGTGAAGATGTTCGACTTCATCGGCTACGAGGCGCTGTGGCCCCACCTGAGCGCGAGCGAGCGCGCCGCGCTCGGCCCGCTCTTCCGCCTCGAGAGCTCCCCCCTCGAGCTCGTCGAAGCCGTGCGCGCGATCCCCTACGGGCTGCCGAGCGGGCGAACCGTCGAAAGCATGCTGCTCGAGGCACGCGGCACCAGCGCCGCCAAGCACCTTTTCCTCGCGCAGGTGCTCGCCAAGCGCCACCCACACACACAGCCGGCGCTCGTGCACCGCGTCTACCGGCTCGACCGCGACCACGCGCGCGAGTTGTTCGGCGCGGCGATCGCCAAGACGGTGCCGGACGAGGGCTTCACAGACGTGCACCGGTACCTGACGATCGTGGTCGACGGGATTCGCATCAGCGTCGACGCGACTGTGCCAGGCCCGCCGTGGGACGGTCGTACGCCGATCGAGCCGGTGTGCGGGTCGGGGCAAGACTTCCCCGTCGGCCTGGACCCGGACGGGGAGATGGCAGCGCTCGAAGGCGAGCACTGCGATACGACCGCGAGAGCGGCCTTCCTCGCGGCACTAGGCGCGGTCAACGCCCCGCCTCGTGTCTAGAAACACCGAGCGCCTCTGCACCACCGCCGGCGAGGCCGCTACCGTCTTGCTACCATTTTGGGATGAGCAAGCAGATCGCTGTTCGCCTCCCGGATGAGCTTGTCGACTTCGTTGACGTGGTCGTCCAGTCGGGCGCCGGGCGCAGCCGAGCCGCTGTCGTCGCCAAAGCACTCGAGCACGAGCGCCGGCGCATGATTGCCGCGCGCGACGCTGAGATCCTCGCCCGCAGCGGTCCGGACCCAGAGCTCGCCGGACTGGCCGAGCACGCAGTCAGCCTGCCCTCTCAGCTGGCGTGATGCGCCCGATCCATGTCGCCCAGCTCGACAAGGCCCGGCCTGTTCTGATCCTCACCCGGGAACTCGTCCGCCCTCACCTCTCCACTGTCACTGTCGCGCCGATCACCACAACCATCCGCGGCCTCTCGACCGAGGTCCCCGTCGATGCCGCGAACGGTCTATCAGGGCCCTCGGTGGTGAGCTGTGACAACGTCACGACCATCCCAATCAGCACGTTGGGAGCACAAATCGGGGTGCTGCTCGACCGTCAAGAGCCGGCACTTGGCGAGGCGATCCGCGCGGCATTCGACCTCGAATGATCGCCGACTCATGCGACCCGCTCCGACAGCCACGCGAGGATTTCCTCCTGCTTGACCTCACCAGCGGCAATGCGCTCAACCATCGGCACATCCACATCGGGCAGCGTGCCGTGTAGCGGCGAGTCGTTCACCTCGAGAAACCGCGCGGTCGTCAGGAACGCAGTTCGCTTGTTGCCGTCGGGCAGCGGATGGTTCCGCGCAAGGCGCTCCAGCAGGATCGCGGCCTTCTCGAGCAGCGTCGGGTAGAGATCGGTATCGCCGAAGCCGGCGCGTGGCGCGGCGAGCGCGGACTGGGCAAGGCCGACATTCGGCAGCCTGGAGATGTGCTCAGGCGTGGTTCCGAGGATCTCGGCGGCGATGTCGCAGAAATCCCCGAACTCGGGGTAACTGAGCGCCACGGACTACTTGCCCAGACGGCGCAGCGTCTCGCGATGTTCCTCGGCGAGGCGTCGGATGGCCTCAGCTCGCTCCTCGTCGGTGCCCGGAAACCCGCGAGAGAGCTCCGGTCGCTTCGGCTGCGGTGGTGCGGCTTTTGGGCTTGCTTTTGTCGTGGGCTTCGCAGCACTCATCCCGAGAATTGTAGCCTCGCATCTGAACAAGCCTCACCCCTGCCACACCCCCAAAAGCACGACGCACACCGCGACCTCCGCGATG
>JBEKGK010000185.1:0-6980 GCA_050012835.1 Solirubrobacteraceae bacterium | reverse complement strand
GCCAGCGTGATCGGCGATCGCGCTGTCGTGGTCGCGATCGCGCTGTACGTGACGCAGTCGACCGGCTCTGCGACCGACCTGGGGCTCGTGCTCGGCGGCCAGACGCTGCCGCTGGTCGCGCTGCTGCTGTTCGGCGGCGTGTGGGCCGACCGGCTGCCACGCCACCGGATCATGATCGCCGCCGACCTCACCCGCGCCGCGCTGCACACGCTGCTCGCCGTTCTGATCCTCAGCGGCGACGTGCGAATCTGGCAGCTGGTGGCGATCGAGGCCTGCTTCGGCGCCGCGCAGGCGTTCTTTCAGCCCGCCTACAGCGGGCTGATCCCGCAGACCGTCCCCGAGCCGCTGATCCAGGAGGCCAGGGCGCTGACCGAATCGATGGCCAACCTCGCGTTCCTGCTCGGTCCGGCGCTCGCGACCGTGCTGGTGCTGGGCGTCGGCGCGGGCGAGACGTTCGCGTTCGACGCGGCGACGTTCGTGCTCAGCGCGGTGCTGCTCACGCGCGTGCACCCGCGCCCCCGTGGCGAGTCGCCGCCGCCGGCGCCGGTGCTGACCGAGCTGCGCGACGGCTGGTCGGAGGTGCGATCGCGGCCGTGGGTATGGGTGACGATCGCAGCCTTCACCGGCAGCGTCCTGTGCGTGTTCGCGCCCTGGTACTCGCTCGCGCCCGGGATCGCGCGCGCCCTGTACGGCGGCGTCGGCGTGTTCGGGGTGCTCGAGAGCGTCGCCGGCTTGGGCGCCGTCGGTGGCGCGCTGGTGGGCGTGCGCTGGCGTCCGGCGCACCCACTGCGCGCGGGCCTGCTGCTGATCCTCGGCTGGCCCGTGCTGAGCGCAGCCTTCGCGCTCGGAGCGCCGCTCGCGGTCGTGATCGTGTTCGCGCTCGCCACAGGCTTCGGCTTCTCGCTGTTCATCATCTGGTGGGAGACGGCGCTCGCGCAGCACATCCCGGCGCACGCGCTCTCGCGTGTCAGCGCCTATGACTGGATGGGCTCGCTCGCGCTGCTTCCGCTCGGCTACTTCCTCGCGGGCCCGCTGGCGAGCGCCCTGGGCGCGCGCACGGTGCTCGGCGTGGGCAGCAGTATCGGCATGGTGCTGCTGCTGCTCGCATTGGTGCCCCGCTCCACGCGGGAGCTCAGAGGCGAGCCGACGCCCGCTCGCCTGGATCAGCTGAACCCACCCCCGCACCTGCGATGAGCGGCGGCGGGCGCACCCGCGAGCCCGGGCGCGAGCGCCCGCGAGCCCATGCGCGACCGCCCGCTGCAGCTGGGACTAGGCTTGCGAGCGGATGGGTGAAGCGCTCGAAGACCTGAGGATCGTCGACTTCTCGCGGGTTCTGGCCGGCCCGCTGGCGACGATGGTGCTCGCCGACCTCGGCGCGAGCGTCACCAAGATCGAGCGCCCGCAGACAGGGGACGACACGCGTGCATGGGGACCGCCCCACGACGCGCGCGGCGTTGCGACGTACTTTCAGTCGGTCAACCGCAACAAGCACAGCGTTGCGCTCGACCTGCGCGACGCGGCGGACGTCGAGCGTGCCAGGGACCTCGTGGCCTCGGCGGACGTCGTCGTCGAGAACTTTCGGCCCGGACTGATGGACGGCATCGGCCTCGGATACGACGACCTGCACGGCGGGAACCCGGCGCTCGTGTACTGCTCGATCACGGGATTCGGGACTGCAACCGAGAGTGCGGCGGCACTGCCGGGCTATGACCTGCTCGTGCAGGCCCTGGGCGGCCTGATGAGCATCACGGGCACCCCCGACGGCGAGCCTCAGAAGGTGGGCGTGGCGCTGGTGGACGTGATCTGCGGCCTGTTCGCGAGCGTGGGGATCCTCGCCGCGCTGCGCCACCGCGAACGCACCGGCGAGGGCCAGCGCGTCGAGGTCAACCTGCTCTCGTGCCTGCTCGCCGCGCTGGTGAATCAGGGCTCCGCGTACACCGTCGCCGGCGAGGTCGCGGGCCGCATGGGCAACGCCCATCCGAGCGTCGCTCCGTATGACCTCTTCAAGACCGCCGCCGGCGCCCTGGTCCTGGCGGTGGGCACGGACAGGCAGTTCCGCGCGCTCACACGGGTCCTGGGGTGCCCCGAGCTCGCCGACGATCGGCGGTTTGCCACCAACACCGCCCGTGTCGCCGCTCGCGACGCGCTGCACGAGCGCCTCGAGCGCTGCCTGCGCAGCGAGCCGGCCGCGCACTGGGTGCGCGAGCTGTCGGCTGTCCGCGTGCCCGCGGGCGAGGTCAACGACATCGCGGGCGCGTTCGCGCTCGCCGAGACCCTGGGCCTCGATCCGATCGTCGAGGTGCCCGGGACCGACGGGTACGTGACGCGCCTGACGCGCAACCCGATCGGCCTGTCCGCCACGCCCGCCAGCTACCGCAGCGCGCCTCCCGAGCTGCCGCCGGCGCGCAGCGCCGATCTATGAGACACGATTGGTATCTGCTGTATCGGACCGCGGCGTGCCGATGACCACACGACCGAGACCGATGACCTCGATCTCAGTCTGCGGGGCGCACACGGCGATCTGGTCGGACTCGTTGCGCAGCGTTCGGCGCAGGAGCACGAAAGCCGCGGCGCCGAGCAGCGCCGGCACCCATAGGGCGATCGCGCGATAGGCGAGCACGGCTGAGGCTGCGGAGGTGATCGGCACGCCGTAGAGGATGAACGTCCCCACCAGGCCGGCGTCGATGCCACCGATTCCCCCCGGGACGGGGATCAGCCCGCCGAGCTCGCCGATCAGGTAGGCGATCCACACGATCGCAAGCGGCGGCGCGGAGCCGAACGCGCGAAACGTCGCCCACAGGATCATCAGGTCGAAGACGAGGTAGGCGAGCAGCCCGGCGAGCAGCCAGGCGTTGCCCTCGCGCAGCAGCGCAACCGCCTCGTTGACGCCGTCCGCGATCGCGACCAGGGCCTTCAGCACCGCCCTTGAGCGCCGTGAGGACCCGGCTTGCTCGCTGCGCTGCAGGCGCAGGTGCAGGCCCGCAGCGGCGCGCCCCGCGAGCAACGCGCCGACGACTGCCATGGCGGCTACGGCGGCGGGAATGAGCGTCAGCAGCAGGCTCGTCTCGCCGGGGAGCACCTGCACGGCGAGACCCACGCCGACGACGATCACGCCGACCACGTTCGGCACGCTCGTCAGCAGGAAGAACGCGACCGTGCGCCGGGCGATCTCGGCGGCGGGCATGCCGCCCCGTTTCAGCGCCCAGGCGCCGAGGGCGAGGCCCCCGGCTCCACCGGTCGGGAACAGCGCGTTGGCACCCAGCTCGGACATCCCGACCTGATAGCTGACGCGCCAGCTCATGCGCCGGCAGAAGACCATGCGAAAGACCGCCACATACCCGAGGCCGGAGAGCACCTTCAGCCCCACGCCGAGCGCAAGCCAGCCGGGATTCGCACGCGAGAGGCGCGTGCGCAGGCCTTCGAGCCCCGGCAGCAGCGTCACGACCGCGACGACCGCGAGCACCAGTACGACCAGCAGCGCCAGCCGCGTGCGCAGTCTTCGCCGGCTCAGCTCCTCGGGTATCTCGAGGTCATCGCCGACGACGCTCGCTGCGTCTTGCCGATCGACATGCACGCTGCTCATAGTGGCACCGGCGGCGCCGATGTCCGGGCCGGGCGCGTGCCCCCTATATGAGCCCTCTGATGCTGAGGTCGGCCCAGATGGTCGCCTCGCGGTAGATCTGTTCGATGTTGGCGTGACGACGGATCAGCGCGCCGGCGGCGTCGAAGTCGCCGCGTTGGTAGGCGATCACTTCGGTGAGCGTCTCACCGAGCTCGCCGCCACCGTGTAGCAGCGCGGCGGCGATGTCGTGCCGGAATGGAAGCTGTTCGATCACGTCCTGCATCGGCGCGTTGGCGAGCGCGTCGGCGACGGAGAACAGGCCGACGGTGAAGTACGAGTCACCGGCGCTGCCTTCACCGGCGCCGGACAGCAGCTGGCACATGTGGGCCCGCACGAGCGCCGTGACGAGCAGCACATCGGGGACGTCGCGGGCGCTGGCGAGCGCGACCATCAGCGCGAAACGGCGCACGGTCGTCGCGCCGAGCCAGACGAGTCCCTCCTGGACGGAGCCCACGCGCCGCGGCAGCGACAGGTACGCCGAGTTGGCGTAGCGAAGCAGGCGCATGCTCAGCCCGGCGTCACGCGTGATGACGCGACGGAGCTCGTCGAAGTCCTCGGTCGCGCTCAGGTCGGCCATCGCGCTCAGCGCAGCGAAGCCCTGGGACGGCAGACGCTGCTGCTTCACGTGCGACGGCCTCGCGAAGAAGTAGCCCTGAAAAGCGTGGAACCCGAGCTCGCGACAGCGCTCGAACTCCTCGCGCGTCTCGACCTTCTCGGCGATCAGGGTCAGGGACGGGCGCTGCGCGCTCAAGCGGGCGACAAGATCCCGCAGGGCCTGGCCGGTGTGCTCGAGCACGTCGAGCTTGATGATCCGCGCGTACTTCAGCAGCTGCTCGGTCTCGGGGGTGACGCGAAAGTCGTCGAGCGCGATCGCGAATCGCTGGTCGACCAGTTCCTCCAGCACGTCGAGCAGCTCGTCGTCGACCACCTGGTCCTCGACCAGCTCGAGCACCACATGTCGCGCTGGCAGCGGCAGCGGGCGAACGCTGAGCAGGAAGTCACGCGAGACGTTCAGATAGGCGGGGTGATCGCCGACGAGGTCCAGGAGGCCGACGTCGAGCAGTCCGTCGACGATCACCGTCGCGGTCGCCCCGCGGTCATCGAGGACGCCCGCGCTATCGGCCAGTGGCGCCCGGAACAGCAGCTCGTAGCCGACAACGCGCGCACTGCGGTCAAGGATCGGCTGGCGCGCCACGCGCACGGCGGCCGCGTCGGCCGGCACCGGCGAGCCGGCGCGGCCCGCCCTCTTCCCGCTCGCTCGGCTGGTTAGCGTGCCCACGCCAGGTTTTTCGACCTACCGTCGAGACAACTTGATGCGCGAAAGCCCCCGATCGCCGGTCTTTCCAGGTGTCATGCGTCCGATCCCTTCGCTTTCGGCCTCGAGCTCGGGGCCTTCGGGGCCGCGCTTGCTCACACAGGGTCCCGAGTCCGGCTTGCGTTTGGGTTCGCGTTCTTCGTCTTCGGCTTCGAGATGCCCGTTCTCGGCCTGCCACAGCGGCGATCGAGGGCCCGACACGAGCACGTATCTCTCGATCGCGAGCGCGATCGAGCTCTCGCTGCTCGCCGCCCGGATCGTTTTCGGCGTCACCACCCCGAAGTGGCCCTTCCAGCACACCCAGGGCGTCCTTGCGAGGTCCACCAGCGGCGTCGTCGCTGCCCGGAACGCGAACCTGCCCGGGCCGCACACCAGCCAGTCGCTCACAACACCATTGAGCGGTGCGACGTAGCGGCGGCGGGCGCCGCAGCCCGCGGGATAGCTCGGGTGACCGCCGTAGGCGGCCTGCACGACCGGGTGCCCTTCGTCGAACGTCAATAGCGGACTGTTCCACCGGAAGTACTGGCCCTCGTTGCTGTGGCGCGCCGTATACAGCCAGCGCGCTTCCTGCCTGCGCGGTTCGACGAGCACCGTCACGTGCTCCCAGTCGCCCTGGTGCAGATCGGTGTTCGCCACGTCGCCCGCGATCGGCGCTTGGTTCATGATGGCGCCCGCGACGAGCGTGGGGTAGTAGTTGTAGGGATAGAAGAACCAGTACTGCAGAGCGACCAGGCCCTTTTCGATCGTCTGGTTGGGCGCCGGCCAGCGAGCCGGCGTGGCAGGCCCGGCGTAGTAGAAATAGATCTGCGCCGTCTGCCAGGGGTCGAGCGTGCCCGGATCGGCGAGCAGTTCTCGGGGTGAGGGGATCGGGCTTTCGCGCCCGTGCTGGCCGCGCAGGAACGCTTCGAGCTGCTGCGTGGGATCCCACGTGAGCGCCGGCGTGGTCGGGAATTCCAGGAGCTCTTCCGGTGTGCTCCCCTGCGGCTGCAGATCGGCAAGCGTGGTTTCGGCTTCGCTCGAGCACTTCTTGCCCCTGTCGTTGGGACGCACGCAGGTCCGCCGGCCCTTGCCTCCAGCTCCGATGTCGTGCAGCAGCGCGTTCACCGCCACCGGCCAGAAGGGGTCGGTGATCGACGTGATGACGGTCGGCTGAAAGCGCATGGCAAGAGCGACCAGCGCGGGGAGCTTGTTGGTCGTCTGCTCGATCGGCGCTTCGCCGTCGCGGGAGACACCGCCGGGCGGCGCCGGACCGGCGAACACCCCCGGCCCGAGTTGCGGCGCTTCATACCCGGTGCTCGGACGCGGCGGGCGCGTGCCCGCGCACGGCGCACGTCTTTCCTTCAGTTCCGGCCTGATCCAGGCGACCGTCTGGGTGTCGATCCCGAACGCGCGCAGCGCGAGCGTCGGCAGCGACGGCCGGTAGCCGGTGTCGAGCGTGAAGTCGGTGTCGGTGGAGGTGCTCGACCTGATCGCCGCCGCCGGGAGGAACTGCACGCGGTCGTCGGTCGAGGTGGCGTCCGCGAGCGGCGTGCAGGAGGCGAGATACACGCCCGCGCTCGTGCGACCGATGTAGCCGCCGAGACGCCTGCCGCTGGTCGTTTCGACGATCGTCTGCGAGAAGCTCACCGGCGGCATCGCCGAGTAGGAGAACGCCACCAGCGCATAGATCGTCAAAAGCACCCAGGGCAGCGGCGAGCGCAGGAACGCCACGGTCGAGGTGGGCAGCGACCGACTCCCGAACTGGCGCCCCAACGAGCCGATCCCCATCCACGTCAGCACGAGCAGGCCGACGGGCGCCGATGACAGCATCGCCACGGCGGCCACGGCCAGCCACAGCGCCCCGTGCGCCGCGCGCCCGCCCTTGAGCGGGCTCACGCGGCCGAGCAGCCAGGCGGCGACGATCGAGCACACGGCCCATGGAGCGAGCAGCGCCCACCAGTAGCCCGGGTGCAACTGATCGATCACTGTCCTCAGCAGCCGCCCGCCGACCAGGCCGAGCGCGACCGCCAGCACGCCCACGTTGAAGCCCGCGATCACTCGCAC
>JBEKGK010000184.1:0-6993 GCA_050012835.1 Solirubrobacteraceae bacterium | reverse complement strand
AGCGTGTCGCTGGACGATGCGCTCGAGGATGCGGACCTGGCGCTGATCGTCACCGCCCACCCCGAGGTCGACCACCGGCTCGTCGCGCAGCGCGCGCGCCTGCTCGTGGACCTGCGGGGGGTCACGCGCACGCTGGGGGTCGCCGGGGCGGTGCGGCTGTAGGGGGGGGGGCGCGCAATCGCGTCTGCCGGCAAGACGAACACTTCGGGCGCACGTCGCGAATGGCCGCGCTGAATGCGGCAGGCAATGCGAGCCCCGCTGCTGCTGCGCACACCAACGTCGTCGTCCCGCCCTCCAGCTCAGGCGGGTCCAGTACAGGCGAGGCCACACCCCCGGACGGCGGCGCACGCGCTGATCCGTGTCAGCGCGAAGCTCGATCACGAGATCGCGATGACGAGCGTCCTCCATCGCCAGGCGCCCCGTCCGAAGTCGACGCGATAGTTGCCGTCGTGCCGCACCCGACGCGCTCCTACATCGCCTACGTTGACGACTCCGGCAACGAGAACCTTGGGCTGCTGTGGCTTGCTCTGCTGATTCCGCTCGACCTCTGGACCGAATACCTTGGGCGTTGGCTTGGCTTTCGCAAGAACCTCTACGCGAAGACCCGCGTGCCGGCGTCGCACGAGATACACGCGCAGGTATGGCTTTCGCCCGATCCGCTTCAGGAGACAGACGGGGAAGCGCTTGACGCTTTGCGAGACGGCGCCAGGGAGCTGCCGGGCATCCTGCTGAGCGGCAAGGCGTCACGTCGAGAGAGAAGCCGCTGGTACGAAAAGGGCTTGCTAACGATCGGCACATTCACAGAGGCGAGGCTGCTTACGGTCTTTTCGTCCGAGCATTCCGGCCCCGCCAAGATCGCGCTCTACGACGAGCTGCTGTGCTTCATCGAGGAGTTTCTTAGACCTGAGAAGTCGCACGCGACCATGATCGTGGACGGCGCGATGGACAGCGGCAGCCACCTTCGCACAGCCCATCGAGCGCTGCTCATACAACGCCGACGGATCGTGGAGGATGCTGCGTTGCGTCGGTCATCGGAGAGCCAGTTGCTGCAGATGACCGACATCTGCGCCTACGCGGCGTTTCAGAGCCTCCAAGGCAAGCGCAATGCTGTCTTCGCCTCGCGCTATGAGGATCTGCTCGGCAGGTTGATACAGCGGCCTTTTGGAGTCGAGACGGGGAGATGTATCCGAGGTTTCGACTACTCGGCCACGATAGCCAACTGCCCGAGCGAGCGGATCGCGGCGCGGGCCTTAAAAGCACAGGCCCCGGTCTCCCAGGGCCTGTCTCAGATCGGACTGTAGACTCACCTGTGCAGGTGTACAGCCCGTCAACAATGTAGCAGCTTCCGGCGCGGCCCGCAGCCGCGCCGGGCATCGCCCCACCGCTCACCCGCGCGCACGCATCGCGGACGGCGGAGCCGTCCCCCTCAAGACCTGCACGCTTGCGCTCGGTCAACATCGCGCTCGTCAACGAGCTCGCGATGCTGACCGACCGCATCGGCATCGACGTCTGGGAGGTCGTGGACGCCGCGTCGACCAAGCCCTACGGGTTCATGCGCTTCGAGCCCGGGCCCGGCATCGGCGGGCACTGCCTGCCCGTCGACCCGTTCTACCTCTCCTGGCGCGCGCGCGAGTTCGACATGTCGCTGGAGCTCGTCGAGCTGTCCGGCAAGGTCAACCAGCAGATGCCCTACCACCGCGTCGCGAAGGTGCAGCGCACGCTCAACCACGCCGGGCTGCCGGTCAAAGGCGCGCGCATCGCCGTGCTCCGCGTCAGCTACAAGCCCGGCGTCGGCGACGTCCGCGAGTCCCCCGCCCTGAAGATCCTGACCCTGTTGCAGGGCCTTGGCGCGGAGCTGCGCTACCACGACCCGCACGTGCCCGCGCTGCGCGAGCACGGCCTGCGGAGCGTGTCGCTCGACGATGCGCTCGAGGACGCCGACCTCGCGCTGATCATCACCGCCCACCCCGAGGTCGACCACCAGCTCGTCGCGCAGCGCGCGCGCCTGCTCGTCGACCTGCGCGGGGTCACGCGCACGCTGGGGGTCGCCGGGGCCGTGCGGCTGTAGCGGGGGCGCGCGCAGCCTCGGCCTGAGCGCTTCGGTGCGCTGCGCTTGAGCTCGCTCGAGAGAATCGTCCCAAGCCGGGCGTAGCCTGGGCGCAATGAACGAACAGCGCTCAGAACTCGCGACGCAGCGGCCTCCGGCGGACCTGGCTTTGATCGGGCAAACTTACGAAAATCATCATTTGGCCCTATTATTAGCCCATGAAGCTCCGTGAGCTGCCCGACGCTCTGATGGCCCAGGGTCGTCATACGGCGAGCACCGAGGAGCTGCTGGAGCTGACCGGGCTGGATCCCGCTGCTTTGCACAGTGGGCTGCACCGCCTGCGCCAGGGCGGGTTGATCATCTCGCCAGCTCGCGGGCTCTACGCGGTTGTTCCCGCCCAGTACCGCGGCTGGGGCTCACCGCCTGCGGAGTGGTTCATCGACGCGATGATGGCGCACCTCGGTCGCGACTACTACATCGCGCTGCTCACGGCCGCCGCGATGCACGGTGCGGCGCACCAGGCTCCGCAGAGCTTCCAGGTCATCACAGAGAAGGACGTTCCCGACCGCGATCTCGGACGCAATCGCCTGCGCTTCTACACCAGCCGCTACATCGCAGACGCCGTGACCGAACGACGTAACGGCCCGTCCGGATACCTGCAGCTCGCCACCCGCGAGACGACCGCCGTGGACATCGCCCAGCATCCACGCCAAAGCGGCGGACTGAGTAACGTAGCGACCGTCCTGATCGAGCTCGGAGAGCTCGACGGCGCGCTCCTGGGACGCATCGCCGCGCCGCGCGGGAAGGCCACCGCGCGCAGGCTCGGCTGGCTGCTCGAAAGCCACCGCCCCGACGTCAACCTGGACGGCCTGCGCACGATCGCCCTGCCACAACAGGGCGAGCCGACCCCGCTGAGCGCCAGCGGCCCCGCCGCCGGCCGACTCGATCGCGCCTGGGGCCTGCGGCTCAACACCGACGTGCTGGCCGATCTTTGATCGGTGGACCTGTGATCCCCCGGCCCTACATCACCGAATGGTCCGCCCAGGCTCCCTGGCCCAGCGAGAGCCAGATCGAGCAGGATCTGATCCTCTCACGACTGATCATCGAAATCGCAAGCGACGAGCTGCTCGCCAACGAGCTGGCCTTCCGCGGTGGCACCTGCCTGCACAAGCTGCACCTGCCGCGGGCCGCGCGGTACTCCGAGGACCTCGATTACACCCGCACCTCCGCGGAGCCCAAGATCGGGGACTGCCTGACCGCACTACGGCGCATCGCCGCAAACATCGGACTGCAGGAGAGAAGACGGAAGTTTCCGAGTCGTGACTCCGACATGGCCTGCATATGGTTTCGCACGAGCTCGCAGGCAGATGACGACAGCCAGATCTCCATCAAGATCGAGATCAACGTCCGCGAGACCACCCCATACCAACCCCATGCCCTCCTGCCCCATCAGGTCGAATCCCGCTGGTGGAGCGGAAGCACCGACGTGCGGACCTTCCGGATCGAGGAGATCCTCGCCACCAAGCTCCGAGCCCTCTACGCCCGCCGCAAGGGCCGCGACCTCTACGACCTCTGGCTCGCACTGACCGGACTCACACTCGACGACCAGCTCATCGTCGACGGCCTTGCCTACTACATGGACTCAGACCTCTACAGCTACCGCCAGCTGCACGCCAATCTCGCCGACAAGCTCGCGAACACCGAATTTCTCGACGACATCCACGACCTCGCCCGCAACCTTCACGGCTACGAGCACCGGGCCGCCGCCGAGCTACTCATGCAACGCCTCGGGATCCGTCTACGAAACGCTCCCCTTGAGACACCCACGCTGCACTTTCCAGGACGAGCCTGAGCAGCCGACCCGGGCAGGGCTCGACGGAGGTCGTCAAGCGAGCGTCGCCACGGGCGGCGGCAACCTGACGCTCGAATCGGACGACCGCAAGCGACGAGGGCTGCGCGCTTCCAGTGCTCGGCGGCTGCCCCTGCTCCATCCCGGCCTGCGCGACGTCGGCGGTGCGGTCCACGGTGCGGCTTCTCGCTGTAGCACGCGGGAAGTCGCGCCGATGCTGTATGTGCAGCCAACCTATACAAGGGGAATCATGCTCACCGAGCGCGACAAAGCCTGGCTGAAGGCGAAGGGGAAGGCGGAGCAGCGCGCAGAGCAGCACGCTGCATACACCAAACTCAGCACCAAGGATAAGATCATCGGCTGGCTGCTCATAGCCGTGATCGTCGGTGCCGTCGTACTGTTCTTTGCTGCCGCCAGCGGCACGCCTACCCACGAAATGGTGCCAGACGGGCAGCAGTCCCGTCTCTCGAACGAAAACATCGGCCTGCAGCCACCTGCCTGCATGAACGAACAACCGCTCAAGTGCGAAGAGGAAAAGGCGGACGCACACAGCGAAGCAGAAGGCGCGAAGGAAGCCGAACAGCAGAAAGAAAGCGAAAAGCGCGCGCAGGAAGAAGGCGAACGGCACTAGACGCGCAACCGCGAGCTCGACCCCGGTCCCCTGATCGACTCCACGCGGGGTCGCGGAGGTGCTGCAGAGCGAACTGCTGGTGGTGCTCGAGTCGACCACGGGTCTCAACGCCCGAGGCCGCCGAGCTGACGAAGCTCCTGGAGAACATCTTCCGCTCGGTGAACATCGCGCTGGTCAACGAGCTGGCGATGCTCACGGACCGCATGGGCATCGACATCTGGGAGGTCGTTGACGCCGCCTGCACCAAGCCCTATGGGCTCATGCGCTTCGAGCCCGGGCCCGGGATGGGTGGGCACTGCCTGCCTGTGGACCCGTTCTATCTCTCCTGGCGTGCGCGCGAGTTCGATATGTCGCTGGAGCTCGTCGAGCTGTCGGGCAAGGTCAACCAGCAGATGCCCTACCACTGCGTTGCCAAGGTGCAGCGGACGCTCAACCACGCGGGGCTGCCGATCAAAGGCGCGCGCATCGCGGTGCTCGGCGTCAGCTACAAGCCCGGTGTCGGCGATATCCGCGAGTCTCCCGCCCTGAAGATCCTCACCCTGTTGAAAGGCCTTGGCGCGGAGCTGCGCTACCACGACCCGCATGTGCCCGCGCTTCGCGACTACGGCCTGCACAGCGTCTCGCTTGACGACGCGCTCGAGGACGCCGACCTCGCGCTGATCGTCACCGCCCACCCTCAGGTCGACCATCAGCTCGTCGCCCAGCGCGCGCGCCTGCTCGTGGACGTGCGGGGGGTCACGCGCACGCTCGGGGTCGCCGGGGCCGTGCGGCTGTAGGGGGCGCTCGCAGCCTCGGCCTGAGCGCTTCGGAAGCGCTGCGTTTGGGCTCGTTTGAGAGAATCGTCCCAAGGCGAGCGTACGGTGGGCACGGTGACGATCTCCTGCCGTGATCCCACAGACTGACGCGAGCCCGTGCTCTCCCTCGCCGGCCAATCCGAGCAAGGCAAGCGACGCGCCGCACGGCTCCGATGATGCCGTCGTGAGCTTCGCTGCTTTCGCCCAGCCCCCGCCTGACCGGCTGATCGCCGACGCAGCCACCGCGCAGCGGTTGACGGTCATGCTCGGCGCGGGCGCATCAATCGAGGCTGGATTGCCGAGTTGGCCAGGAGGTCTTCGGCGCACAGCGACGCTCAGCGCTGTCCAGCGCCATCGCCGCCGCCGAAGGGCTCGAGGGCCTTTGCGGAGGCCCTGGCGTCAGCGACGACCGAGCTGGGCGACACAACGGGCGTTGCATGCCACGGAATCGATGCGCATCTGGCAGCTGAACGCCGACAAGCTTCGCGAGCAATACGCGGCGGTGCCACGCGATGCCGCGTCACGGCCTCATCGACTTCACCGTCCCGCACTGCGGCGCGTTCATCCGACGTCGCCACCCGCTCGCCGCGCGCCGCGCAGGTGGTTGACGTTCGGGGCGCCGGGGGTGTGGCGAGGAGCGCCACAACGGCTTATCGAAGACGCGCGCCGGCGCGTCTCCCGAAAAAGACCGATCTACTCGAAGCGCGCGCGCGACCTGATCGCCGCCGCCGCGGGAAGGCTTTCGGGGCGGGGTGTCCCGTTTGGGGGGTTTCGTCGGAGTAGGGGGCAGGGACCCACGACCAACCGGCCGATCGGAGACCGCCATGCCCACTCATGGGAGCTCACCCCCGCTTACCGACAGACTGTGCTCGCTCGCCGAGAGCCAGCTGCAGATGCAAACCTCGCGGTCCGCCGCGCTCGACGCCGGCGCACTCGGCGTAATGGCCCTCGACGCCGCGCTCGCCGCGGTCATCATCGGCACTAGAGGGGCATACGACCTCTGGATCGCCGCGCTGACGCTGCTCGGCCTCTCCCTCGGACTGGCCGTACGCGCACTGCGGATCCTGGGCGCTGAGGAAACCGGCCCCTCCGTCGCACGCCTGCGCGAGGATCGCGAGACCCACGACGAGCACCAGATCACGGAGTCGCTGCTCGCAGACCTCACAGCAGGAATCCGCAACAACGACCACGCCCTGGCCCGCAAAGCCGTCCTGTTCGACCGAGCACTGATCGTCCTGGTGCTCGCGATCCTGATCGACCTCGCCGGGAGGCTACGATGAGCCACATGGAGCAACCCACCACCAACCAGCCCACCATGCCCGAGACCAAGCCGAAGTACACAACAGGGATAGGGGAGCCGCTGAACTACCCATCCCAGATCCTGCCCGGCCTCGGCAACGCCCAGATACTCCCCGACTGGGTGCACAACCGCCTGCGCAAGCTCTTCAAACGGAGCACCCTCTCCAGCTGAGACGGCTGCTCAATTCGCCCCGTCGCGCCGCAGCACAGCCGGCAGCGTCCGCAGAATCAACCGGGGGACGTGAACACGGATCGACCGCGAAGCGGGTGATGACCATCCTGGCCATCACCCCGCATCCCTGATCAGTCACCCGAACAGCTCCCGCAGCGACGATCCGTTCTGCTTCGGCGCTGCTTGGGCGCCTGTTCCGAC
>JBEKGK010000183.1:0-7073 GCA_050012835.1 Solirubrobacteraceae bacterium | reverse complement strand
GAGCCCGCGCTGCGCCGCGCCCAGACGCATGACGGGCCCAGTGTCATCTGCCTGCGCACCGACCACGACGCGAACCTCGCCGTTCCCGAGGACATGATGGCCCGCTTCTTCGAGGTCTACTCGGGGCCGATACCGGTCGAGCAGCCGGCCTAGCATCCCTCGTCATGCGCCCGCCCGCGCCCGTCGCCGCCCGCGGGGCATGCTCTAGCTGGCAGTGATGTAGCCGCTCATGTAGCCCGGGTGCGCCATCGCCCATTCGTCGCATTGGAAGGTGCAGAACCAGAGAAACGTGCCCGCGTGCTTCACGATCAACGTGTAGGTGTGAACCCCGGGCATCACGACGATGTTGACGCCCGCTCCCGGCGCCGTGATGCTGTGCGGCACGCTATCGGTGTTGTCGATCCGCAGCTGCTGGGGCTGGCCTGCCCGCACGGTGAATTCGGTCACGGTGAAGGCATCGTGCTTTTCGCCTTCTGGTCCAGGCTTGTATTCCGGGATCACCGACAGATCGACGATCTTCGCCACCGGCGGTAGCGCGGCGGCCTGCTCAGCGGCGGCCTGAGATACCGCGCGCGCTTCCCGTCTTTCGCTGCTCTGGACCAGCGCGACCGCCGACATCAGCACCGCGGCCAGGATCCCCGCACCCGCGAGCGCCTTCAGCCCGAACGTCCTGGCAGCTACTTCACCGGATTCATGCCGATATCTCGCCTCGGTGTCCTTGTCCGGCTCGTGCGCGGCGGCCCCGGGGTCGAAGACGAGATGACGCACGGGCACGGCGAACCGCTCGCGCACGAGACCAGCGAGCCGTGGCTCGAGCCCGCTCGCGGCCCGCTCCCAGCGAGTGGAGACAATGACTTCGTCTGGCACGAAGGTGGCAAAAGTGTCCTCGACGGCTTGGAGGGGGTCTGCCTCTGAGATCTCGCCCGCAACGGCGGAGGCATGGCCGATGCGGTCAAGGGCCGTCTTCAGGCGCACGCGCGCCTGGTCCAAGAGGCCGTCGACAGCGCCGGTCAAGCGAGCTCCACGAGAGATCAGCGCGGGCACGAGCAGGAGCACGTGCGTGTGCGGCACGGAGGCCAGCCGCTCGACCTCGCTGAGGAGTGCCTCCTCGCCGAGCGTGTCGTTGGCGACGATGAGGACGCGGCGCTCCGACGCTGAGCCGACATGCGGAGGCGCCATCTTCACCGGCATCTCGACGGCGCGGAGCTTGCGCATGCGCACCTGCACCACGCGCGCAGCGACAGCGCCAAGCATGACCGCAAGCACAACAAGGGCGAGCCACGTCGGGCCCAACGTGGCGGCGAGCGCGACCGGGAGCAGGGCGAGGATCACAAGCAGGACGAAGCGGAAGGCCTCCTGCTCGCTGTGAAAGGGGCTACGCACCGGCGGGGCCCTCGCCGGCGACATGGCCGGACAGGCTCTGCACGGTGGCCACGATCTGCTCGGTGCTTGCCGGCGCGGGCAACTGATGGCAGCCATCCAACAGCTCGTGCAGGCTCTCGTCCATGTCCGGCGGCGCCTCCACCAGCAGCGGCGTGTCGGGATAGCGCGTGCGCAGTTCGCGCAAGACCTCCCGGGCCGCCTCGTGCTCGTAGCCCAACGAGCTGACAACGAGATCGGCGTCGTGAGCGGGGGCGCATCCTGCGGGCCCGGTGAGCGGACAGCGTTCGTGTCCGGCTGGGCCGGGACAGACGGCGACCGCGTAGCCCGCGTAGCGCAAGCCGGAGGCGATCGCGAGGCCTGCCGCCTCGTCCGGATGCTCGACAAGCACCCGCGGATGGCTCCAGCGCCAAGGCTGTGGGTTGAGGTTCAGCGCTCGCGCTTGCGCCGCGGGACCTTTGGAGAACATGCCATCAAGCTAGATCGGGCCCAACTCGAGTTCATCCGGGTCAAGCCGCATTCCGCTCGGTAGAAAACCGCTCCTGATGCGGCTCACTCCCAAAGCGTCTCGGGTCATAGCGCCATCTGGCTCAATCGCGCTACTGCGCGTTGGGGCCGGTTGCTGTCAGGAACTCGTGGATGTGCTGCCACAGCTCTGCGGGCTGCTCGTCGGGGATGAAGTGTCCGGTGTTGGGTATCAGTCTCGCGGTCAGATGCCGCACGCCGGCGGCTCGGAGTCCTTCGGCGTAGCTGTCGATGTTGCCGCGGCTACCCTCGCCGCGTATGTACAGGACTGGGGTGTCTGTGGTTGCGCCGATGGCAGCGCTGTTGTCCCGTGCGTCTTCTGCGAGCGCGCGGTAGAAGTCGAATCCTGCAGCGAGCTGAGCGTCGGAGCCGTAGGCCTGGGCGTAGGTCGCGCGCGCGTCGGGCGTGATCCGGCTCGCGTCGGTTGCGAGCGCGTTGAAGAAGTAGTCCAGATATGCGCCTTGGTGGCCTTGCACGAGCAACTCGGGCAGCGCCGGGATCGCGTGGAACGCGAAGTGCCAGAGGTGGGGGTTGTGGAGGACCTCGTCCCAAGGGGCGATCCCCGGGACTACGACATCGACGATCACCACTTGTGCGACGTCTTGGTATCGGCGCAGGTATGCGTAGGCGATCATCCCGCCTATGTCGTGGCCTACGAGCGTCGCGTTCTTGAGTTCGAGCTGCCCGATCAGGTCGTGAACCAGCGCTGCGAGCGCCTGCTTTGACCCTCCGGCGACGGCAGTCGGGGACTCTCCGACGCCGGGTAGGTCGACGGCGATCGTACGGAACTCGCGCGCTGCGCCTTCCATCACCTCCCGCCACTCAAACCAAGATTGGGGCCAACCGTGGAGCAACACGATTGGTTGCGCTTGTAGGTCCCCAGCTTCGACGAGGTGCACGGAGATCCCGTCGAGCTGTACTTGGCGGTGCGCGAAGATAGACATAAAACATGTATAACATGCGCGCGGTGGACGACGCAAGCGCACGCCCCGAGTTCGAGCACGGCACGGGGTTTCTCCTGGCCCGCTTGGGGTCGCTGGCCGCTCGATCCTGGCAGGCATTCCTCGTAGAGCGTGGGCTGACACAGATCCAATACGCCACGCTCGTGGTCCTCGCCGAACACGACGTTGTCGGTCAGCAGCGGCTCGCCAGGCTAGTCGCCGTGAACCCTCGCAACCTCGTCGCCGTGCTCGACCGGTTGGCCGAACGTGAGCTGATCGTGCGCGAGGCCGCCACGGTCGACCGCCGTCGCCGAAACGTCCGCCTTGCCGCGCGCGGCGTCGAGCTTGTCGAGGGACTAGCGAGCGAGGCTGCTGCCTCACGCGACCTGTTCCTGGGCGCGCTGAGCCCGGGCGAGCGTACTCAGCTGAACATGCTGCTGCGAAGCCTGTACGAGTCTCATGCGCGAGCGTGCTCCGGAAGCGAAATCCCTCGCACCCACAGCGACACCGAGCTCGCCGGGCTCAACCTCCGCGACGCAACTGAAACTGTGTGAGCAGGCGTCCCGACCCACTGGAGCAAGAACGTCCTGCTGGTTGACTGGCGACCTTCAACTCGCCAGAATTGTTACGTCGGCTCCGGCCATCCGCGGCCGTTCGCCAACCATTGCTCGAGCAGCGGATCGACGACGCGCCATCCGGTGCTCGTTGTCTCGTCGGCAACCACGTGGCCCTCTCGCTCAAGGCCGGTGATGGTGTGCTGGTTCCCACCCGTCTTGCTCACCCCGAACTCCTCCCGCGCGACCCGTCCCTGAAGGGGGATGGTCCGTCTCGCGATCACGGCCATCAAGCGGCGCTCGGTGTTGTTCCAGGAGTCCCAGGCCGCTTGGACCTCCGGGGTCGCATCGAGGGTTGCGGCAGCGTAGGCGGCGACCCACTCGTCGGTCGAAGCGGGGCTACCTCGCTTGCTGTGCTCGTACAGGTGGTGCGCGAGCAGCATCGCTCGCTGCGGATGTCCGTCCGCTGTCCTGAGCAGCAGCTCGAGTGCGTCGCCGGCGTCTCGCTCACCGCTCTGAAATCTCGATGCGATGTAGTCGGCCAGATCCTCAGCCCCGAGGGCTGGGAGCGGGATTGGCTTGGCCTGCGCGAAGAATGCATGGCGGCGATCCGAGAACAGATCGCGCATCAGCCCGGGGTGAGAGCCGGAGAAGATGTACCCGGCTGCATTCCGGTGCTGCTCGAGCTCTGAGCGCATTGATCCCGCGACTGCGTCGCTAACCCTGACAACGTCCTGGAACTCGTCGAAGGCGATCGTGCACTGTCGCCCGTGGCGCTCCTGGAGGCGCCGTGGCAGGCTCAGTCGGTCCAATAGGGCGGGCGTCTGTAGCTCGGGTGAGATCTCGACCCCGACGCCACCGGGCGCTGCTCTCAGGTGTGGGCGCAAGGTCGAGACGACGCCGGCGAACCACTGCCTCAACGGCCCGTCGAGCTGCTCACGGTAGGCCCTCTCCACACGCTCGGCCACATCCGCCACGGTCAGCACGCCGAGGAAGTTGACGTAGATGGGGACAAAGCCGTCCTTGTCAGCGGCGGCCAGCGCGGCCTTCAGCAGCGACGTCTTGCCATACCGCCGCGGACCCTCGAGGCGGCTGTTGCGCGTCTCAGCCGCACGGTCTTTCAGCAGCGCGAGCTCCGTGGTGCGGTCGGCGAGCAGCTCCGGCGGTTCGAGGGGCTCCTCGTAGATGAAGGGACTACCCATGGTGCAAGAGCATAGCACCATTTGGTGCGTCATGCCGCACCTTTCGGTGCGCAACCATCTCACCTCTGAGCGTCTCCCGCAGCGGGCAGGATGTCGACCTTCCTCCGGCCTGACCACGCCAGGAGGTCGCCGAAAATTGATGGCCGCCGGGTCGAGGTCGAGGTCACTAGGACCATGCAACCAAGCTCTGCGCCCCCGTGCCGGCTAGTGTTGCCAAACAGTTGCCACGGACCGCCCAGCGACGGCGCTGGACGGCCGTCTGGCCACGGCGCAACCGAGGATCTCCAGCCATTTCTCGATGCGGATGAGAGGACTCGAACCTCCACCCGGTTTCCCGGACACGGACCTGAACCAGACAGGCCACGCGTAGATGGGTTCAGGGGCGTCCAGAACGTCCAGATCGTCAGGTTTTCTGGACACGCTGGACGTATTGGACGATGTGACTGTTGCCAAACTGTTGCCACGGATCGGGGGTGGGGGTCCAGTTGCCCCCCTCCCGGTCGGGCATGTCTCAGCCCAACGTTTCGCGCCGAGGCGCCCGGCGACCTCGGCCTGGGTGGTATGTTCCGTCCATTGCGTATGTTGCGTTTCGTGTGCTGATGGCGTAGAGTGCTACGTGAGGCTGTCCCATGACTCAGACGCTCGACATCTCGCTGCTCGCCTATCCGACGCTGACGGAGGCTGCGCGTCTGCTTGGTGTGAGCGCGTCGACGCTGTCGCGTCGGGATGATCTGGTGTGCGAGCGGATGGGTGAGCGCGACAAGCGGGTTTCCGCGGGGGAGGTGATGCGCCTAGCCGTTGTCTATCGCAAGCGTTCGCTGGGCGAGGTGGCGGCTGATCTCATCGCTCGTGCCCGTGAGCGCGCTCCTGAGCATGCGGAGCATGTGCGGGAGGAGGTCGAGCGGTTCTTCGAGCAGAGCGAGCATCCGGCGCTCTCGGCGGGCGAGTTCCTAGCGGAGGCCGAGCGAGCGTTGCCGGCCGATCTGTATGAGCAGGTGCGGCTGGTCTACAGGGCTGCCGCGGGTGCTCGGTCGCCTGCGCTGGTCAGCGCCGGTGGGTAGTGTCTTGGCGCAGGTGTCGCCCGGAGGGGTTGAATCCGCTCACGCGCGGGGCGTCGCGGAACCCGAGCTGGCGTAGGACGGCGATTCTACCCATGTAGTCAATATGTGGGTATGATTTCCTTCGTGACGGTGATCGATCCACGGAAGCTGCTCGGTGAGACGTTCAGATACCGCGAGGCGCGAGAGGCGGGCCTGAGTGACGGCCGCATCTACCGACTGCGCGACGCCGGCGCAATCGTCGCCGTGGGCGGCGGCGTGTACCGGTGGGCCGACGCGCCGGCGGCAGATCTCGACCTGGTTGAGATCGCCGAGCGCGTTCCTCGCGGAACGCTCTGCCTGGAGACGGCACTCGCTCGCCATGGACTCATCGACTCCATCCCGGCCGCCATCGACATCGCGATCCCGCGCGGAAACACGCGGCCAGTCCTGAAGGCGCCCAGCCGCCTGCACCAGTTCGACCGTGGCACCTTCGACCTAGGGCGGGAAACGCTCGAGGTCGGCGCGCGCTCACCGATCGGCATCTATTCGGCCGAGCGCTCCATCGTCGACGTCATCCGAATTCGCCATCTGCAGGGCGCGGACCTTGCGTGGGAGGCTTTGCGGCGATGGCTACGCCAACCGGGGAGAAGCCCGGCGCAGCTGATCGAGTTGGCAGAGCATTTTGCCGGGGCAGAGCCGGCGCTCCGAAGGGCGCTTGAGGTCTTGCTGTGAGCGCTCCGAGTCGGGCGACGAGAGCGGGGCGTGCCTACCTCGATCTGCGCAAGCTGGCGCGCGAGAGCCAACGGCCCGTGGACGAGCTGCTGCAACTGTACGTCCTGGAGGCGTTTCTCGACCGGCTCGCCAACTCGCCGTTCGCTGAGCAGCTTGTGCTGAAGGGTGGGGTTCTGCTGGCCGCTTTCGAGGAGCGTAGAGCGACCCGCGACATCGATCTGCAAGCTCAAGCTGTTGACAGCGACGTCGATTCAGTCTGCGCGATGGCATGCGAGATCGCGGCCATCGCGATCGATGACGGAGTCATGTTCGAGACCGAGATGGTGTCCGCAGAGCAGATACGAGACGAGGAGATCTACGCGGGGGTGCGGGTGACGATGACGGCCCGGTTGGCAAGTGCGCGCCAGCACTTCCACATTGACATGAACATGGGCGACCCGATCAGTCCCGCTCCAACGCAGGTGCGCCTTCCGCGGCTACTGGGTGGGGAGATGCTCCTGCGCGCGTATCCCCTGGCGATGGTGCACGCAGAGAAGGTTGTGACTGCGGTCGCGAGGGGCACGGTAAACACGAGATGGCGTGACTTCGCCGACATCTATGTGCTTGCCCAGCGTCATGCCATCGACGGCACCGAGCTCGTCCGATCCGCCCGCCGAGTATCCGAGCACCGGCAAGTGCAACTCGTCCCGCTCTCGGGGG
>JBEKGK010000182.1:0-7212 GCA_050012835.1 Solirubrobacteraceae bacterium | reverse complement strand
GCGTGCTGGTTGAACATCGAGTCGATGATGTGGATGAACGCCTCGTAGCAGTTGAACAGGCCGTGGCGGCCAGTCAGCAGGTAGCCCTCCAGCCAGCCCTGGCATAGGTGCTCCGAGAGGACCTCCATCACCCGCCCTTCGGGCGCGAGGTGATCGTCGCTGGCCAGCGCCTGCGCCTCCCACACGCGGTTGGTGACCTCGAACACGGCCCCCAGGCGGTTGGACGCCGTCTCGTCGGGGCCCATCAGGCGGAAGCTCTCGCCGTTGCGCCGCACCACCTCGCGCAGGAAGCCGCCGAGCACGCGCGTGGCCTCGCTCATGCCCGTGCCCGGCAGGGGGACCTCGACGGCGTGGTCGCGAAAGTCGGGCATCTCCAGCTCGCGCAGCAGCAGGCCGCCGTTGGAGTGCGGGTTGGCGCCCATGCGGCGCTCGCCGTGCGGCGCGAGCGCCGCCAGCTCGGGGCGCAGGGCTCCGCGCTCGTCGAACAGCTGCTCGGGCTCGTACGAGCGCATCCACGCCTCCAGCTGCGCGAGGTGCTCTGGCATGGAGGCGAGGTCCGCGAGCGGAACCTGGTGGGAGCGGAACGACCCCTCCGCGGGCAGCCCGTCCACCTCCTTGGGGCCCGTCCAGCCCTTGGGCGTGCGCAGCACGATCATCGGCCAGCGGGGCCTGGATTCACTTCCCGCCCGCCCGGCGGGGTCTGGATTCTCGCCTGCCTGCGCCCCAGGGGGTGTGCCCGCCGGGGTGCGCGCTGCGCGCTGAATCTCGGCGATCTCGCGGGTGACGTCGTCGAGGGTCGCGGCCATCAGCTGGTGCATCGCCTCCGGCTCGTGCCCTTCGACGAATCGCGGCGCGTAGCCGTAGCCTTCGAGCAGCGCGCGCAGCTCGCTCTCGGGTATCCGCGCGAGCACGGTCGGGTTGGCGATCTTGTAGCCGTTGAGGTGCAGCACGGGCAGCACCGCGCCGTCGCAGACGGGGCTCAGGAACTTGTTCGCGTGCCAGCTGGCCGCCAGCGGCCCGGTTTCTGCCTCGCCGTCGCCGATCACGCAGCAGACCAGCAGGTCGGGGTTGTCGAACGCCGCGCCGAAGGCGTGCGCCAGCGAGTAGCCGAGCTCGCCGCCCTCGTGGATCGAGCCGGGCGTCTCGGGCGCGACGTGGCTGGGGATCCCGCCCGGGAAGGAGAACTGCCGGAACAGCCTGCGCAGTCCCTCCTCGTCACGTCCGATATGCGGGTAGACCTCGCTGTAGGTCCCCTCCAGGTACACGTTCGCCACCACTCCCGGGCCCCCGTGGCCCGGACCGGCGACGTAGATCGCATTCAGGTCGCGCTCGCGAATCACACGATTCATGTGCGCGTAGATGAAGTTCAGGCCGGGCGTCGTGCCCCAATGGCCGAGCAGGCGCGGCTTGGTGTGCTCGATCCGCAGCGGCTCGCGCAGCAGCGGGTTGGCGAGCAGGTAGATCTGGCCCACCGACAGGTAGTTCGCCGCGCGCCAGTAGGCGTCGAGCAGATGCAGCTCGGACGGAGCCAGCGGAGCGGGCGTGCCTGTGGCAGATGCGTTCTCGAGCACGGGATATCGTCCACCACGAGCGTACTGTCCTAGGATCGTGGGCAACGATCCAAGGAGAGATGCATGTTCAAGAACGTGCTCGTGGGAGTGGAAGGCGGCAGCTATGGGCGTGACGCGATCACGCTCGCCTCGCAGCTGACCGACCCCGACGGGAAGCTGACCCTGGCCCACGTGCGCGCGGGCGAGCTGCATCCGCTCCACGCGATCACCCCTGGCCTGCTGGCCGAGGAGCGCGAAGCCTCGCTACAGCTGCTCGAGCGCGAGCGCGCCGACAGCGACGTGCAGGCCGAGCTGGTGAGCATCGTCGCCGCGGGCCCGGGCGCCGGCCTGCACCGCCAGGCCGATGAGCAGGGCGCCGACCTGCTCGTCGTGGGCTCGTGCCGCCACAGCAGCTTCGGCCGGGCGATGCTCGGCGACGACACGCGCGCGGCGCTCAACGGCGCGCCCTGCGCGGTCGCGATCGCGGCCCACGGCTACGCGGGGCATCCGACGCCGATCGCCAAGGTCGGCGTCGCCTACAACGACTCTCCCGAGAGCGAGCGGGCCCTGGCGGCGGCCAGGAAGGTGGCGGAGCCGACGAGCGCGAGCATCACGGCCCTGGAAGTCGTCTCGATACCGAGCTACGCCTTCACCGGCCTGATGGCGCCCGCGATCGGAGACAGCATCGATCTGATGATCACCGAAGCGAACGCCCGCATGAGCCAGCTGCCCGACGTCGAGGGTCGCGCCGTCTACGGGCTCCCGGGCGAGGAGCTGGCGGCGTTCGGCGAGGACGTGGACCTGCTGGTCGTCGGCTCGCGCGGCTACGGCCCGGTGAAGCGCCTGGTGCTGGGCAGCACGTCCGACTACCTGGAGCGCCACGCGCGCTGCTCGCTGCTCGTCCTGCCCCGCCCGGCGGACACCGGCGCCTGACGCTCGCACCGGCGGCCGGTGCGGGCTCCGACAGTCACTCCGCTGCGCCAGCCGCTACCGTCCCGGACGTGAGCGAGCAGGATCAAGCCGTGGACGACGGCGACGGCGACGGCGAGAAGCCCGCCGGCGAGTCGATCCGCATCGTCCTCGCGGACGACCATGCGGTCGTGCGCGCCGGCCTGCGGATGCTGCTCGACAGCGAGAGCGACTTCGAAGTGGTGGCCGAGGCCAGCGACGTGGACAGCGCCAGGCGTTACGTGCGCGGGCATCACCCGATGGTGCTCGTGCTCGACCTGAACATGCCGGGCGGCTCGAGCCTCGAGGCGATCCCGGTCCTGCGCCAGGAGTCGCCGGACACGCAGATCGTGGTGCTGACGATGCAGCAGGAGCCCGCCTTCGCCCGCGAGGCGCTTGGCGCGGGCGCGATCGGCTACGTGCTCAAGGAGGCCGCCGACGACGAGCTCGTCGAAGCGGTGCGCCGCGCGGCGGTCGGCGAGAGCTACCTGAACCCGCGGCTGGGCGCGCGCATCGCGGCCGAGCCGCCGCCGGGACCGCCGGACGACCTCTCCGAGCGCGAGGTCGACGTGCTGCGGCTGATCGCCCTCGGACATACCAACGCCGAGATCGCGCAGCAGCTCTACCTCTCAGTGCGCACCGTCGAGACGCACCGCTCGCACATACAGCAGAAGCTCGGGCTCTCCAGCCGTGCGGACCTCGTCGGCTACGCGCTGGAGCGCGGGCTCATCGCCCGGTAGCTCAGGGCCCGGCGCCGGTCGCCGGGCCGGGTGCGACGTCGCCTGGCGGCGCCTTCGGTGGCGGGCTTGCCGCGCCATAGTGCTCACGCCAGATCAGCTTGTAGATCGGGATCTTGCGGGGCAGGTCGCGCACGCCGGGGATGAAGGGTACGGAGATGAACGCGAGGCTGAGGACGCCCATCACCAGCATCACGAGAATGTCAGCATTTTCGGATGCCTTGAACGGTTCGATCTGGTACCAGAGGGCGTACAGCCACAGCCACGCCTGGCCCGGATAGCTACCCGTCTCGTTCATCATGCCCCATTCGTCGCCACCCAGGTGCTGTTCTTCGGCGCGTTTGTCGAGCAGGCCGCCGTCGGCCATGAACAGCAGCGGCTTGGTGTAGTCGGTCTGGAAGAACTGTTTGCTGGTCAACAGGCTGCCGTCCAGACCGCCGCTCTTGGCGAGGCTCAGCAAGCTGGTCATCATCGTCGGGACCGGGCCTGCGCCGCTGGCCTGGACGCTCACCGTCCCCGTCGTCGGGTCGACCGCGACGGTCTTGGGCAGCGGCTTGCCTTCTTCTTCGGCTTCCGCGTATTCATTCAGCGGCTTGGCGTACGCTTCGCCCCAGGCCTTCTGGGTCTTTTCGGGCGCGGCCTGGTATTCGCCGAGCGCGCTCTGCAGCGCGGGGTCGTTGGGGATGGTCTTCAACGGGTCGATCACGTAGTCGTCGGCGGTGTTGATCGGATGGCTGACCCCCAGCCATTTCTGCAGGTAGATGAAGGCGGCGTGCTGGCCTTCGCCGTTGTGGTTGTAGGGCGGGCCGTATTCGGCGGTGCCGCTCGTGCCGTCGAGCTCGCTGGCCGCCGCCGTGACGAAGTTGATCGGCAGCTGGTTCGACCACTGCGCGATCGTGCTCGGTTTGTCATCGGGAGACGAGAACAGCACGGAGAGCACGATCGACAGGAGCGCGATCACGCCGACCGCGATGCACGCCTCCTTGACGAGGTCGTACGGCTGGTAGCCGCCCGTCCACGGCTTGGTGTCGTCCTTCGCGCGCAGCAGGCTCACGAGCCGGCTCCCATGGAGGTGGCCGGAGGCGCGGGAGCCTCACCGGCAGGCGCGGTCGCGAGGCGTGCGTTCAGCTCGATCGGTGGCACGACCCCGTGTCGGCGTACGAGCAACACGTGCGCCGACACGAGCACCACCACGGCGATCGGGAGCAGCAGCACGTGGTAGCTGTACATCTGCCCGAAGTTGGTGACGTTGAAGAACGCGCCCACGCCGACCGCGTTCAGCCCGTCCTTGGCCTGTGTGGAGATCCACTGCGCGTCGAAGTTCTGCTGGGAGACGTAGCCGGTGAGCGCCGTGGGCACCGCGACCAGGAAGGTGATCGCGCCGGTGATCCACACGCGGGTGCGCCCTCCGCGCCAGGCGGACATCCAGTACTTGCCCCACAGGTGGACGACCATCACGAAGAAGAACAGCTCCACCGACCACATGTGGATGCTGTTGAAGAAGTGCCCGACGCCCGTGTAGTGCCACCAGGCCGGTCCCTTCAACGCGAGGATCGAGCCCGACGTGATGATCACGACGAGCGAGGCGATGCTCGCGACGCCGAACATGTAGATCCATGAGGCCACGTAGGTCGGCTGGCCGTCCGGAAGCAGCTTCTCGGGCGGCAGCGCCTCAACGGCTTTTTCGCGGACTTTGACGGTCCAGGAGCTCTCGGGTGCGCCGCTCATGAGCCGCCTCCGCCACGACGCGCGGCGGCCCGGCGCGCCGCGCCGGGGAACGGCAGCGCGATCGCAACAGCGAACGCGACCAGCATCAGGGCGATCACGATCACGTTCGCGAGCGGCAGCTTGATGAAGTGCCAGTGCACGACGTGCGCGGGGTGACTGAGGTTGAACACCGCGCCAATCACCGCGGTCACGCCTGCGTGGGTCACGACCAGCCTCCTGTGAGCGGTGGGTACACGAGCGAGGCGCAGGTTACTGGTCGGATCGGTCGGTAAGCCATGTCGGGCAGCCTACGAGCGGGCCGGCTCCGTCCGCATCCGTAGCTTCACGCCGAAAGGCGCCAGTAGTTTTCCGCGGCCGCCGAGTGAGCGCTACGCTGCGCGTCACATGCGCGCGCTGCCCACAGCCCCGCTCGCGGCCGGCTCACTGATCGCCGGCTACGCGGTCGTCGCGGCCACCGGCTCGCGTCCGCTCGGCGGGGTCGTGCTGGCGATCGGCGGCCTGTGCTGCATCCGCATCTGGATGCAGCGCCACGGGGCGCGCACGGCGGCCAGGCTCGCAGGCGTCGGATTCGCCGCGTTCGTCGCTTCGCACGTGCTCGCGCTGGCCGTCGGGGCATGGCCCGCGGTGCTGATCGTCGCGGCCGCCACCGCCGCGGCGACGTGGGCGCTGGCGGACGCCCGCATGCTCGCGCCAGCCCGAGCACTGGCGCTCCGCCCGCCGGCGCGCTAGATTCGCGCCATGGCACACGCCGCCGTCTCCTCGCCGGGCGCCGCGATCGTCGATGGGCCAGCGGCCGCGCTCGAGCGTCCCGACTTCCAGATCGTGCCCCGCGCGGGGCTGCCGATCGTCGCCATCGTGCTGGCCCTGCTGATCGCCGGCATCGCCGTCAACGAACTGTGGCCGCTGGAGTTCCTGCATGTCGTCGGCGGCGCCGCGTGGACGATCATCGACCTGTTCCTCGGCTTCGTCCTCGGGCCGATCATGGGCAGGCTCTCGATTCCGGCGCGCATCGAGTTCACGACGCGGCTGATGCCCAAGATGGTGCTGATCATGCCGACGGTCGTGACGGTCACGCTCGCCGCCGGCTGGCAGCTGTCGACCCATCTGGGGACCAACCAGACGAGCTACGCGCTGCACGGCTGGGTGGTCGCCAGCTTCATCGTGGTCAGCGTCATGGCGGTGATCGCGCTCGGCCTGCTCGAGCCGGCGAACATCGCGGTGTTGACCGAGCTGAAGAAGCCCCAGCCGAACCCCGCGGTGATCGAGCGGCTGATGAAGCGGTTCATCTACTCGGCGGGAGCCACCGGGCTGATGCAGGTCGCGACGCTGGTGATCATGACCAAGCTGGCCGCGGGATGAGCGAGCGCCGCCTGCCCCCGGTGACGCAGCTCGGCATGCTCTCGCTCGGGCTGGTGCTCGCCGCCGGCATCTACCTCTCGGCCCATCTTCCCCAGCACGTCTCGCTGGGACCCGCGGTGGGGCTGCTGGCGGCGTCGGCGCTGGTGCTCGCCGGCAACCTGCTCGCGCTCTTCCGCGCCGAGGGATTCGCGTGGCGGCGCTTCCTCGAGATCGCCAGGTGGGCGCTGCTGGCGTACGCGATCATCGCTGGCATGATCGAGTACGTGTTCCTGCGCAACCACACCAGCGGAGGCGCGCTGGTGGTGCTCACGCTGTCACTGATCGTGTTCGCTGTGAATGTGCCCGTGCTGATCGGCTTCACGGTCGCGCGCTTCGATTGATACAGCCGACCGAGCTCGGCTCGGCCGGCCCGCGAGCACGGGCCGGCCGGCCGTCCGCCTAGCACGAGCCGCTCAGATCCCGCCCGTCGCGTTGCCCTCGCTGTAGGAGTGCGCGCCGGCGCCGGCGAGCCGGCCGCCGTCGACGATCAGGTATTCCTCTCGGATCGGACGCCCGTCGAAGAAGCACTCGAGGATCTCGCGCGCTCCCGCGGCATAGCGCGCCTGGGCGGAGAGGCTCGTTCCCGACGTGTGCGGGGTCATTCCATGGTGGGGCATCGAGCGCCAGGGGTGGTCCGCCGGCGCCGGCTGCGGGAACCAGACGTCGCCCGCGTAGCCGGCGAGCTGGCCGCTCTCGCATGCGGCTGCGACCGCGTCGCGGTCGCAGATCTTGCCGCGCGCCGTGTTGATCAGATAGGCGCCGCGCTTCATCTTCGCCAGCAGCTGCGCGTCGAACAGGTTCTCGGTCTCGGGGTGCAGCGGCGCGTTGATCGTTACCACGTCGCACACCTC